>JBEVDW010000616.1:0-3981 GCA_040513115.1 Steroidobacteraceae bacterium | reverse complement strand
ACCACAGGGCTTGCGACCGCAACACCGGGCGTACGGGCGATGCTGGGGTACAGCGCTTCGTCGAAGCCCTCGCGCGTGCCTTGCACCACGAGGTCCGCCTCGCCGAGCAGGCTGCGGGCCGCCTGCGCGACTTCAGCGGTCGTCGCGCGATTCATGATGTAGATGGAATAGCCGAGCGCAACGCCAAGCGCGATGGCGATCAGCGACAGCACAGTGCGTCCGAGACTCGAGCGCACCGGTGCCCAGACCGTTGCGAGCAGCAGGCGCGCCGTGCCGGGCTGGACGCTCATTTGTGAAGTTCAAGCCCGCGGGGCGTCAACTGCAACACTCGATCCATCGTATGCGCCGCCGTCAACGAATGGGTTACGAGAATCAGCATTGCCTTCGACTGTCGGGCCTGCTCACGCAGCAGCTCGAGCACGAGTTTCGCGCTCTCCACATCGAGATTGCCGGTCGGCTCGTCCGCAAGCACCAGCGCGGGGCGATGCACGAGCGCACGAGCCACTGCCACCCGCTGCATCTCACCCCCAGACAGCTCACGCGGCAGGCTGTGCCGGCGCTCTGCGAGGCCGACAGCGCCCAGCAACTGTTCGATACGTTCACGCGATTGCGCCGCAGGCATGCCGTTCAACGCGAGGGGCAGTCCCACATTCGCGGCGACGCTCATGTGCGGCAGGAGGTGGAAGGCTTGGAACACGAACCCAATGCGCGCCCGCCGTAGCAGGGTGCGTCCTTCGTCGTCGAGTGCTCGCATCGATACACCTTCCAGGTGCACTTCGCCCTCATCCGGCAGATCAAGCCCAGCAATGATGTTGAGGAGGGTTGATTTGCCGACGCCCGAGTCGCCCATGATGCCCACACAGTCGCCCGCGCCGAGTTCCAGCGAGACGCCGTTCAGCACGTGGCGTGTAGTCGCGCCCGGGTAAGCCTTGCGAAGATCTCGTAGTGACAGCATGAACGACGGTTGACGGTTGACGGTTGACGGTTGACGGTTGACGGTTGAGAGTGGTTTGGACTGTAGCCGCGCACATCTGACGGTTGGTCCGTCAGCTGTCAACTATCACCACGAAGAGACGCACGTGAACGACGAGTCTAAAGAACCCGTACCCATCCCTTACACCGAGCTATCGGACGAGGCGCTGCGCGGTGTTGTCGAATCGTTCGTTCTGCGCGAGGGTACTGACTATGGTGAGCGCGAGTTCACATTGGAGCAGAAGGTAACGCACGTGCTGCGTCAACTCGAACGCGGAGAGGCGAAGGTCGTTTTCGACCCCAACACGGAAACCGTGGATATCGTGGGGGCGGAGGGAAAGAGGGGTTGACCGCAAAGAACACAGAGAACACACCGAGCAGACAGTGAGGGCACGGTGAAGCCCCTCTATCGTGATCTCCGTGTTCCTTGCGGTGGCTCCCTGTTCAGGTCTTTTGTGGCGCAGGCGCACCCCGACCGTCCGGCGATTTGCCATCGGGTAGTGCGACTTCGGAGGTACGGGCGTATGCCGGGCGGCTCTCGACCTTCATGCGCCACTCGGCGAAGCGCGGATACTCCTTGAGGTCGAGGCCGGGAATGTTGGTCGCTTGGATGTACACGAGGTGCATCATGATGTCAGCCGCCGAGAATTCCTTACCGCCGAAGTACGGATACTTGGACAGATGCGCCTCGATGAATTTCATCACTTCCTTGGTGCCTACGAGCTGGACGTTCGAGCCCGGGAAGACATTCGGTGTGAGCGTCTTCTCGCCCGTGAGCATCATGCGCCGCAGGTCACCGGACAATCGTGGCAGCGCGCTGCCCTCGGAGAAATGCAGCCACAAGAGGTGCTGCAGATAGTCGGGCGACTCCAACGGCGGTGCGAGCTTGCCCAGGCCGTGCTTCTGCACGAGATATTCGAGTATGGCGCCGGATTCCACCACGATGGTGTCGCCGATGCGCACGGTGGGCGCTACCGGCATCAGCGGATTCACTTCCTTGATGGTCTGCATCGAACCTCTGAGATCGCCACGCTTGAAGACGAGCTCGTACGGAATCCCAAGCTCCTCGCACAACCACACTACGCGCTGCGACCGTCGCCCTTCGATGTGGTAAATGGTGATCACCGGTTTCGCCGCAACCTTTGCATCAGCCGCTTGAACATGCGGTGAAATAGCCATCGCCCCAACGACCAGCATCAAGCCTGCGCCAAGCGCATAAATAGAACGTTTCATGTTTCCCCCGTGAGCTGCGTGTTCGATCGACGGCGATGTTAGCGCATCACGCCGAGGCAGGGAGATTCAAGTCGCGACAGGAACGTGAGGACGAAGTCAGATGATCGGCGTCTTCTTTGCTGTCCTGTCTGCGTTCTCTCCCAGGCAAGATCTTCGGCCCGGCTCATCCCCGCGCCAACGTCCTCACCGCCCGTGCAGCGGCTGACGCTCGGTTCTCCACGCCGAGCTTCTCGAAGATCTGCTCGAGGTGCTTGTTCACCGTTCGGGGGCTGATGGTGAGGATCTCGCCGATCTCACGGTTGGACTTGCCGCGGCTGATCCAGAGCAGCACCTCGGATTCGCGCGAGGTGAGCGCCAGCGTGCTTCGCAGGACTTGCTCGTCCGCTCCGTTGCTCAAGTCCGCGAGGCGGAACAGCAGCTCGTCCGGTCCGATCGGGCTCAGCATGGAAATCTCCAATCGGCGGCCCGCGCTTTCCAGTTGCGAGCGAGGCTGAGTCTTGTGACCGTCCTGACGCAGTTGCAAGAGTTGCTCGACCAGGGCGGGCGGCAGGCTTGCGCCTTGTTCGCCGTGCGAGGGAAAGAGCTCCGCCAGCAGCTGGCGTGCTTTCGGTGTGCACCAGAGCATCCGTCCTGAGCGATCGGTGGCGAGCAGGAAGCGGCCGCTGGCGTCCAACGCGGCATGTGTGCCGGATGCCGTGCGCGCGTTCGCGAGATGCACACGAATGCGGGCCAGCAACTCATCGACGATGATCGGCTTCGTCACATAGTCGACGCCGCCGGCGGCCAAACCCTCCACGACGTGCTCGGTTTCACTCAAGCCCGTCATGAAGATGACCGGCAGGTGAGTGAGCATCTTGTCGCGCTTCAATCGCCGGCAGGTTTCGAACCCGTTCATGCCCGGCATGACGGCATCGAGCAGCACGAGGTCGGGCGTGATCTGATCGACGAGATCGAGTGCGCTCTCGCCATCGGTTGCGATGAGCACGGTGAAGCCGGCATGGTCGAGCGTGTCGGTGAGAAATCCCAATGTCTCGGGTGTGTCGTCGACCACCAGTACGGTGTCGCGACGCATGGTTTCGCTACGCATTCTTTCTCATCGCCTCCAGCACGGTCATGTAGCGCTTCAGATCGAAGCTTGCTACCAGGCCACGCATGTGTACCGCGAACGGTTTGTTCGACGGGTCTTCCGATTCGATTTCATGCAGTTTCGCCTGGATGCCGCGCACATGGCCGATACGGCCGAGCTGATAGAGGTCGTCGATGTGGTGGCGCGAGCTGCTCGGCAACACGCCAACGGGCTGCGATACCACTGGTACGGTGGGCTCGTAGATCCACTTCAGACTCAACAGCTCGCCCACGCGCTCGAGCAGCAGCTGCACATCGACGGGTTTCATGACGAAGGCGTCGTGCAGCTCGTCCTCTTTGCCGCCCGCCTTGTACTCGTGGGCATTGGCGGAGACCATGATGATCTTCAGTTGCCGCAGCCGCTCGCTCTGACGCAGGTGGCGCACGACTTCCCAGCCGTTCAAATCGGGCATCGAGATGTCGACCATGGCCAGATCCGGTACGTGCTCGCCGGCGAGCTGCAGTCCCGCACACCCGTTGTTGGCAACCAGCACGTCGAAGTGCAGGCCCTTCAGCAGACTGTGAATGATGTCGATGTGTGCATGATCGTCGTCGATGAGCAGGACCTTCATTCGCACGCCCGTATAGTCTCGCGCCCGCCGTGGCGTCGCCGGCTCGACGGTGGCTCGCGTCACCTCCGACAGCATCACG
>JBEVDW010000615.1:0-9947 GCA_040513115.1 Steroidobacteraceae bacterium | reverse complement strand
GGGTGTGCGCGAAAGTCCTGAACCGCCGCACTCGGATCCAGGTACCCGACGACGTGATATCCCAGCCGTGTCAGCGCGCGTGTCGCCAGGAACACCAGCGCTTCATCGTCGTCGACATAAAGCACGGTCGCGTCCTGCGATGAGGTCGCCTCACTCAACACCTTCGCATTCACAGCCGGCGCGTAGGCCGGCAGGTACACATGGAACAAGGTTCCCTTGCCGGGCTCGGTCTCGACATCGATTGCACCGCCGTGTCCTTCGACAATGCCGTGCACGACGGACAGACCCAGTCCTGTGCCTTCACCCATCGGACGCGTGGTGAAGAACGGATCGAACGCATACCGCAATGTTGCTGCATCCATCCCGCAACCATTGTCGCTGACACACAGGCGGACGTACTTGCCGGGGCGCAGTCTTTCCAGGCGCGGAGTGCCCTCGCTCAGGTCGACCTCGCTGAGCATCACTTCGATGATGCCGGGCCGTTGACCGATGGCACGAGCCGCATTCGTGCCGAGGTTCATCACCAGCTGATGCAACTGGGTGGGATCGCCGCAGAGCGTCGGGATCGTCGCATCGAGGCGCGTCTCGAGCTGTACGTTCTGCGGCAGCGTCGCGTTGAGCAGCAGCAACGCTTCTTCCACCGTTGGTAATGGGTCGAACAGCTCGCGTGCCGGCGGCTCGCGATGGCTGAAGGTCAGGATTTGGCGCACGAGATTCTTCGCACGGCTTGCGGCCTTCTGCACTTCGAAGAGGTGCTCGCGAACATGACCATTCCCCACATCATCCAGCAACGCGAGATCGACGTTGGATGAGATCGCCGCAATGATGTTGTTGAAGTCGTGCGCGATGCCGCCGGCCATCGTGCCGAGCGACTGCAGACGCTGCGCCTGATGCAACTTGCCTTCCAGCCCCACGCGCTCGGCTTCCGCATTCTTGAGCGCCGTGATGTCGTGCACCGTACACACCATGTTGCTGCAGCGACCGTTGGCATCGAGGATCGGGCGAAGCGTCATCTGGCTATGGCGTGTGCCTTTCTTCCATCGATGCGTTTCCTCCCAAGTCACCCGCTGGCCGCTCAAGCGCGCCTGCTCGTACTTGTCCATGACGAGCGGACGCGCCGCATCCGACGCGGCTTCTTCCAGCAGCTGTCCAACGACATTGGACTCTTCCAGACGCGTGAGACTCAGCAGCGCGCGATTTGCGGCGATGATGCGGTAGCGCCGCGGCCCCTCGACCGACAGATAGAAAATGGCATCCTCGACGGTGCCGAAGATCATTGAGAGCAGCTTCTCGCCGGCGCGCACTGCTTCCTCGCTGCTGTGACGCAGGATGGCGATGGACGCCAGATGCGATGCGACGTCGACCCAGCCGATCTCGGCATCGTTGGGCGCGCGCACTTCACGGTAGTACATCGCAAACGTACCGAGCACCTTGCCATCCGGCGAACAGATGGGTGTCGACCAGCACGCTCGCAAGCCATGGGGCAACGCAGCCGCGCGGTAGTGCTCCCAGTTCGGATGCGTCTCGATATCGCTCACGATGATGCGCTTGGCCAAAAATGCGGCCGCACCGCAGGAGCCCGCCGTCGGACCGATGAGCTCGCCCTCGATGGCGCGCTGATAAGCGACTGGCAAAGAGTGAAACGCGCCGTTGCGCAGGCGCTTGTTCTCGTCGAGCAACAGGATGGAGCACAGCATTCCTTCTGCCTGGCTTTCGACGAGATCCACGATGTCGCGCAACAACTCGGCCAGCGGCGCACCGGCAGCCACTCTTTCGAGTACCGCAAGCTGGCGGGCGCTGAACGACTCGGTGGATTCGTGCACGCATCGATCCTAGCAGCGCACCGCCCGACACGCAGCAATGCGCATGGTTGCAGTGCGGCGAATGCGTACTGCGTTCGAGCACGCCCGCACGCGTGCGCGTCGACGCTAAGGCACCAGGACGGCTGCCCCCGCGATGCGACCGGAGCGCAAGTCGTTCAACGCCTCATTCGCTTGCGTCAACGAGTACGACCGAGTGTGAATTTGCAGTGGTATGCGGCCTGCGAGTGCCAGGAACTCGACCGCATCGCGTCGCGTGAGATTGGCGACCGAGCGCAACACCCGTTCCCCCCACAACAGCGCATAAGGAAATGTCGGCACGTCGCTCATGTGGATGCCGCCGCAAACGACGATGCCTGCTTTACGCACCGCGGCCAATGCAGCCGGCACGAGTGCACCGACGGGAGCAAAGATGATGGCCGCGTCCAGCTCGACCGGCGGACGCATCGAGCTGTCGCCGGCCCAGGTTGCACCGAGATCCAATGCGAACTGCTGACCCTCCGCATCGTCGCGCTTGGTGAAGGCGTACACCTCGCGGCTCTCATGCGCTGCGACCTGCGCGATGAGGTGAGCCGCAGCGCCGAAGCCATAGAGCCCGACGCGACGCGCGCCTTCCGTCATGCGCAGGCAGCGATACCCGATCGTGCCGGCACACAGCAGGGGCGCGGCATGCACGTCATCGAGCTGAGGTGGCAACGGATAGCAGAAGCGCGCATCGACCAGCGCATGCTGTGCATAGCCGCCATCGATGTGATACCCCGTGAAGCGCGCGCGGTCGCATAAGTTCTCGCGACCGGCGCGGCAGAAGTCACAGACGCCACAACTGAATCCGAGCCAACCCACGCCGACACGCGCACCCACCGCAACTGAGGTATCAGCGCCGCGAGCGACGACTTCGCCCACGATCTCATGGCCCGGCACGATCGGCAGCGTTGGATCGGGCAGCTCGCCGTCGACGACGTGCAGATCCGTACGACACACCGCGCACGCGCGCACTTTCAACAGCACCTGCCCCGCAGACACAGACGGCAGTGCGCGCTGCTCCAGGCGCAAAGGAGTGAGCGGTTGCTGCAGACACATGCAGGCAGACGACTGTGTTGCCGCGTTCATGGCGTCAGTCGAAGAGCGATAGGAGATCCAACTGCCGGCTGTCGCCGATGACCTGTTCGAAATTCAGCCCCAGGGTTTCGAGCACGGGTTCCGCGACGGGCTTGATCTGTTTGACGACGTAGTGCTCGCGGTCGATCGGATGCTGGATGTTGTCGATCGGTTCGGGCCCGGCGGTCGTCATCACATAGCTGATCAACCGTCCCGACCCCTCGGTGGACTTGCGCGCAGCTGCCACATGCGGCGGTGTCGTTGCAGTGTAGTCAGACGCTTGTTTGCGCAGGTTCTTGCGGTAGACGAGCGCGTCGTCGAGATGCCCTGCACGGACCTGCTGCACGACTTCCGCCAGGTAAACATCCACCGGCTCGTCCGCAAACAGGCGGCGATACAACTCGCGCTGCACCTGCTTGGCCAGCGCCGTCCAATCGCGACGCACCACTTCCATGCCAATGAACTCCACCGTGTCTTTGCCGTAGTGCAAGCCCGCATACCGCTTGCTGGCACCGCGCGTGCTGTGCCGCGCGCGCGGCAGGAACAACTTGCGATACAGCTTCTCGAACTTCAGCTCCAGGCGGCTGGAGACCCGCCAGCGTTCGCTCAAGTAGCGCGCCAGCTCGGCATTCAAACGACTTGCGAGCGCGCGGCCGTGCTCCTCCGTCGCTTGCGGTTCATCCATGCCGGAATGCACGAACAAGCTGTCCGTATCGCCGTACAGCACCTTGAAACCTGCGTCCTCGAACCATGCCTTGGACCACAACAGGATTTCGCGCCCGGTGCCCGTGATCGAATTCGCAAGCGCCGGGTTGTAGAAGCGGCACGCGGGCGTGCCGAGCACCCCGTAGAAAGAGTTCATCAGGATCTTGATGGCGTTGCCAGCCACAGCATCGCCCGCCTTCTTCGCAGCCTCGCGACGGGGGAACAGCTCATCGAGCATGCGCGGCAGGATCGCAGGTTCGCGCTGGAAAGCGCCACCCGGCGTATGGATCAGCGTGCTGTCGGTTCCTGGCTCAGCGACATACGACAGCGGGTCGATGTTGAACGAGCGGATGATGCTGGGATACAGACTCTTGAAATCGAAGACCCACACGTTGCGATGCAAGCCCGTGACGGGCTCCAGCACGTGGCCGCCTTGCTGAGCCGCGTGCACTCGCGAATCGTCTGAACGAACGGTGGGCGCCACGATGCGCCGTCGCTCGAGCTCGGTGAGATAAAGGAAGTCGAACGACGCAATACTCGCGGCCACGCGGTCAGGCGTCATGCCGGTGAGCCGACTGCGCGCAAATGCCAGCTGCACGAGGTTCAGGCGCTCGACGATCTGATAGGCAAGCCGGGCATCGGTGCGAGCGTAGAGCGCGAAAGCCGGCAGGTCGTGCCTGTAGTTGTGCAGGATCTCGCCGATGCGATCGCGCACGTCGCCGGCCACTGCCTTGCCCTCGCCCAGCACCTCGCGCGCCACGGCATCGAGCGAGTAGTCGTCCATGCGCACGAACGCACCGCGCAGCAGATCGATGCCGTCCAACACCAGGCGACCGGGAATCGCTGCCTGGCCGCTGCCGAAGTAACCCTCCGCTTTGCGCAGACGTAGGGCGCCCGCATCGCGTCCGAGCTCCAGCGGATGCCGCACGCGTGCGGCGATGCGCTGTAACACGGTGAAGTCGAAGTCGATGGTGTTCCAACCCGTGATCACATCGGCATCGAACGCACGCACCGTCTGACAGAAAGCCTCCAGGGCGTCGAATTCATTGGCGCAGCGGCGCGCGCGCTCCGGCATCGGGCGCTCGCTGCCGTCGACGATCAGCACCTCATCGATGCCCGGCGCGTACACGGAAATGGCGAGCAAGCGTTCGCCTTGCGGATCGGTCTCGATATCGAACGAGAGCACTCGCGGCTCGACCAGCACGTCTGCTGGCTGCAGGACGGGATTGTCGAATATCCACGTGATCCCCTCCCCGGCCGTCGGCTTCCCCTCGATCTCGCAACCGCCTTGGATGCCACGTTCGATCAGATAGCGGACGGCAAAGCGCACATCGGCTTCGAAGGTGTCGATTCCCGCATCGTGCAACCGCTCACGCAAAGCGGGGACATCGCCCGGCACATGCACATCGATACGGCTCACGGGCTCGCCTGCGAACGTGCGCTTGTCCGTTGCAAGCGGTTCACGCCGAACGATCGCCTGTGCCGACGCCGCGTTCGCCGTGCGCACATAGAAGTGTGGCCGCTGTCGGTCGTCGCGCACGAGGAACGTACCGCCGACTTCCAGGCGGCCGTAGACATGAACGACGGGCGTGCGCTCGCCCGCGGCACCGCTCGATACGCGATAGCTGGCTTGCAGGACGACGCCGCGAAAGGTGCTCGTCACGTCTCCTCGCCCAGGAACTCCGAAGGCACTTCGGTTCCATGAAGCTCCGGGAACATGTGCGCGCCCTGATCGAAGCGCTCGCGCGTTCGATCAGGATCGTGCAGCGCTGCGGCGAGCGATGAGCTCATCTCATAGGCCCGCGTGTCGTAGCCCGCATCGCTCATCGCCTTGGAAAACGCATCCACATGGGCACGTCCACGCTGGTAGACGAACGGGGCGAATTCCGGATCGATGTCGAGGTTGTCAGGTTCTTCGTATGAGCGTTGGCATCCGGCCGCATTGGTCGCGTGATAGTTGCGACAGGTCTGCGGGCGGGCGCCGTAAATGACACAGTGGCCGGCAGCGAGGAATGGACATTTGATGTTGCGTCGTGCCCGCTCTTCGTCCTCGAGCGCGCTCAGCACCGCGTTGTTCGCCTGCACCTCGGTCGCGATGCGCGTCTGCTCGTGTGCCGATAGCGAGCGCATGGCGTCGAGAATGTGCAAGACCTCGACCGGACGCACATCGACAGTGTAGAAGCAGCACCAGAAGCAGCCCGCCTTGCAGGCGAGCAACGGCGCGTCGGGCGCTGTGGCAAGGCAGGCATCGTGGCGTTGCTGTGAACGCTCGAGCGCCTGGACGGGTCCGAGCGCTGCGATGTCGGCTCGTGCCTGGTCATACTCGCGCGCGGTTTGCTCGCTGATGGCGTCGACGTCGATCTCTATTTCCATTCGCTTGCAACCCTTGAACCCGTGCCTGCGAATTGGAATTCTACGGCACTCCGCTACTTTCCATCCGCAGGGCCCGCTTACATGAAGATCTATTCTTGGAACGTCAACGGCATCCGAGCCGTGCTGAAGAAGCGGCTGTTCCATCCTTTCCTGGAAGCGCACCAACCGGACATCCTCTGCCTGCAGGAGACGAAGGCCGAACGCGGACAGATCGAGATCGATTTGCCCGGCTATCACGAGCACTGGAACTCGGCGGTCAAGAAAGGCTACTCCGGCACGGCCATCTTTTCGAAGCAGGAGCCGATCGCGGTGATCAAGGGCTTTCCACAGGACTTCGCCAACCGCTTCAGGTTCGCGGACGAGTTGCAACGCGACAGCGCGGAAGAAGGCCGCGTCATCACGGCGGAGTTCGACAAGTTCTTCGTCGTGACGGTATACACCCCGAACGCGAAGGATGATCTGAGTCGACTGCCGTTGCGCTTCGAGCACTGGGATCCCGCGTTTCTGGCCTACTGCAAGCAGCTGGAGCTGAAGAAGCCCGTTATCTTCTGCGGCGATCTCAACGTCGCGCACACGGAGCTGGATCTCGCTCACCCCAAAGCCAATCGCGGCAAAAAAGGCTTCACCGACGAGGAGCGCAAGGGCTTTCAGAACTTCGTCGACACCGGCTTCATCGACACGTTTCGCCTGTTCAAGCAAGGCAACGGGCACTACTCGTGGTGGAGTAACTTCTCCAACGCGCGCGCCCGGAACGTGGGATGGAGAATCGATTACGTGATGGTCTCGCAAGGGCTACGGCCTGCCGTGAAATCGGCAGACATTCACGCGGAGGTGATGGGCAGCGATCACTGTCCGGTAAGCGTGACGTTGGCAGCGTGAGGTCGGTCGGTTGGCCTACTGGTCAGTTGGCTTGTTGGCCAGAGGTTGCCGCCGCACTTCTGACCAGCAGACCAGTTGACTCACTTGCCAACTACCCCCCGACAGGCACCGGACACATCTGCGCCCGTGATTTGATGATCTCCGCGAGCCGCCGCGTATCCCGATCCGCGTAGTCCCGCTGCGCAAAGATCAAGTACAGCTCTGCGAAACGCTCGCCGCCGGATTTCATCGGCAACGGCTTCAGCAGTCCGCCTGCCAATTCCTCGCGGATGTTTTCCTCCGCGAACCACGCGAAGCCCGCACCCATCGTCAGCGCTCGAATGGAGGTTGCTTTGTGGCTGACGGTCCAACGCTGTTCGGCCCCCATCCAACCGCCGGAGCGCGTGCGCTGCGCGCCAGAGTCGCGAATGACGATGTGTCGATAGCGACGCAGATCACGATAGGTCACGTCACGGCCGAGGTGATGCAGCGGATGCGTGGGACTGGCCACCGCCACGAAGCGCACGCGCATGAGCGGATCGCCGATGAATCCGGGCGGCACGATGCCGCCAATGCCGAGCTCGACGCGCCCTTCGCTGAGTGCCTCTTCCGTGCCCCCGAGCACGGTCTCGTACAACTCGATGCGGGTTTCCGGACGCTCGTGCGCAAACGTCTCGAGGCATTCGATTAGCAGCCACGTCGGAAACACCGTATCCACGGCCAAACGGATCTCAGGGGTCCAATCGCGGGACATGGCCGTGGCACTGCGCTCGAGGAGCAACGCCTCTTCCACCAACGCGCGCGCCCGCCGGTGCAGCACTTTGCCGGCTTCCGTGAGCACCGCCTTGCGTCCCTGAATCTCGAACACTTTCACCTTCAGTAACAACTCGATCTTCTGCACGGCATAGGTCACCGCCGACTGGCTCTTGTGCAGGACGCCCGCGGCCTGCGCGTAACCGCCGGCATCGATCACGGCCAGCAGGGCACGCCATTGCTCCAGGGAAATGTGGGGGAATTCGGCCATCTATCTAACCATTCGATTGGATCGAGCGAATCTTTGCGCTTTTTTATCTACTGATCAAATCATCAAATACGCGCACGGCCCAGAGCCGAACCCATACCGATAGGAGCCCCGCCAATGCCCACCCTGCTACAGCTCAAGACCAGCCTCTTCTCCAATGAAGGCCAGTCGAGCCGTCTTGCCGATGAGTTCGTGAACGCCTGGCGCAAAGCACACCCGGAAGGACACGTCATCACGCGCGATCTGGCTGCGACGCCTATTCCGCATCTGACGGCCGAGCGCTTCCAGGCCTTCCTCAGCAAACCCGAGGAACGCACCCCCGAACAGCAGGCCGTCGTGGACTTCTCGGATGCATTGATTGCGGAGTTGCAGGCGGTCGATGAAATCGTGATCGGCGTGCCGACGTACAACTTCGGCATTCCTTCCACACTGAAGGCGTACTTCGATCACATCGCCCGCGCTGGCGTGACCTTCCGCTACACCGCGAACGGCCCCGTCGGCTTGATCAGCGGCAAGAAGGTGCACATCGTTGCGGCGCGCGGCGGCTTTTACGCCGGAACGCCAACGGATACTGTCACGCGCTATGTCGCAGACTTCCTGAGCTTTCTCGGCATGAGCGCAGTCAGCTTCGTGTATGCCGAAGGACTGGACATCAGCACGACGCAGAAAGAAGCGTCGCTGCAGAATGCGGGGCGCGAGATCGCGACGTTGCTGAGCAGCGATGCTCTGGCAGAGGTTGCTTGAGACGGACTGGAGAAATCATGACCACTCGCACTGTGGATTCGATCATCGACTCCGTTGAAACGTCGGATGGCGCCGGCGTGAAGCTGCGCCGCAGCCTCGGTGGGCGGCAACGCGCGCGTGTGGATCCATTCCTGATGTTGGACGAATTCTTCTCTGACGATCCGCGCGACTACCTCGCCGGTTTTCCTTCGCATCCGCATCGCGGCTTCGAGACGGTCACGTACATGCTCGACGGCCACATGGAGCATCAGGATCACCTGGGCAACCGCGGCGACCTCGCAGCTGGCTCTGTGCAATGGATGACGGCCGGCCGCGGCATCGTGCATTCGGAAATGCCGCAGCAGACGGCCGGCCGCATGCGGGGCTTTCAGCTGTGGATCAACTTGCCCGCGCAGGAAAAGATGAAGCCGGCCTCTTACCGTGACATTCCCGCGGAAGAGATCCCTGTCGTCACGCTCGAGAATGGCGCGCGCGTGAAGCTCATTGCCGGGCGTCTGGAATACGACGGGTGCTGGTCGCAGGGGCCTGTTCGGGGTGTGACGACGGATCCGACCTACTTCGATGTCGAACTGCCTGCGGGCGCTGAAATCTCACTGCCGGTCGCGAACGAGTACAACGCGTTCGTGTATCCCTACGAAGGCGAGCTCATCGTAGGGCCGACAGCAAGCGAGATTGCGCTACGTGCGCGCAGTGCGGGTGTGCTGAGTCGCGGCGATACGTTCACTGCGCGCGCTGGAAAGGAGGGTTCCAAGTTCCTGCTGCTGGCGGCAAAGCCGATCGGTGAACCCGTGGTTCAGCACGGACCGTTCGTGATGAATACGCAGCAGGAGATCGAGCAGGCGATTCTGGATCTGCACAGCGGCAGATTCGTGGCTCAAAACCAGTTGTAGTTGAAGCTGATGCTGATCCGCTCCGTCGCGACCGGATTCGGCATCACCTCATGACGCAGCCAGCTCTCGAACAGGATGACCTTGCCAGCCTCGGCTGAGACGACAGACCACGGTTGCATCTCGGGATGCGCATCTGCCCTTCGCGGCGGGGCCGCCATGAAACGATCCAGGCGCGGATCTTCGAACTTGAGTCCGGCGCAACCTCTCGGTGTCTGCACATAGTAAGTGCCGCTGATCGTTGCGAGTGGATGCAAGTGCAACGAGTGTACGACTTGCCGCGGCATGATGTTGACCCAGCAATCCGTCATCGCGAGCGCACGGCCCTCCATGTCGAACTGCAGCGACTGCGTGAACGCCCGCACGTGACGATTCAGCCGCCGCTCCAGCTGCGCGAAGGTTGGCGAGAGCTGGTGCAGCCGGTGCGCCGAATGGTAAGAG
>JBEVDW010000614.1:0-3479 GCA_040513115.1 Steroidobacteraceae bacterium | reverse complement strand
TGCAGGCGCTCCACCAACGCAAGCTTGTCGGCAGGCTGCACCTCGCCATGGACTGCGTCGATGTCGAGTCGACTTGCCACGGCGCGTGCCGTTGCGATGCCGTCTCCAGTCGCCATCACGACACGCAGGCCGGCGTCGTGCAGGCGAGCCACGGCTTCGGGCGTGGTGGCCTTGATGGGATCCGAGACGGCGAGTAGCCCGAACAGGGCTCCATCGACTGCCAGATACATGACACTGCTGCCCTGCCTGCGCAGCTCATCCGCAGCACTCGCCAGCGGCTGCACGTCGACGCCTTCCTGCTGCATCAAGGCCGTGTTTCCAAGCGCAATGCGCCGACCTTCGACCACGCCGCGCACACCGATCCCCGACGCAGATTCGAACGCCTCTGCCTGCGCGAGTTGAAGACCTTGGGCGCGCGCAGCGTCGACGATCGCATGCGCGAGCGGATGCTCGCTGCCCTGATCGAGGCTGGCTGCGATCCTCAACACTTCATCGAGGTCCTTGCCCTCCGCACCGATGGCTTTCTCGAACGCCGGCTTGCCTTCGGTGAGCGTGCCCGTCTTGTCGAGAATCAAGGTGTCGAGCCGGCGGAAATTCTCGATGGCGGCGGCATCGCGAAAGAGCACGCCCTGTGTGGCTGCCCTGCCCGTCGCGACCATGATCGACATCGGTGTTGCGAGCCCCAGTGCGCACGGACACGCAATGATCAACACGGAGACTGCGTTGATGAGCCCGTACACCCAGCCTTGGTTGCCTCCGAAGAGTCCCCACGCGAAGAACGCAACGAGTGCTACGAGCACGACAGTGACGACGAAGTAACCCGCCACGCGGTCGGCCATGCGTTGCATCGGCGCTCTGGAACGCTGCGCCTGCGCGACCATCTGCACGATCTGCGATAACACGGTCTGCGAGCCCACGCGCACCGAGCGCATCGTAAGACTTCCCGATGTGTTCAGCGTGGCGCCGATCAGTCGGTCTCCAGCTCGCTTGGTGACGGGGAGCGGCTCGCCTGTGAGCATCGATTCATCCACTGCGCTCATTCCTTCGAGCACGGTGCCGTCCACGGGCACCTGTTCACCCGGTCGCACGCGTAACACATCGCCGACGTGCACGTGCGTGAGCGGCACATCGGCCTCGGCGCCATCCGGTTCGATCCGACGTGCCGTCTTGGGTGCAAGACGGAGTAGCGACTTGATCGCGGCCGAGGTTTGCGAGCGTGCTTTCAGTTCCAGCATCTGTCCCAAAAGCGTGAGCGAAATGATGACGGCAGCGGCCTCGAAGTAGACGCCCACGCGGCCGTGCTCCTTGAAGCTCTCGGGAAACAGCTCCGGCGCGATCGTAGCCACAACGCTGTAGGTGAACGCAGCGGCGGTACCCAGCCCGATGAGCGTCCACATATTCGGGCTGCGATGCTCGATGGATTGCACACCGCGTACGAAAAATGGCCAGCCCGCCCACAGCACGATCGGCAACGACAACAAGAGCTCGACCCACGTTTGTGTCCTGGGCTCCATCCAGCCCAGACGATGACCGAACATGGCGAGAACGAAGACCACAATCGTCAGCGGCAAGGTCCACCAGAAGCGCTGACGAAAATCTTTCAGCTCGGGATGATCCTCGTCGTCGAGCTGCGGCGTCTCCGGCTCCAGCGCCATGCCGCATTTGGGGCAATTGCCTGGTTTATCCTGCCGAATCTCAGGATGCATGGGGCAGGTGTAGATCGTGCCCGGCGGTGCAATCCTGATCTGAGTGTCGGCGTGCGGATGACCAGCGTGCTCGTGAGCAGCCGGTCGCGGTTGCAAGTATCTAGCGGGATCCGCCACGAATTTCGTGCGACATCCGGCGCAGCAGAAGAAGTGACGTGTGCCCTCGTGCTCCGCGGAATGCGGCGACGCGCTGGTCACCTTCATGCCGCAGACTGGATCGCGCAGCTCGGCAGCGCCGCCGTCGTGTTTCTGCGGATCGGAACCGTGGCAGCACGCGTGAGTGTGGTCATTCATGAGCGATCGTTCCGCAGGGCTGAAACAGTTGGCAGGCCGCCGAGGTCGTCCAGAATCGGACAATCGGGACGCTCATCTCCATGACAATGACCAGCCAGGCCTGCAATCGTCGCGCGCATCGACTGAAGCTGCTCGATCTTGCGGTCGAGGTCCGCAAGATGCTTGAGCGCAAGCCGCTTTACCTCCGCGCTCGCGCGGCGCTGATTGCGCCACAGATTCAGGAGGCCGGAGATCTCGTCGATGGAGAAGCCGAGATCGCGTGCCCGGCGAATGAAGCGCAGCGCGTGCAGGTCCGCGCTCGAATACACCCGATAGTCACCCGCGGTCCGGTTCGCCTTGGGGATGAGCCCGAGCGACTCGTAATGGCGAATCATCTTCGCGGTCACGCCGGTGATCTGTGCGGCGCTGCCGATGCTGTAGTAGCCGCGCTGCTTGGCTTCGGCCAGCTCGGCGGGGACTTTCGAGGCGCGCATGCGCTCTCCAAGATGGCGGTGGCATGCGCAATCATGAACCTTGCCATGCTGGTAAGGTCAAGGATTCAACCAAACCCGCCCACGCGTTGCAGCAGTGCGGCGCCGACGGAATAGCCACCTCCGAACGTGACAAGCACCACGCGCGCCCCCCGGCCGTGTCTGCGACGTGTACCGATGCAGCGAGATGGCAACGCTGGCACAGCCCGTGTGCCGAGGCTGCCGATCGTGAATCCCATGCGATCGGGCGGCAGGCCGAGTTGCTTTGCGACGTGATGGATGATGCGTTTGTTCGCCTGATGCGGGACGATCAGCGCGACATCGCCCAAAGAGAGCTCGTTGGCCGTGAGCACGCCACGCACGGCGTTGGCCATCTCTTCGCACGCACGCTCGAACACCTCCCGGCCGTGCGGCATGGTCAGCGCTCGCGTGCGCGTGCTGAGCGAAATGGCGTCAGGCCCGTGGCCCTGGTGCGCGAGGCCGTGGCTAGTCACATCGAGCACCTTGAACTCGGCACGCGCGCCATCGACTCCCACTGTCACAGCCGCGGCGCCGTCGCCCCACAGGTGACCAGACGTGATGTCCTCGTCACGCGCGTATGCGCTGTTGTGCTCGGCCGCCACGATCAACGCTTTGCTGGCGCGGCGCGTTTCGCAGTAGGCCGTAGCGAGCTCCAACGCATCGACGAACGAAGAGCAGGCCGTGGACAGGTACAGTGCTTTGGCGTTGCGCAGGTCGAAGCGCCGCTGAATGACGTGCGCCAGCGTGCCGATGGTGTCCACCGGTGTGTACTAAGCACCCACGATGAGATCGACTCCGTCGAGCGCTGCGGGCACACGATTCGCAAGTGACTGCACCGCGGCCACCGCCATCGAGTTCAGGTCTTCATCGGACTGGGCACGGCGGCGTTGCGAAATACCCGTGCGCTGTGCAAACCACTCTGGAGGCTTTCCCGTCAGCTCGGCGAAGTATGCGTTGTCGACCACTCGCTCCGGTACGTACTCGCCCG
>JBEVDW010000613.1:0-3527 GCA_040513115.1 Steroidobacteraceae bacterium | reverse complement strand
TGCAACGGGTATTTCATATCTCGTTCGGTGAACTCGACGCGTACCGGCAAACGCTGCACGACTTTGACCCAGTTGCCGGTCGCGTTCTCGGCCGGCAGCGCCGAGAACTGCGAGCCCGTGCCTGGGCTGATGCTCACGACCCTGCCGTGAAACACCTTGCCGGGATACGTGTCCACTTTGATCGTGGCGTCCTGGCCCACGCGCATGTGCGTGAGCTGGTCTTCCTTGAAGTTCGCCTCGAGCCAGACGTGATCGGTCGAGACGAGCGCGAAAACGGGAACCCACGCGCCGATGTAGTTGCCGACCTGCAGCTGTTCGACGCGCGTGACGATGCCGTCGCGAGGCGCGTGCACGATCGTGTAGGCGAGATTGAGACGGGCGCGATCCACTCGAGCCTGAGCCTGCTGCACGTTCGGATGCTGTGCCGGATCGATGTCCGGATCGCCGCCGAGTTGCGCTACGACCGCCGTGATCTCGTGGCGCACGCCTTCGAGCCGTGCACGTGCTTCATCGAGTGCGTGAGTCGCGCGATCGACCAGTGACTGCGACGAGATGCCGGAAGTGATCAGGCGGCGTTGCCGCGCCAGCTCGTTCTTCTGGAATGCGAGCGTCTCTTCCGCCGAGACGAGCTCGGATTGCCGCTGTTGATAGTTCGCCTTGAGCGACTGCACCTCGAGCACAGCAGTAGCCAACTGGGCCTGTGCTTCCGTGAGCTCGACACGGAAGGGTGCATCCTCGAGGCGGTAGAGAACGTCGCCGCGGTGAACGACCTGGTTGTCGCGCACGGCCAGCTCGACGACCCGGCCGGGCACGTTCGCGCTGACCGAGACGCGGGCGGCCATCACATACGCATTGTCTGTCGACTCATAGCGGCCACCCTTGATGTACAGGTAGGCGCCCACGATCAGCACCACCAGCGGTCCCAGGACCATCAAGAGGACGCGTGCGCCGCGCAATCGGCTGAGCGCGCCGCCGCTCTCCGGTACGGGTTCGTTTTCGGGTGTATCCATGCTCAAGTCGACTCACTCGCCCCGGCATTCTCGTGAAGTTTTGTGAGCACGCGCATGAACGTCTCGCGATCCGCTCTGCTCACGCCCGCGAAGACTTCTTCGCGGGTGATCTCTGCGACTCGCCAGACTTGTTGCAACAGCGGCTTCGCCTTCTTGGTGAGGTAGAGCTTGCGCGCACGGCGATCGGCAGGATCGGCGCGGCGCTCGACCAACTGACTCGCCTCCATGCGGTCGATGATGCGGACGACCATCATCGGATCCATATCGGCCAGCTCCGCCAGCCTGGCCTGGCTGGTGCCTTCATTGCGCTCCAGGGCAATCAGGACCCGGCATTGCATGAGGGTCAGCGAGATCTCGCTCGCATGCTCCTCGAACCGCGTGCCGTAGCGCCGGCTGAAGTCCTTGAGCAGGAAACCGAAATTCTTCATCTTCTCCACGAGACCGCCATCTGATAACAGGCAGGATAATATCAAATGATTATATATCCGCTGTGATGAGCTTGTCATTCTCACGTATCGCTGATTGCCGGGAGCGGCGAAGAGCCGGGAAGCGCACCTGCCGTCGATGTACGGGCGGTGCGCACAGGCGTACATTCTGTCCACTCTCTCAATCAGGCAAAGCGATGTCCGACCAACCGAAACGGGTCGTCGAAGCGGATGCGTTGAATCTCGCTGTGGAAGCGTATGTCTGGGGCTTCCCACGCATGCTCTACGAGAAGTACTTGCGGGATTTCCGGGCCGCCGGTGCCGCCTTCAATCGCTTCTTCGCCATGGATCGCATGGCCACGCCGAATCACGGCGGCGTGAACGTCGACACGTTGTATGGAGTGGCATGGTTCGATCTGGAAGCCGAGCCGCTCGTCATCGAAGTCGGCGACGCGCACGATCGCTACTACTCCGTGCAGCTCGTGGACGTGTATGCGAACAACTTCGCCTACATCGGTCGGCGGACGACCGGTACCCACGCGCAGCGCTTCTTGCTCGCCGGTCCGGATTGGCTCGGTCAGGCTTCTGCTGGCATGTCACTGGTCCGCGCTCCATCGCGTCGCGTGTTCGCGTTCTTGCGCACGTTGATCGACAACCCCGCCGACGTGGCGGTTGCAAATGCATTCCATGGCACGCTCGCGCTCACGCCGCTGTCGAAGTACCCCCAAGGGCTGCTTGCCACGGCGTTGCTGGAAGATCTCGGTCCGTACTTCCCGCATCGACACAGTCATCTCGACCGCCTTGGCGCGGAATATTTCGACCGCCTGGGCGATGCACTGGCGAGCGATCCGCCCACCGATCCGGCGGATGTCGAAGCCATGCAGCGGTTTGCTGCGATCGGAATCGGACCGGGGCGACACCCAGCTGTCGAAAATCTTCAGGACGCCGCCTTGCTAGCCGAGGCCGTGCGGCTCGCGAACGACAAGATCTTCGCTGCCAGCGCCAACAAGGCCCTGAGAGGTTGGTCGGTCAACATGAACTTCGACGCAGGCGGCCGCGATCCGATGTTCAAGGCGACGGTAAATCGCTACGGCATCGGCATGGTCGGTGCGGAGGAGGCGATCTATCTCATGCCGGCGTCGCTTACCTTGCGGCCCGGCGATCCGGTACCGACGTGGACGTCCATGGGGCCTGACGGCCAGCCACTCGACGGCTCGCATCGTTACCGGCTGCGGTTCGCCGCAGGTCAGTTGCCGAAGGTCGATGCCTTCTGGTCTTTGACGATGTACGACGACGATCTGATGCTGGTCGAGAATCCCATTCATCGCTTCGCGATCGGCGATCGCACACCCGGCCTGGCCTATGGCGATGACGGCTCCCTGGAGATCCTTCTGCAGCGCGATCAGCCCGCGGAGGGTACGGCCAACTGGTTGCCTGCGCCCCAAGGCCGGTTCGAGTTGATGTTCCGCGGGTATCAACCGCAACCCGCTTTCTTGCGGGCGGAATATCAGTTGCCGCCGCTGGAGATCGTCGGTGAAGCATGAGCCGCTGACCGTCGGGCATTTGATCGCACGAGCCTGCAAGGAAGCGGAGGTCGAGCGCTTCGGCTCGCCAGTGTTTCTGCCGGCGTTACGCAAGCTCGTCGAGTCGATCAACGAAGTGCTCGATCAATTGCACGAGCGCGGGCGCATCGGCATCGAAGACACGATCATCCGTCTGCTGGTGAATCGTCTGCGCATGCAACGTGATCTCGAGCAGCATCCCGAAATCCTTGCAGAAGTGCTGCAGCCGCCGGCCGCCATCATCGGTTTGCCCCGTACGGGCACGACCAAGCTGCAACGGCTGGTTGCGGCAGGCCGCGGGTTTCAGGAGCTGCTCATGTGGCAGGGCTTCAATCCGGCGCCGTTCTCGACACCTGAATTAGATGGACGCGATTCGCGTATCGACGCTGCCGCGAAGTTCGTGCGCTGGGTGGAGAACGATGCGCCCGACAGCCACAAGGGCCACACGATGATCGTCGAAGGCGTGGAGGAAGAGCATCACCTGCTCGATCAGACATTCCAGTCCCCTTCGATGGTGAGCTTCGCACCCG
>JBEVDW010000612.1:0-2756 GCA_040513115.1 Steroidobacteraceae bacterium | reverse complement strand
GGCAGGGTGCAGGTCGTACTTTCGAGACGGTCGCCTGCTTGCGCTCGAGGGTCGTGCGCGTCCAAGGCTGTAGCCGGTAGATGTGAGCCGCCAAAGTGGCTCGGTAATCAAGGGGATCAACATGGCAACTGAGTTGGCCACGTCCGACCAGAACATCGACGGGATGATCGCGCGTGCTCGCAGCGCCATGCGTGCGGTGGAGCACTACGATCAGAAGCGCGTGGATCGGCTCTGTCAGGCGCTTGGCTGGGCGACCTCAAACGAGAAGACGTTCGGTCGCATCGTGCAGGTCAGCATTGAGGAAAGCGGGCTCGGCGATCCAGAAGGGCGTCATCAGAAGCGCTTCAAGATCATGGGTGTGCTGCGCGATGCATTGCGACAGAAAAGTATTGGAGTCGTTGAAGACGTACCCGAGAAGGGCATCGTGAAGTACGGCAAGCCTGCTGGTGTCATCGCTTCCCTGGTGCCGACAACGAATCCCGAACTGACGCCGCCCTTCACGGGAATTTACGCACTGAAATGCTTGGATGCCGTCATCTTTTCGCCGCATCCACGCTCGCGCCAGACAACGTTCGAGATGGTTCGTGTAATGCGTGAGGCTCTGCGGCGTCAGGATGCGCCGCCGGATCTATTTCAATGCATCGAGAAGCCCACCATCCCGCTGACTCATGAGCTCATGTCGAAGTGCGATCTGACGCTCGCAACAGGTGGACAGCCGATGGTACGTGCCGCTTATAGCTCCGGTAGGCCGGCGTACGGCGTGGGTGCAGGCAATGCGACCATGGTGATCGATGAGACCGCGGATATCGATGTTGCAGCCCGTAACACGCGGATATCTAAAACGTCCGATTTCGGTTCGGGCTGCTCGGCAGACGGAAATCTGCTGATCGACGATCGCATCTACGACGATTTTGTTCGCGCCTTGGTGGCGGAAGGGGGTTACCTGGCGGGCAAGCCCGAAGCCGCGGCCCTCGAGAAAGTGATGTGGGACGAAGCGGGTCATCGTCGCATTGAGACCGTGGCCTGCTCGCCGCAAGCGATTGCAGCTCAAGCGGGTTTCGCGATCCCGGCGGAGAGTCGCTTCATCATCGTGGAGAACGACCGCATCGGACGCGAGCACAACTATTCCCGCGAGAAGCTCACGACGCTGCTCGCGGTGTACAAGTATCACGGCTTCGATCATGCGCTCGAACTGGTACGACAGATCTACGAGGTGGGCGGCAAAGGACACTCGTGTGGGATCTACTCACACAACGATCAGCACATCGATCGGCTGGCGCGTGTCGCGCCGGTCAGCCGCATCATGGTCCGGCAGCCGCAATCGAAAGCTAACGCCGGTTCCTTCACCAACGGCATGCCGATGACTTCGAGCCTCGGATGCGGCATCTGGGGCGGGGGCATTACGAACGAAAACATCCACCTGAAGCATTTCATGCAGGTGACGTGGGTGAGTCGTCCCATTCCCGAAGACCGCCCGCCCGATGCCGAGCTCTTTGGGGAGTTTTACGGCACAGAGGTCTTCTGATCATGACGCAAACGGTTGCTGAGCTTCTGGTCCGATATCTCGAACGCCGCGGCGTTCGGTACGTATTCGGTCTTTGCGGACACACCAACATCGCCGTGCTATCTGCAATGGCCGATAGCAAGGTGCAGTTCGTGAATGTGCGTCACGAGCAGATCGCCGCTCACGCAGCCGACGGCTATGCGCGAGCGTCGGGTGAAGCTGCCGTGCTGCTCACGCACCTCGGCCCGGGTCTGACGAACGCTGCGACAGGGGTCGCCAACGCAGCGCTGGATTGCATTCCGATGGTTGTCATCGCCGGCGATGTGCCCACGCACTACTTCGGTAAGCACCCGCATCAGGAAGTAAACCTGCATGCCGATGGCGCGCAGTTCGAGATTCTTCGACCCATCGTCAAACGAGCGTGGCGCGTCGACAAGGCAGAGCTGCTGCCGGAAATCATCGAGAAGGCATTTCAGCTCGCGACCTCGGGCCAACCGGGTCCAGTGCTGGTCGATGTGCCGATGGACGTCTTCTCAGCCTCCATCGATCCGACTCTGTTCGAGCGGTTGAACGCCGGCAAACGCCAGCTCCGCAAACCGTCGCTGAATTTGAACACTGCACAGGAGATCGCACGAACACTGGGCGAGGCACGCCGACCCCTCTTGTATGTGGGTGGCGGTGTGGTGCTTGCGGACGCGTGCGCGGAGTTGCGTGCATTCGTCGATCACATGCAGATGCCGGTGGCGCACAGTCTCATGGGCAAGGGAGCGTTGCCGGACGATCATCAGCTGTTGCTGGGGATGTCGGGCTTCTGGGGCACCGAGTTGGTCAACCAGAGTTGCCTGTCCGCGGACTGGGTGCTTGGACTCGGCACTCGCTTCAAGGAAGCCGATTGCAGTTCGTGGTACCGCGATTTCACATTCAACATTCCACCGACGCGGCTCATGCACATCGATATCGAGCCCAGCGAGATCGGGCGCAATTTCCCCGTTGAAATCGGTGCGGTGGCAGACCTGAAGGCCGCACTGCAGACATTGGTCGAGGTCGCGCGCGAGTTGTATCCGCAGGGTCGCAAATACCCGCAGATGGTCCATCGCATCGAAGAGTTTCGACGTGCGTTCGCGCAGCGCAATCAGGCCATGGCACACAGCGATGCGTTTCCGATGATGCCGGAGCGCATTCTTGCGGACGTTGGCGCGGGGTTGGCGCGCGCCGCCCACAAAACCACGCAGGTGGGGTTGTAAAAAAAACC
>JBEVDW010000611.1:0-4289 GCA_040513115.1 Steroidobacteraceae bacterium | reverse complement strand
CGCGCCCGCTGCGCGCGCCGCTTCCTCCACTTCCGCATCCGTCGCACCGGGTCGGCCATAACGAATGTTCTCGCTTGCGCTGGTGCCGAACAGCACCGTTTCCTGCGGAACCAGTCCGATGTGCGCGCGCACGTCTTGCGGGCTCGACTGACGAATGTCGATGCCATCCAGCAGCACGCGGCCCGACTGCGGATCGTAGAAGCGCAACAGCAATTGAAAGCTCGTGCTCTTGCCGGCACCTGATGGCCCAACGAGCGCCACTGTCTCTCCGGGTGCAATGTCGAGGGTAAATTCCTGGAGCGCATACGTGTCCGGCCGCGAGGGATATCGAAAGCTCACGCGATCGAAGCGAATGGCACCTCGCATCTGCTTGGGAAGCGGAAGCGCATTCGCCGGCGCTTTGATCGTCGGCTCGGCACGCTCGAGCTCGATCAATCGCTCCATCGCGCCCGCTGCGCGTTGCACCTCGCCCCACATTTCGCTCAACGAGGCGGCAGCGACGCCCACGTACACGGCGTACAGCAGGAACTGACTCAACTGGCCCGCGCTCATCCGGCCCGCGAGCACATCGTGTGCACCGATCCACACCACAGCGGTGATCGCGCCGAAGATCGCCATCGTACCTACTGCCGTCATGTACGCACGAATGCGTGAGCGTCGTACAGCCGTCGCGAACGAACCTTCGACGGCGCTGCTGTAGCGCGCTGTTTGAATCGGCTCCAGCGTGAAGGCCTGAATGGTTTGAATGGCGTTCAGCGTTTCATCGGCAAGCCCACTGGTCTCGGCCACGCGATCTTGCGCCGCGCGAGACAGCTTGCGCACACGCCGACCGATGGCGATCAGCGGTGCGACGATGAGCGGAATCAGGACCAGGATCATCCCGGTGAGTCGTGGGCTCGTCAGCACAAGCAGGACGAGCGAGCCGACGAGATTGATCGTGGAGCGCAGTGTGATCGAAATGCCCACGCCGGCAATCGATTGCACTAGCGTCGTATCGGTCGTCAGTCGCGAGAGCACTTCGCCCGTGCGTGTGACTTCGAAGAACGTCGGGTCCATGCGCACGACACGCTCGTATACGCGTTTGCGCATGTCGGCGACGACACGCTCACCGAGCCACGTGACCATGTAGAAGCGAATCGCTGCAAACACGCCGTACACGATGGCTGCCAGCAGGAACGCAACGAAGTAGCGATCGATCGTGGCGCGATCGCGCGTGATCATTCCGGCATCGATCACATCACGCAGCGCCAGAGGCAAGGCGAGCATCGCCGCCGAAGCAATCACCAGCGCAGTCAGTGCGAGTGCCAGCGTGCCGCGATAGGCGCGCAGGTAGGGCATCAGGGCGCGCAGTGGCTTGATGGAGCGCGCTTTGGGTCGGTCAGGCGTGTTCGCGGGCATGCAGTCGTGGAGTTGTGGTAGCGCTGGGCGGACGAGAGAGGACTGTCAGGCCGCTAGCCGTGAGCCGTCAACTCGAAAACATTCCAAACGGATGATGCGCCCGGGCCACGCTGATGATGCAGGCATACACAGCCAGTGCCGCCAGCCAGCATGCGACGCGGATCGTTACGGTTCGTCCCCGCCTGAGCGCGAACGTTCCCAACACGATGTACACCACCAGCAAGGCGACTTTCACCGTGAGCCAGGCGTGAACGAACGGATACTCATGCAGCGTCGCCGCCAACATCACTGCGGCCGTGAGCAGCACGGTGTCGATCGCATAGCTCAGATACCGCAGTGGAGCCGCCATCGCCCACTGATGCCCGAGATGCAATGCGAGCCCTCGCAGAAGAAAGAGCGTTCCGCTCGTGTACGCGGCGATGATGTGGATCAGCTTGATCTGGGGATAGAGCTCGATCATCGATGCGAATCAACCCGGAGCGGCAAAGTAGATCCACTTCGCGCTCGTGCGGCTGGAGAGCTCAGCGATACACCGGTAACTCGACGTCCTTGAACAGTGCTTCGATGTCCTCCGCCGTGCCCGCATTGGCTGCGCGATCCACCAGCCGCTTGGTCAGATGGGGCGCAAGCAGCTGCAGGAATTCGTACATGAAGCTGCGCAAGAGCGCGCCCTGATGAAAGCCCGCCCAGGTCAGGTGTGCGGGAAACAGATGGGATGCATCGATCGAAACGAGGTCGGAATCCTCGCGCGGATCCATGGCCATGCCGGCCACGATCCCCACGCCGAGTCCCAATCGCACGTAGGTCTTGATGACGTCCGCATCGCGTGCCGTCAGTGCCACATGAGGTGTCACGCCTGCGCGCGCGAAGATCTGCTGCAGCGAGGACGGACCCGTGAAGCCGAAGACGTAGGTCACGATCGGATACTTGCCGAGCGTCTGCAGCGTGGGCTTGGTTTCTTCAGCGAGTGGGTGGTTCCGGGGCACCACGATGCGGCGATGCCAGCGATAGCAGGGCAGCAGCACCAGGTTCGTGAACAGCTCCTGCGAGCCCGTGTTGATGGCGAAGTCGATGCGGTCCCGTTCGGCCATGTCGGCAATCTGCTCCGACGTACCCTGGTGCAGGTGAAGCTCGACCTCCGGGTAGCGCTGCCGGAACTGCCGGATCACGGGTGGCAGTACGTACCGGGCCTGCGTATGGGTCGTGCCAATGGATAGCGAGCCGCGGGTGCTGTCCTTATGTTCATCGGCCAGGCGGCGGATGCTTTGTACTTCTTTCAAGATCCGCAGGGCCCGTTCGATGACCCGCTTGCCGGCCGGCGTGACCCGGGTCAGGGTGCGGCCCTGACGGACGAAAATCGGAAACCCGAGCTCGTCCTCGAGCTGTTTTAACTGCTTGCTTACGCCGGGTTGTGACGTGTGTAGCCTTTCGGCCGCGGCGGTGATGTTGAGGTCGTTTTCAGCGATCGCGGCCAGGTAGCGCAATTGTTGTAGTTTCATAGGGTTATAGAGTAGCCGGGAGCGACGCTGGGGGCCATAACGCGCCCGCATCATGACAGAACGAAAAGGTAGTTCCTGGGTTATAAGCCGGTCAGTAGAGTCGCTCGCACGTACCAAAAGGCGTTTTCCGCCTACGTTCGAGATCGACGATGCCCACTGATGTCCTGAGTCCCCGTGTCGAAGCCCTCGTACAGAGCACCCGTGCTCTGCTCGAGCGAGCCGTGCGTGAGCACGGTTCTGTGGTGTATTCGAACAGCCTCGGTGCCGAGGCCATGGTGCTGACGGACATCATCTGCACATGCGTTCCCCAGATCGACATGGTGACCCTCGATACGGGTCGCCTGCATGACGAGACGCTCGCCCTGCTGGATCGCGTCGAGCGCCGTTATCAGCGCCGCATTCCGGTGTTCTATCCCGATGCGGAGGCGATCGAATCTTACGTGCGCGATAACGGCATCAACGGTTTCTACCTCGGTCAGGAAGAGCGCCGCAGCTGCTGCCAGATCCGCAAGATCGAGCCGTTCAAGCGCGCGATCGCGGGCTACAAGGCATGGGTGACGGGCGTGCGTCGCGAGCAATCGATCGAACGCGCGCATGGCGAGCCGCTCGCGTGGGATCCGCAATACGATCTCTACAAGGTGAGCCCGCTGCTCGATTGGACCGAAGACGATGTGTGGGCGTACATCCGCGCCAAGAACCTGCCGTACAACGCGCTGCATGATCGTGGCTATCCCAGCATCGGTTGCGCACCGTGCACGCGTCCCGTCGAGGCGGGCGCAGATCCGCGCTCGGGTCGCTGGTGGTGGGAAGCCGCCGAGTTGCGCGAGTGCGGTTTACATCCGCGTCGTGTGATCCCGCTGAAGGTCGAGCCGCGACGCGCAGCGGCCCAGTAACTGCTCTCCACCGCAGCGCGAATGCTGCGAGCACCATGGATTACTTTCCCATTTTCCTGCGACTGTCCGGCGAGCCGGTGTTGGTCGTGGGCGGCGGCCCCATCGCTGCACGCAAGGTCGAGCTGCTGCTCCGTAGCGCTGCGCGCGTAACGGTTGTTGCGCCGGCGTTATGTGAGCGCCTGCAAGCGCTGTGCGAGCGCGGTGAGATTCAACATCGCGCGGAAGAGTTTGCCCCCGCTGCCATCGAGGGCATGCGTCTGGTGATCGCGGCCACTGATAGCGAAGCCGTGAATGCGTGGGTCGCTCGGTTCGCAGATAGCCGTCACATCCCCGTCAACGTCGTCGACGATCGCAAGCTCTCGCGCTTCATCATGCCGGCGATCGTGGATCGCTCGCCTGTGATCGTTGCCGTCGGTAGCAGCGGCGATGCACCGGTACTGACGCGCCGCCTGCGCGAGAAAATCGAGACGTTGTTACCCGAGCGCTTGGGCCGTCTTGC
>JBEVDW010000610.1:0-9244 GCA_040513115.1 Steroidobacteraceae bacterium | reverse complement strand
GATGTCGCCCTTCGCGACTTTCGCCATGCGGCCACTGGTCAGCTCGAGCGTGTTGTACGTCGACTTGTTGTTGAGCACCTCGACGACCAGCACGACGCCTTCCTCACACGGAATGTCCTTGGTCTCGATGCGCAACTCATGGCTCAGATTGCAGGCCAGCGTGATCGAGGCCAGCTTGTCGACGACTACGGTTTTCATTGCAGTGGTGGTTACCTTCGACGTTTGCTCAAGAACCCTTGCCCGCGCGATGCCAGAAGATGCTCGGCAGACCGACCATCTTCGAGAAGCCCAGCGCATCCTGTGGCGTCCATTCGCCGGCCGATTCGCCATACACGCCCTTGCTCACGGCCATGAGTGAGTAAGGCGACGTGACGCCGGCGACGAACGCAGTGCCCGGTCTATACAGGACTTTCACTTCACCTGTTACGCGGCTCTGCGACGACACGAACAGCACTTCGATGTCGCGGCACACGGGATCCAGGTGCTGGCCCTCGTGCACGAGATCCCCATACGGACCGGCCAGCATTTCCTTCACGCGCTGCTGACGGCCGGACAGCGTGAGCTTCTCCAGCTCGCGATGCGCATTGATCAACACTTCAGCCGCAGGCGCTTCGAACGCCACACGGCCCTTGGTGCCGATGATCGTGTCACCCAAGTGAATGCCGCGGCCGACGCCGAACTTTGCACCGATCGCCTCGACTTTCTCGATGAGAGTGACTGGATCGAGCTTCACGCCGTCGAGGCTCACGGGCAGGCCCTTCTCGAACCCGATCGTGTGCAGCTCGGCAGGTTGAGGCTTGTCGAACGCGTCGCGTGACAACACCCACGCATGATCGGGAATGGTGTCGTTCGACGTCAGCGTTTCCTTGCCGCCGATGGTGACGCCCCACAGACCGCGATTGACTGAATACGCGGCGCCAAACGGCGGAATCGGCAGCTTGCGATCTTCCAGATACTTGAGCTGTTCGGGTCGCTTGAATGCCTTGTCGCGCACAGGCGCAAGGATCGTGAGCTCAGGCGCGAGCGTGCGCAGCGCCACTTCGAAGCGCACCTGGTCGTTGCCGGCCGCCGTGCAACCGTGAGCGATGATGCTCGTGCCCAGCTTCTTCGCCCATTGCGCAATCGTCTGGGCCTGCATCACGCGCTCGGCGCCGACGCACAGCGGATAGAGCTGGCCGCGCTTTACGTTGCCCATGATCAGGTACTTCAACACCTGATCGAAGTAGCCCTGCTTCGCTTCGACCAGGACGTGATCCTTCGCGCCGAGCTGCCGCGCGCGCTGTTCGAGCACCTTCGCCGCTTCGGCGTCGATGCCGCCCGTATCCACCGTGACCGTGATCACGGGACGGTTGTAGGTCGCGCTCAACCACGGCACGAGGAACGACGTGTCCAGGCCGCCGGAAAAGGCGAGAAGAATCGGTTCGGAGCCCGCGGGCAATGTGTCGGTCATGGTCGCAACTCGTTTTCAGAAAACAAAAAGAAACTCAGCCAGCTCTCTCACGACGAGAGCTGGCCGCAGCTCCAGTCGTCAGACGTTGAAGACCTCGCGCAGACGCTCGCCCAGCTTGCGCTGATCGCGCCCGTCGTCGGTCGCAATGAAGATCGTGTCGTCGCCCGAGATGGTGCCGACGACTTCAGGCCATCGCGCCCTGTCGATGGCTACCGTCACACTCTGGGCCGTCCCGGTCGTGGTCTTCACCACGGTCAACAACGATCCCGCCGTCTTGATCTCCGTGACGAAGCTCGCGACGGCCGCAAAGTGATTCCCGGCCAGCAGATCGTCGACGACCGGAACGATGTACCGGTCGCCCGCCTTCGCCACACCCAGCTCGCGCAAATCGCGGCTCACGCTGGACTGCGTCGCCTCAAACCCCTGCCGCTTCAGCACCCGCACCAGCTCGTCCTGATTGCGCACGGACGAGTCGCGCAGGATGCGCAGAATCGCCGCTCGTCGCGAAACAGGTTGGTGTTCGGCAGCCATTGTCGGTCAGTTATTTATCCCGGCCATGCATAAAGTTGCGCGATGGTGCATAAATATGCATAGGGTGTCAACGGCGCGTCTTCAATAACCGGTGTGTTCGCACAGAAATGCCGAGACGCGGCTTCAGCGGACACGTGGTCTGCTACCGTCGATCCGCGGAAGCTGAAGGACACAAGCCACAGGATGTCGATGAGCAGCACGAGGTGCTGCGGCCGTAACAAGTGAGCGCTTTGCTCAATCCATCTTCATCGCGCGCGGCCACAAGGTGCTGCTCGATGCCGACCTTGCTACCCTTTATGGTGTTGCCACCAAGGTTCTGTTGCAGGCAGTGAAACGCAATCTGACGCGTTTCCCAGAGGATTTCATGCTCCGGCTGACCACTGAAGAGTGGGCTGCTTTGAGGTCACAGTTTGTGACCTCAAACGAGGGCCGAGGAGGACGCCGATATGTACCCTACGCCTTTACGGAACAGGGCGTCGCCATGCTCTCCAGCATTCTCAAGAGCCCCCGCGCGATCGCTGCCAACATCGAGATCATGCGTGCCTTCGTGCGCATGCGAGAACTGCTCGTGTCCAGCAAGGAGCTGGCGCAGAAGCTCGCGGAGCTGGAACGCAGAATCTCCTCACACGATCAGGCGATCGTGGGCATTCTCAAGACCATCCGCGAGCTCATGAATCCACAAGAACCCAAGCGCCGACCGATCGGGTTCGTCGAGCTCAAGGAAAGCAAATGAGCTTCGTGCCCGCAGGTCTTCGGCTGTCGCCTCAGCCGCAGACCGCTTCACATGAAATCCACCGGCAGCTCTTCAAAGCTCGGAATATCCTTCGAAGGCTCGTGCCACTTGGCCTTCGAACCGACGAACGCATGTGCGACGGGTCGACCTTGGTAGTCCCCGTCGATCGCCGATACGGCAACGCTCAAATAGTCACTGGCACCGCGTGCGTAATTCATCAGCCGCGAGCCGCAATTCGAGCAGAACGCGCGGACGCCGCCCGGCGTGTGATACTCCTTAAGCAAATCCTTGCCCTGCAGGAATTTGAGCGTGCTGCGTCTGCCGAAAGCCTGCGTGGAGAAGGCCGTGCCATGAGATTTGCGGCAGAGCGAGCAATGACACGTAAAGACCTTGCCGGGCAGATCTTCGAACTCGAATTTGATGCCTCGGCAGAGGCAACTAGCCTTGAGCATGAGTGCTCTCCTGACAGATCGTTTTGCAGCCGTTGAATTCTAGCGCCCTTATCGCCGTATTCACGTCCTTGCGCTCGCACCCGTGCGAGCAACGCGCGCTGGTGCTGGATGCGGTGGGCATCGAATCGCACATCGAGCTGGTGGCGGATCGGTACGTGCTGCTGGTCGCTGCCACACGTGCGGATGATGCGCGCGTCCAGCTGCAGCGCTACGAGGCGGAGAATCGCATCGTCGAGCTACCGCCCACGCCGTTGTTCATGTTGCGCAACGCCTGGCTGGGTACGGTGATCTACACCTGCCTGTTGATCCTGGTGAGCTATCTCGCGGGCGAGCATTCGTTCGGGATCGATTGGACACGACAGGGCGCGCTCACCGGTACGATGCTCGAAACCCGTGAATGGTGGCGTGTGATCACTTCACTCACGCTGCACGCCGACCTCGCGCACCTGGTGGGAAATCTGTTGATCGGCGGCGCATTCGGCTATTTCGCTGGCCAGCTGTTGGGTCCTGGCGTCGCGTGGCTCAGCATTCTGTGTGCCGGTGCATTGGGTGGCGTGGTCGATGGTGTTTTGATGCCCGATAGAAACATCACGATCGGCGCATCGGGCGCGGTGTTCGCCACCTTGGGCATGGTTGCAGCGTACACATGGCGCCAACGCGCGAATCCGCGCATGCGCTGGGCGCAACGTGCGGCACCGCTCCTCGCCGCCGCCGCCGTGCTCGCGATGCTCGGCACCGGCGGTGACAACACGGATGTATTGGCACATCTCACTGGATTCGTTTCCGGGATTGCGGTCGGCATTGCCTACGCGCGCGTGAACACGCGGCGCTTCGACCGCTCGAGGGTGCAGCTGGCGACCGGAGGAATCGCTTTGCTGAGCGTGGTTGCCGCCTGGGTGTTTGCGTTGGCGTGAACAGCCAACGCGGGTCAGAACGAGAGACCCAGCAGCACGGCCACACCCAGTAGCAAGAAGATCACCGCTGCAATCGCATGCACGACGTTCATGTTCAACTTGCGCGCGGCGACCTCACCCAACAGCACGGCGGGCACGTTCGCCAGCATCATGCCCAGCGTCGTGCCTGCAACGACCGCAATCAGTGACGAATACTTCGCGGCGAGTGCCACCGTAGCGATCTGCGTCTTGTCGCCGATCTCCAAGAGAAAAAAGGCGATCAGCGTCGTACCAAATACGCCGAAGCGCTGTTCCGAACGCTGCTCGGCCTCCAACTTGTCGGGAATCATCATCCAGATCGCCATCGCGATGAATGAACCGCCCAGGATCCAGCGCATGATCTGCGGGCCGACAGCGTGCGCGAGCCATGCACCCAGCGCACCTGCCGCGGCGTGATTCAGCAGCGTCGCCACCAGGATGCCCCAGATGATCGGCACCGGCGCTCGAAAGCGCGCGGCCAGCACAAGAGCAAGCAGCTGCGTCTTGTCGCCGATCTCGGCGAGCGCCACGACGCCGGTCGAGATCAATAAGGCTTCAATCATCGTTCTCTGACTTGCTCGAGGATTGCCATGGGCTCGCGCCGCTCACGGGCAGGCAGGTCCAGGGCTCGTACAACACTTGCTTGGCGAAACCTGTCACGCCCGCCTGCACGCAGACGCGCCCGCCGGCGATCTGTTCGGGATCGCGCCACACGGGCTGTTCGAACAACGTGTTCTCGGTTTCGAGATCATCGAGGCTGCTGTCCGCCGCGGGCTTGAAGCGTAACTGCACGACGGGTCCCGCATCGTGCAGCTCGCCATCGACCAGCGCCTGAACACCGATGCGACGACCCTCGCGGACGAGCCGCACGCGAGGCCGTGGCAGCGCTGCGATACGCGCAGCATGTTCCGCGCCGTACTTGGAGACTTCGCGATAGAACTCGTCCTCCACCGCGCCCAGATTCATCCCGGCCAATTGGAACGTGGCACGCCACAGCTCCATGCCGGACAGATCGGCCGGCAGTCTCGGATCCGCGAACGCCCGCAGGAGCTTCGGCAGCACTTCGGCCCCGTATAAGCGCACGATGGCATCGATCACGGCTTCGCCCGCCGGATATTTCAGATTCTCATCGCGCAGCTCGACCAGGCGTTCGGGGTCGGCCAGCTCTTCCACGTGCAGCTCGCGGCGCGAATGCAGCGCGGCCAGCACCAACAAACCCTGTTCACGTTCGCGCGATTGTTCGGCGAAGTGGTAGTGCACCCACGTTGCGAGTCCTTCGCTGAGCACCGAGGCGTTCTCCCACAACCAATCGCGATCGCCACCCGCGAGCCGCTGCGAGACCACGTGCGTCGTCTCATGGGCCAGCACGATGCGCATGTCACTGTCCAGGCGCAGACGGATGCGGCCCAGGTAGGCCGTGCCATCGGTGTTCACGGTGGATCCCGATGCATCCACGTCGATCGGCGCGCCAGGCGCCGTATGAAGCAGCTCATGGACGCGTTCGAAGATTGCATCCGCTTGCGCGGCCAGGCGCAGCGCCGCCGCGGACTCATCGGCGGGATACGAGATTCGATAGTGCCGCGTCTGAGTCTGCGCAGGCGGGCTCGGTGCGAAGTACGGCTCTTGCTCCGCGTACGCACTCTCATCGTCGGATGACTCGACATTCTGAGATCGCGACCACAACAGCAGCGCTGCGGCCAACAATGCGACAGTCGCGATCGTCACCACTGCGCCGGCAATCGGTCTGCGCGTGGGCAACGAACGTCGACGCGTACGGCCAATGCGCGTAAATGCGAACCACGCGATCAGGAACGCCAACGCGGTGAGCGCGATCTGCACCCACATCGTTTCGCGATCGATCACGAGGCCCGCAGGCGTCAGCTCGACATCACGTAGGCTCAAGGGATTCAAGGCCGTCGTCCGCGGGTAGCGCTGCATGAGCAACATCAATCCCGTGGCGACCGCACCGACAGCAAGCCACGTGAGATGCTGCAAGCGCCCGATCGCCGCCCCCACGAACACGGCATTCGCGATCAGTAGCGTTTGCACACCGAACGCCTGCAGCAACAACGGCCAGTGCAGCTCGTGGTCGAGCGAGCCGCGCGACAGCAGGTGCAACACGATGACGCTGATCAAGCGAACCGTCGGCGCGAGCAGCACGAGCGCAAGAATCACCACGCTCTTCGTCAGGAACACCTGCGTGCGCGTGACGGGCAGGCCATCCAGGAAGCTGAGCGTGCCATCGACATGCTCCCGCGTCGTAAGGCCGGTGCCGATGGCAAAGCCCATGAGCCAGAACAACACGACGTTCTCATCGCTCAGGGCACTGAAGGTGCGGGCCAGCGGCTGCATATCCACGATCGTCAGCAGATGCGGCACGATCGCCAACAGTCCCGCGGCCAGGCTCAAGATGCCCCACGGCCGCAGCTCGCGTAGCTCCTTTCGCAGCAGGGCTCGGATCATTGCACCGCCAGTCGTCGAGCGAACACGCGCACGGGACAGCCGAGCACTGGATCATCGGCTTCGATGGCGGTGAACAAGGACGTGCCGCTGGCGGGCGAAATCGGCAACACGACCGGCGATGTCCGCGCGTCGAAGCGCGAGGGCTCGACGGCATCCGCGGTCCATGGACCCAGTTCCTGATACAAAACCCAGTATGCCGCCACACCGTTGACGTCGGCTTGGATGGTCGTGCCACGCGTCGCGCTGCTTCGCTGCGCGATTCGAGCCTGGACATGCGGGCGCTTGTTCAACTCGTCGGCATAGCGCTTGCGAGCTGCCGTGATTGCAACCTGAGTTCGATCGGCCCATTCGGACCACTGCACGCCTGCTCGCGAGAGATTCTCGTCCGGAGTCCTTTCGAACAAGACGCGAACGTTTTCATCAGGCTCGCTGAAAATGGTGCGCATGAGCGCAAACACCCGCTCACGACCGAGTTGTTGCAGCAGCACGTTCATCGCCGCAAAGGCGAGCCCCTGCGACACGCACTCACTCACGTGCTCGCTCGTCTTCGACCACTGCTGTAGCGTGGCAGCGGTGATCGGCGCGTCGATCGATGCCGCACGAATCCACCATTGCGCTTGCTCTGCAGGATCATCGCGCGTTGCCCAATACGACGACAGGCCATCCAGCAACACATGTCGATCCTCCTTTTCCATGCGCCCTAACGTGGCATCCGTGAGCACGGAATGCAGCACCAGCTCGCGCAAGAGGTCACGCGGTGCATTGGGCGCTACCTTCAGAACGATGCCATCCGCGCCGTCGAGCCACGCTCTGTGCATCGCCATCGGGTCGAGCCCCTGCTGCGGCTGGATGAACACCGATGGACGAATCGGCAAGCGCAGTGTGTCGATGAGCGTGTCCACGTCACGCACGACTGTACGCGCGAGTGCGTCGGCCGTCGTCTGATCGAGGTCGAGCGTTGGCAGCACACTGGCGCGCGTGTGCCTGCCGATGATGGGCGCCACGTCCTGAAACTCGAAAGGCGGTGGTGTCGGTTTCGGGTGCATCGTCGTACCGATGCCGACGAGCAGCATGACGGCCACGATGATGAATGCCCGCTCGCGTGGCGTCATACGGTGCGCCAGCGTGCTCGCCATCGCGCCGGAACCCCACAACGCCAACAGAGTTGCAGCCAGCGTGCAGACACCGATGATGACCATCGCCTGCCAGAACGCAGTGTGCGACGGCAGACCTTGGGCCATCGCAGCCTTCTGGCCAACGAGACTCAACAGCGGCAGGTCGCCCGACGCCAGGCCGCCGACACTACTCGCCATGAACAAACCGATCACGGCCACGGCCCACGCGAGATATCGATAGCGCCCCAACAGAGCGCTCATCGCCGCGAACGCCCACAGTGCCATCGTCAGCAAGAGCACGCTCGCGAGCGTGGTCAGCGCAGCACCGAGCGGAAGAATTTCGCCACGCTGAATCCAGTGCAGCGAGGCATACCAGCTCGCGATCGTCGCCACAGCGATGATTGCCGCACCCAATAGCCACTTGGTTGCGAACACACGCCCACGGCTGACGGGCAGCGTCTCCAGGAACAGTTGCGTGCGTCCACCGTACTCGCGCGCGAACAACCGATTCGACACGACCATGACCAGCAGGCCACCGAAGAACAGCGCATGTTGCACGAGCGCCGTGAAGCGTCCGCCCCAGCGTTGCGATTGGTCGAGCAATGCAGCCAATCCCAGCCCGAAGAACACGAGCGCGGCGGCAATGATCACGCCGTGCTCGCGCAACTCCTTGCGAACGAGCGCCAGACTCATGCGGCAGCCGTCAGCAACCGATCCGTGCGTGCATAGGCGAGGAACACGTCCTCGAGCGAGAGCGATTCGACACGCGCGCCGTCTGGCCAGGCTGCCTGCGACCACGCAGCTTCATCGCCTTGCGCGACATCGCCGCGTACCAGCGTCAATCCGGATGGCCACTGTTCCGCCGGGACACCCACGATGCGACGCACGCGACGCAGCAACTCACTGACCTCGCCTTCGATGCGCATGCGGCCTGCCTGGATGATGCCCACGCGCTTGGCGACGCTTTCCACTTCATCGACCAGATGCGATGAGAACAGCGTCGTCGTGCCGCGTTCTGCCACCATCGCGACGACGAGATCGTTGAACTCGCGTCGTGCCACGGGATCGAGCCCGGTCGTTGGCTCATCGAGCAGCAGCAGATCAGGTCGCGGAGCAAGCGCCAGTGCCAACCCGAGCTTGGCGCGCGTACCACCGCTGAGGACCGCGTTGCGCCTGTCAGCAGGCACGTCCAGCAGGTTCAGCAGACGCGTGAACTCTTGGCTATCCCACGTCGGGTAGAACGCCGCAACGAACCGTCCGAGTTGTTTGGCGGTCATCCAGGGATAGAACGTCTGCTCTTGCGAGACGTAGCCGATGCGGCGCTTCAAGGCGACGGGAATGCGTTTGACACGCTGGCCCAACACTTCGATCTCGCCGCTGTCCGCACCCACGATGCCCATCAGAACGCGCAGCGTCGTCGTCTTGCCGGCGCCGTTGCGACCCAGGAAACCATAGATCTCCCCTGCGCGTGCTTCGAGTGACAGGCCGTCCAATGCCTGGACGCGGCCATAGCGCAGGCGGACATCGTTCAGGCGCAGGGCTGAAAGTTCTGTGGACACAGTGCGCTC
>JBEVDW010000609.1:0-4652 GCA_040513115.1 Steroidobacteraceae bacterium | reverse complement strand
GTCACCGGAACCGATCTCGTTCGGCACTCCGACGGCCAGGTCTACGTCCTCGAGGACAACCTGCGCTGTCCCTCGGGCGTCTCCTACGTGCTCGAGAACCGCCAGGTCATGAAGCGGACCTTTCCGCAGATCTTCGAGCAGCTGCGCGTCCGCCCGGTCGACGGCTACGCGGGCAAGCTGCTCGAGACGTTGCAGCACCTCGCGCCCGTGCCCAACCCCACGGTCGTGGTGCTCACGCCGGGCGTCTACAACTCGGCGTACTTCGAGCACTCGTTCCTCGCGCAGCAGATGGGCGTCGAGCTCGTCGAGGGCCAGGACCTCTTCGTCGACGACGAGTTCGTCTACATGCGGACCACGCGCGGACCGCAACGCGTGGACGTCATCTATCGCCGCATCGACGACGACTTCATGGATCCGCTGGCGTTTCGCCCCGACTCGATGCTGGGCGTGCCGGGGTTGCTCGCGGCCTATCGCGCCGGCCACGTCGTGATCGCCAATGCGATCGGCACGGGCGTCGCGGACGACAAATCGATTTATCCGTTCGTGCCCGACATGATCCGCTTCTACCTCGGTCAGGAGCCCTTGCTGAACAACGTGCCCACCTACGTGCTGCGCCGGCCGGACGATCTGGCTTACACACTCGCGCATCTGCACGAGCTCGTGGTGAAGGAAGTCCACGGCGCGGGCGGCTACGGCATGCTCATCGGCCCATCGGCAACCCAGGAACAACTGGCCGCGTTTGCCGAGCGCATCCGGCGTGCGCCCGAGAAGTACATCGCTCAACCGACGCTGGCGCTGTCGGCGTGTCCCACGTTCGTGGAATCGGGCGTCGCGCCGCGCCACATCGATCTGCGGCCCTTCGTACTGTCGGGTCGTGATGTCACGCTCGTGCCTGGAGGCCTCACGCGCGTCGCCCTGCGTGAAGGTTCGCTGGTGGTGAACTCTTCGCAGGGCGGCGGTACGAAAGACACCTGGGTGCTGGAAGAATGAGCGCATGCTGAGCCGCACCGCCGATTATTTGTACTGGATGGCACGGTACACCGAGCGCGCCGAGAACATCGCGCGCATGGTGGAAGTGAATTCGCGCATGTCGCTGCTGCCGCAGACCTCCGAGGAAGTCGTGCAGGCATGGACGGCAACGCTGACGATCATCGGGTTATGGGAGGCCTATCAGGCCAAGTACCCGCTCATCTCACCGAGCAACGCCATCGCCTTCATGGTGTTCGATCGCGACAATCCCTCGAGCATCTACAACTGCCTGCGCGCCGCACGTGAAAACGCGCGGGCCGTACGCGGCACATTGACATCGGAAATCTGGGAAACGCTGAACTCGACCTGGCTCGAGATGCGCGTCGCGGGCATGCGCGCCACCGTCGACACGGAGGTGGGCAACTTCTTCGAGTGGGTGAAATATCGCTCGCACCTCGCACGCGGCGTCGTACAGGGCACGATGTTGCGCGACGAGTCGTGGCACTTCACCTGGCTCGGCACCTATCTCGAACGCGCCGACAGCACGGCTCGCATCCTGGACGTGAAGTATCACTTGTTACTGCCGACCGAGGAACGCGCGGGCGGGGCCACCGATTACTACCAGTGGAGCGCTCTGCTCCACTCGGTATCCGCCTTCGAGACCTATCGCCGCGTGTATCGCGATCTCATCACACCCCGCCGCGTCGCCGAGTTGCTCGTGCTGCGCGACGACATGCCTCGCTCGCTGCGCCGCTGCGTGACGCAGGTGCACACGCACCTGCGTGCCGTGGCCAATTCGCAGTCCGCAGAAACGGAGCGCCGGGCCGGCGAGCTGCAGGCATCGCTCCACTACGGGCGCATCGAAGACATCTTCGAGAAAGGCCTGCACGAATATCTGGTTCACTTCCTCCTACGTACGCGCGACCTCGGCGCCCGAGTGGCGCGTGACTTCCTCGTCTCCAGCGAGTAACCATGCAACTCCACATTCGGCACGAGACGGTTTACAAATACGGCGAACCCGTCAAACGCAGCATCCAGAATCTGCGTCTCACCCCGCGCAGGGAACCTTCGCAACGCGCGATCACCTGGAGCATTCACGCGCCGGGACGACAACAGGCGCAAGTCGACGCCCACGGCAACATCGTGCACCTCCTCACGGTCAATGAGCCACACCGCGACATTCGCATCATCGTCCATGGTGTGGTCGAGACGGCCGATGACGAAGGCTTGGTATTGCCGGATGACGGACGGCTGTCGCCGCTTGCCTATCTCGCCGAGACGACGCTCACGCGAGCCGAAGACAACATCGTCAACTTCGCCGCCGAGAGCCTGCCGCTATCGGCCGATCGTCGCCATGACGTTGTGAAGCTGGCTGAGGCCGTGTGCTCGACCGTGCGCTATGTGCCTGGTGCAACCGAGGTCCATCATTCAGCCGTGGAGGCCTTCAACTTGGGCCAGGGCGTCTGCCAGGACCACGCGCACATCTTCATCGCGAGCTGCCGCTCGCGCGGCATTCCAGCACGCTACGTGAGCGGCTACCTGTACACGGGCGAGACCGGTGAAGCCGCGAGCCATGCGTGGGCCGACGTCTGGCTCGGAGACCAGCATGGCTGGGTCAGTATCGATGTGACCCACCGGACGTTCGCCAACGGCAAGCACTGCCGCCTCGCGGTCGGCCGCGATTACCTCGATGCGTGTCCGGTCCGAGGGGTGCGCCGCGGTGGCGGCGCTGAGGAGATGGAAGTGTCCGTGCTGGTCAGCGAATCGGCGCAGCAGCAACAACAACAGCAATAGCGCGCTTACCTTTGCCGGCGTGCTTGACTAACATGCACGCCACCTTCAACTGCTTCGGGGCGATCGACGCATGACGTACTGCGTGGGCATGTTGCTCGACAGCGGCTTGGTCTTCCTGGCCGACTCGCGGACCAACGCGGGCGTGGACCAGATCAGCACCTTTCGCAAGGTGTCGATCTTCGAGCGCGCGGGCGATCGCGTCATGGTCCTGATGTCGTCCGGCAATCTCGCGATCTCGCAGGCGCTGGTGAACATCCTGCGTGAGCAGATCGAGAACAGCACCGAGGGGTCCCTGTATCACGCCACTAACATGTTCGAGGCGGCGCGCTGCATCGGCGAAGGCTTGCGCGAGATCCATCGGCGCGATGGCGAAGCGCTGAAGGAACACAGCGTCGAGTTCAACGCCTCTTTCATTCTCGGCGGTCAGATCGGCAAGGAGCTTCCACGGCTCTTCAGCATCTACGCTGCCGGCAACTTCATCGAGGCGACGCCCGATACCTTGTACTTCCAGATCGGCGAATCGAAGTATGGCAAACCGATCATCGATCGCGTGGTCACGCGCAGCACGAGCCTGGCGCAGGCGGCCAAGTGCGCGCTGATCTCCATGGACTCCACCATCCGCTCGAATCTCTCCGTCGGCCCGCCGCTCGATCTCGTGAGCATCAAGCGCGATGGCTTGCGCATCCACAGTCACGTCAACATCGCCGAAGAACACGCTTACTTCCAAATGGTGCGCAAAGGCTGGAGCGAGAGTCTGCGGCAGGCATTTCATGCGTTGCCGGATCCAGACTGGCTGCGCGTCAGTTAGATCAGTTTCACTGCAGGATTCTCAGCCATGATAGAGCACGTGCTCACTGCGCGGCGTCGCGATCTGGGTGGCTTCGAAGTTGGACGTGTGCTACCCGCGCCTGCGTTGAAGATGATCGGGCCATTCATTTTTTTCGATCACATGGGCCCGACGCAATTTCCTGCGAAGCTTCCACGCAACACCGACGTGCGGCCGCATCCGCACATCGGCCTGGCCACGATCACGTATCTGTTCGATGGCGAGATCGTCCATCGCGATAGCGTGGGGTACCATCAAGTCATTCGCCCTGGCGAGGTCAATTGGATGACCGCAGGGCGCGGCATCACGCATTCGGAGCGCTTCGAAACCATGCGTGAGCACGGCGGCCTGCTCGACGGCATTCAGGCCTGGGTCGCGCTGCCGCATGGTGATGAAGAAATCGAGCCGAGCTTCGTGCACTTCGACGCACCGGAGTTGCCGGAGCGTGAAGTGGACGACGCACACGTCCGGCTGATCGCCGGCGAGCTGCTTGGTTTGGTGAGCCCGGTGACCGTGCGCTCGCCGCTCTTCTATGCGCACGTGACGTTGAAACCGGGTGCCTCACTGGTCGTGCCTGCCGAATACAGCGAACGGGCGGCCTACATCGCACGCGGGCGCGTAAGGGTGGTCAATGATGAGTTCCCGCCGGGTCAGATGATCGTGTTCGAGGGCGCAAAGACAGCTGCCGTCACAGCGCTCGAAGCGACGACGTTGATGCTGCTCGGCGGCGAACCCGTCGGCGAGCGCCACCTCTGGTGGAACTTCGTTTCATCAAGTGCCGAGCGCATGGAGCAAGCCAAGTCGGATTGGCGCGCCGGTCGCTTCAAGCTGCCAGTGGATGACGATCACGAGTTCATCCCGCTGCCGCAGGAGCCGCCGAAGCCAGCGCCCGAGCCGATGTCCTAGTCGGCACACCTACTTCTTGTGCTTCTCGACCCACGCTGCGAACCGCTCAACGTACTTCGTCAAGAACTTCCGTGTGGACTCATCGGTGACGGTGTACTCCGCATCGATCAATCCCTCTTTGTAAGTCAGGTACACCTCCGGTAATCCCATCACGACC
>JBEVDW010000608.1:0-13144 GCA_040513115.1 Steroidobacteraceae bacterium | reverse complement strand
CTCGGAGGTGTAACGGTCGGGGAAATGGAATCCAATCTCTTGCTCCAAGGCGCGCACCGAATTCGCGAGGGGTTTTGGTGCTCGCACTTCGGACCAATCCAGACGTCCGAGCTGCCACGTCACGCCCAACGCGTTGACATCGTTGGCACAAATCCGAAAACGTTCGACCGGCATGGCATCGAGCACTTCATTCGCCAGCATCACACCTTCGAATGTGGCCGGCAGGGCGTCGAGCCAGTGCACTCGCTCTTTGAGATGCGGCACGCGTTCCATCACGGTGGCCTGCTGCCGCTCGCGCAAATCGGCGCTCACTTCGAGAATGCTGTAGCGCGTCGGCAGCTGCTGCAGCTGCTCCAGCTCTAGCAGCACGTCGACCGCCATCGTTCCGGAGCCGGCGCCGAACTCGAGGACCTCACCACCGCCCAGACTTGCCAGCACCTGGGCGCATTGATTTGCGACGCAGCGGCTGAACAGCGGCGATATCTCCGGCGCCGTGACGAAGTCACCCGCACCACCCAGCTTGCGACTGCCCGCGCTGTAGTAGCCCAGACCGGGCTCGTACAACGTCATCTCCATGTAGCGCTCGAAGCTGATCCAGCCCTGATGCGCTTCGATCTCTTGGCAGATGCGCGTGATGAGGCGTTCGCTATGTGCGTGTTCTTCCGCCGTGAGCGGAGGCAACTCCAGGGCGACCGTCATGCAACCTCGCGTGGGCAGACAGTGCTCATTGCCTGCGGTATGGTGCAACGAGGAGTTTCGTTCGGCACACGTCTATGACAACTCGACTGACCGGCCGCTGCGCGATCGTCACCGGTGCTGCGAAGCGCTTGGGTGCGGCCATGACGGAAGCACTGCACGCCGAAGGCGCGGATGTGGTCATTCATCATCATCGCTCGGTGGCGGCAGCGGAGAATCTTGCAGCAACGCTGAATGCGCGTCGGCCGGGCTCGGCAACGACGGTGGGCGCGGATCTGCTCGCGACCGGTGCGGCACAGTTGATCGTGGAAATCGCCATGACGACGTTCGGACGCATCGATGTACTGGTCAACAGCGCATCGAGCTTCTATCCAACGCCATTGGGAAACATTGCGGAAAGTCATTGGGACGATCTGATCGGCACGAATCTGAGAGCACCCTTGTTCTTGTCGCAAGCCGCGGCACCTCATCTGCGGCAGGCGCGCGGTGTGATCGTGAATCTGGTCGATATCCACGCGCAACGACCGCTGAAAAATCATCCCGTGTACTGCGTCGCGAAGGCGGGCCTTGCGATGCTGACAAAGTCGCTCGCGCGGGAGCTTGGACCCGACGTCCGCGTGAACGGCATTTCGCCCGGTCCGATCCTCTGGCCGGAAAGCGGCCTGGAGTCGGCGTTGCAAAACGAGATCATCGAACAGACCGCGCTGAAGTGCTCCGGCGCGCCCGAGGACATTGTGCGTGCGCTGTTGTTCCTTGCCGCGGAATCGCCGTTCGTCACGGGACAGATCATCGCAGTCGACGGTGGGCGGAGCATCGGTTGGTAGCTCACAGCGGCACGGGCGTCATGGGATGCGCGTTGCGATCGAATGACTGCCACAGCTCGGCAATCGTCTTGCCCGCGGTTGGATGCACGACATTCGGTGCCATCTCGGCCAGCGGTCCGAGCATGTAAGCGCGCTTGAGCAGGTCCGGACGCGGCAGCACGAGTCCTGGGCGATTGCAGACGCAGTCGCCATACAAGAGCACGTCGAGATCCATGCTGCGTGGAGCCCACTTCGGCGCCTGACGCTCGCGACCGCACGCCGCCTCAGCGGCATGGAGAAGCTCGAGTACCGTTTCTATGGAATCGCTCGTGTCGAAGCCCGCCACGAGATTGACGAAATCATCGCCCTCGAACCCCACCGCTTTGTTCCGATAGGCCGTCGAACACCGCAGGTCGGGATAGTGCGCGCGCACCAGGCTCAGGGCGCGCCGCAGGTTCTCGATCGGCGCCACGTTGCTACCGGCGGCGACGTACACCTCAGGCATCCGGTGTACCCGCGTAATCTTCGGTGCGCCGCTCGATCTCGATGCCGACGTCGCGGGCGCCGCGAATGGCACCCTGCTTGTTCAAGCGGACGCGCACCCAGGACACGCCGAACTCCAGCACGATCAGCCTGGCGATGTGCTCCGTGAGCGTTTCGACCAACTGGTACTGCGAGGCCTCCACGAAGGCCAGCACGCGCTTGGACACCTTCTTGTAGTCGAGAGTGTCTTCGATGTGATCGGTGGCAGCGGCACGGCGAATATCGCTGGCCATCTCGATGTCCAGCACGATGCGCTGCTTGACCCGCCGTTCCCAATCCCAAATGCCAACGATGCACTCGGTGGTGAGTGCGCTTAAGAAAATTTTGTCCATCCGGCGGTGCGAAGCTCGTTCGTCGAGGAAGTTGTAAGGTTAATTCAAGGTTGAGGCGGCCGCAGCGCGTCCAGTGGCCAGCGTGCAACGGCGCGGATCTTGAGCTCGGCATGCTGGCCTGCGGCCAGCCGGGCCCAGCCTGCATAGGCGATCATCGCGGCATTGTCGGTGCACAGCTCGGGCCGGGGATAGCAGACAGTGACATGCAGGCGTTCGCCGAGTCGCTGCAACTGCGCTCGCAGATGTCGATTCGCGCCGACGCCACCGGCGACGACGAGCGTGTCGAAGCCCGTCTGCTTCAGAGCCCGTTCGCACTTGCGGACCAGCGTTTCGACCACGGCGTTCTGGAATTCCAAGGCGATATCGGCCCGTGTTTGATCGTCCTTGGCTGCTCCCTGAAGCGCGACAACGACTGCCGTCTTCAAGCCGCTGAAGCTGAAGTCGAGACCCGGCCTATCCAGCATTGGCCGGGGAAATCGCCACCCGCTTGGCTTGCCTGATTCGGCCAAGCGGGCGAGCGCTGGACCGCCCGGATACGGCAGACCAAGAAGCTTCGCGGTTTTATCGAAGGCCTCGCCGGCGGCGTCATCGAGGGAGCTACCCAGGATCTCGTACTGGCCGAGCCCCCGCACGGCTGCCAGTAACGTGTGACCGCCGGACACTAATAGCGCCAGGAACGGATATTCCGGAGGCCCCTCTTCCAGCATGGGCGCGAGCAGATGTCCCTCTAAATGATGTACCTCGACGGCAGGCACACCCCAGGCGTAGGCCAGACTTCGAGCCACGCTGGCACCCACCAATAGAGCCCCCACCAACCCCGGACCTGATGTGTAGGCAATTCCCTGTATGTCCTGCGGCTGCAGTCCGCTTTGGCGCAGGACCTCGTCCACCAGCGGCAGGAGTTTGCGAACGTGATCCCTCGACGCTAGCTCGGGGACTACCCCGCCATACTGGGCGTGTAGGGGAATCTGGCTATACACCTGATGCGCCAGCAACCCCCGGTCGCTGTCGTACACGGCCACGGCCGTTTCATCGCAGGAAGTCTCGATTGCCAGGACTCGCATGGGCTCTCAGTTATGAAGATGGATGGCGGTCGGCGCTTTGATTTTCGCCGATCGGCTCATTACACTTGCGCGCCCTACAGCCCGCCCTGCCGTTCACCAGCAGTCCGTTTGGGCACTAAATCGCGAGAGTTACCGGAGTTACGATGCCCAGCGTTCGAGTGCGAGAGAACGAGTACTTTGATGCCGCCCTGCGCCGCTTCAAGCGCGCCTGCGAAAAGGCCGGTGTCCTGACGGAGCTGCGCCGCCGCGAATTCTACGAAAAGCCCACGCAAGAACGGAAACGGAAGAAGGCTGCTGCGGTGAAACGTCACCAGAAGCGCAACACCCGCGGTGACATGAGCGCTGGCGGCCGTGCCCGCCCTGCCCGTTCATACTGATTGTCTCGGGGGCCAGCTCGACCGGCCCCACCCTTCCCCCAGCCTATTCCTTCCGCGCCCCATGTCTTTGAAAGACCGCATCACTGAAGATATGAAGAGCGCGATGCGCGCCAAGGAAACCGAGCGGCTCGGCACGATCCGCATGGCGCAAGCCGCGATCAAGCAGCGCGAAGTCGATGAGCGCATCACGCTCGACGATGCCCAGATCCTTGCCGTGCTCGAGAAGATGATCAAGACGCGCAAAGAATCGGTCGCCCAGTTTCAAAGTGGTGGACGCACGGACCTGGTCGAGAAGGAAAATCGCGAGATTGCCTTGCTGCAGGCGTATTTGCCGGAGCAGCTCTCCGACGCGGAGATCGATGCACTGATCGCCGACGCGATCGCCCAATCGGGTGCAACGTCCGTCAAGGACATGGGCAAGGCCATGGCGATCGTGAAGCAGAAGGCGCAGGGCCGCGCCGACATCGGTGCCGTCAGCGCGAAGCTCAAGGCGAAGCTGGGCGCTTAGTCTCTCTCGCTCGTGCAATGCGCGAGCTCAACTCAATTGCATGACGTACGGGCGAATGGTTTACGCTCCATTCGCGTTCTCAACCCATTCCCAGTATCGGGACTTCCGTGTCCGGACGCATTCCGCAGCACTTCATCGATGAGCTGATCGCCCGCGCGGATCTGATCGAGATCATCGGCTCACGCATTCCGTTGAAAAAGGCGGGCAAGGAATACAAGGCCTGCTGCCCGTTTCACGGCGAGAAGACGCCGTCGTTCACGGTGGTGCCTGACAAGCAGTTCTATCACTGCTTCGGCTGCGGCGCGCATGGAACTGCGCTCGGCTTTCTGATGGAGCACGATCATCTGAGCTTCGTCGAAGCCGTCGAAGATCTGGCTGAGCGTGTGGGCTTGGAAGTGCCGCGTGAGCAAACCGCCCAAGACAAGCCCAAACCCGCGGACGATCTTTTTTCGCTGTTGAGCTCGGTCGCCGAGTACTACGGCCGCGAGCTGCACAACGTCCCCAACGCTCAGGCCTACGTACGCAAGCGCGGTCTCACATCGGAAACGGTGACGCGATTCGGCATTGGCTACGCACTCGATCGGTGGGACAGCGTGCTGACGACCTTCGGTTCCAACGAACACCGCAGGCAACAGCTGCACCAAGTCGGACTCGTGATCGAACGCGATCGCAAAGAGGGCGGCGGCGAGCGTTCGGGCTACTACGACCGGTTTCGCGATCGATTGATGTTCCCCATCCGCGATACGCGCGGACGCGTCATCGGCTTCGGCGGACGGGTGCTGGAGCAAGGCGAACCGAAGTACCTGAACTCGCCCGAAACCGAGCTGTTTCACAAAGGTCGCGAGCTCTATGGACTGTATGAAGCCCGCCAGGCCACTCGGCAGCTCAGGCGATTGATGGTCGTCGAGGGCTACATGGATGTGGTGCGGCTCCACCAGGCGGGCATCACCTATGCAGTCGCCACGCTCGGGACGGCGACCACGCCCGAACACCTGACGCGCATCTTCCGCGTTTGTAGCGAAGTGATTTTCTGTTTTGACGGCGATCGCGCCGGCCGCGGTGCAGCATGGCGCGCCTTGGAGAACGCATTGCCGCAGATTCGCGAGGGTCGCGAAATCCGGTTCCTGTTTCTGCCCGAGGGTCACGATCCGGACTCACTGGTCGGGGAGGAAGGTCGGGAAGCATTCGAGAAGCGATTGGGCAGTGCCCTGCCGCTGTCCGAGTACCTCATTCAGCGGCTATCCGAAGAGAGCGACATGCATAGCGTGGACGGTCGAGCCAAGTTCGCGGAGCAGGCTCGCCCTTTGCTAGGGAAAGTACCGATAGGTGTGTATCGCGAGCTGCTTGTGGACGCCCTCGCCAAGACCGTGGGAATGAGCTCCGAGCGACTGTCGAATGCGCTGGGACTGCAGCGTGCAGGCGGTGCCCCCGCACCGTATCAGGCCCCCGCTGATCGGGGCGAACGTGAGACATCCGTCTCAAGCTCGAACCCGCGCAGCCGATTGATACGTCATGCGATCCATCTTTTGGTGCACTTTCCGGCGATAGCGGAGAAGGTACCGAACCCGGATGCGCTGGCCGGCTTGGATAAGCCGGGGGTGCCCTTACTCATGGAATTACTGCATGAGCTGCACGATGACCCGGTCCAGACCACCGGCATGCTGCTCGAGCGATGGCGTAATCGATCTGAGCACACTGCGCTGGCCAAACTGGCTGTGATGGAGTGCTTGGTTCCTACTCAAGACGGTGCGGCGCACGAACTGCGGGCCGCGGTCGAGCGTCTGGTTCAGGAGCGTGTAGCGATTCGCCGGGAAGATTTGTTACGTAAAAGGCAGGAGTCGGGCCTGAATGAGCAGGAAAGAGCCGAGCTACAGGAACTGTTACGCGGTTCCGCCGTTGGCGCTTCTTCCTCGCGCGGGCGAACCTAGCTCCTGCGGCATTATCCAAGTAGACTGCGCGGTCTTTTTTAGCCCGCCGCAACCCCAGAGGGCCCAATCTTGAGCAAGACCCCCGCATCTGTGGCCAAGAAGGAACCTACACAGCTGGCTGACGAACGTCAGTCGCAGCTGAAGCTGCTCATTGCCCGTGGCAAGGAGCAGGGTTTTTTGACCTACGTCGAAGTTAACGACCACCTGCCAAGCGAAATCGTCGATCCGGAGCAGATCGAAGATATCGTGAACATGATTAACGACATGGGTATTCCGGTTTACGAGAAGGCGCCGGAAGCGGAAGCCTTGTTGCTGACCGAGCCCGTCGTCGCCGATGAAGAAGCTGCCGAAGAAGCGGCGGCTGCCCTCGCGACCGTCGATGCCGAATTCGGCCGCACAACTGACCCGGTCCGCATGTACATGCGTGAGATGGGCACGGTCGAGCTGCTCACCCGCGAAGGCGAAATCCGCATTGCCAAGCGAATCGAGGAAGGCCTCGATGCCGTGCGTCTTGCGCTGTCGATGTATCCCCAGACTTACTCTTTCATGCTCAACCAGTACGAGCAGGTGAAGGTGGGCCAGGGCCGTCTGGTCGACATCATCGTCGGCTTCATCGATCCGAACGCGCCGGACGAGATTGCCGCGCCAGTGAACCCGAAGCTGGCTGCTGCCGCGAAGGCCGAAGAGTCTGAAGAGGACGAAGAGGCCGCGGAAGGCTCTGAAGAAGAGGAAGCTCTGGAGACAGGGCCCGATCCTGAGGAAGCGGCACGCCGCTTTGCTTCGATTCAGAAACTGCTGGTGCAGGTTCTGAAGCACATCGAAGAGAAGGGATTGAAGGATCCGAAGACGCTCAAGCTGCGCCAGAAGACCTCCGATGAGTTCATGGAGCTGAAGCTATCACCGAAGATGTTCGATGCGTTGATCGGTCAGCTGCGCGGTCACGTCGCCGAGATCCGCAATCTCGAGAAGCTGATCATGACGCTGTGCGTGCGCGACTCCGGCATGCCACGCAAGGACTTCGTCACGACGTTCCCGAAGAACGAGACGAACCTGAAGTGGCTCGACAAGCACATCCGTGCGAAGCGCAAACATTCGGCGGCACTGGCGAAGCTGCGTGAAGAGATCGAGAAGCAGCAGCAGCGGCTGATCGACCTCGAGCGCCGCGTGCACATGAGCATCGGCGATCTGAAGGAAATCAATCGCGAAGTCGCCGTGGGCGAAGCGAAGGCTCGGCGCGCGAAGAAGGAGATGGTCGAAGCGAACTTGCGCTTGGTGATCTCGATCGCGAAAAAGTACACCAACCGTGGCTTGCAGTTCCTGGATCTGATTCAGGAAGGCAACATCGGCTTGATGAAGGCCGTGGACAAGTTCGAATACCGCCGCGGCTACAAGTTCTCGACGTACGCCACGTGGTGGATTCGTCAGGCGATCACGCGTTCGATCGCCGATCAGGCGCGCACGATCCGTATCCCTGTGCACATGATCGAGACGATCAACAAGCTCAACCGCATCTCACGTCAGATGCTGCAGGAGATGGGTCGCGAGCCCACACCTGAAGAGCTGGCCGTGCGTATGGAGATGCCGGAAGACAAAGTCCGCAAAGTGCTCAAGATCGCCAAAGAGCCGATCTCCATGGAGACGCCGATTGGTGATGACGAGGACTCGCATCTTGGGGATTTCATCGAGGACACGTCGGTGGATTCGCCGATCGATTCCGCGACGATGGAATCGCTGCGCGAAACCACTCACTCCGTGCTGGCGGGTTTGACGCCACGCGAAGCGAAGGTGCTGCGCATGCGCTTCGGCATCGACATGAATACCGATCACACGTTGGAAGAAGTCGGCAAGCAGTTCGACGTCACGCGTGAGCGCATTCGCCAGATCGAAGCCAAGGCTCTGCGTAAGTTGCGTCACCCGAGCCGCAGCGAGCAGCTGCGCAGCTTTTTGATGGATGACTGAACGGTAGCTAAATGAGCTCGCGAAAAAGGCCGGCAGCGATGCCGGCCTTTTTCGTTTTGGGAGTCTGTGCATCGCCCTCATGGGAACTGCCCTTTTGACCACTACGTTTTGACTGCAGAAGGTCGCACGATGATTCCGGAGGGTTCCAACCATGGGCGTCTCGTTCTATCTACTGATGTTTGCCGCTGCTTGCGGCTTCGGATGGTGGGCTCGCGGACACGCGGACGATGCGGGTTAGCTCGACTCTCGAGAGCTGCGCTTCCCCCATCAAAAGCCACCGTTCGCTCAACGCGAACGGAGATGCTCGCATCGCCCGCAACCGTTCAGCTGAGCGGAAAGAGCCTCGATAACACCAGGCTGAATGCAAGCCACATCAACAACACCAACGGCACGCCACAGCGCACGCAATCCTTGAAGCGATAGCCGCCCGCGCTAATAGACCAGCAAATTGCAGTTGTCGGCAACGGGCGTGGCGTAACTCACGTTTACGCCAAACAGCACCGCCAGCACAAATGGCACGGCGTCCACTCCCAGTAGTCGCGCCAGCTCGATCGCGACGGGCGTGCCGATCGCCGCCGCTGCGCTGTTCGAGATCACGTTCGCCAGCACGGCCATCAGCAGGCACTCCCAAGCTCGCCGCAGTACCGATCACCAACAGATTGAGCGAGGTTCCAATCGGCGTTCCCATGCCGCCGATCTGCGACGCGAATGTCAGCGGCATCAGAACCAGGGCTTCGCTGGCCATCATCAATGCGCAGATGGCGATGAGCGCCTCGTTGCCAAAGCCGGCGAAGAACGCCATGGGATCCAGCACGCCGTCGGGCGCGGTGAACGGAAAGATGGAAAAGCCGATCGCCATCAAGCTCAGGATGAGGAGACTCGAGGTCTCGATCGGTAATCTCTCTCGGGAGAAGAGAAAGAGCCCGACCACAGTGAGTGCCAGCACTGCCACGGCATGAGCATTCAGCATGAGCGCTCGATCAACCGATGCTGGCTCAGCGCGTTACACATAACGCATGCCCCTTGTTGGCCGCCCAGCTGCGCGATGCCAACGACTCACGCCTCAGCGGTGTTCCTGCTTGCGACCTGATTACGTTCAATGCCGCTTGCAGAGGCAGCGCGTTCGCCTTCGCATCCACGACACGTCGATACAGCGATGCTTCTCGTCATAACCCTGCGCGCGGATTGTGAACTGCGTCTGTATGCAAATCCGACACATCCCGGCAGCATGCCCGCACCTGTCGATGAGGGATCACCATGCAGTCGAACGAACTTTCTTTCGAAATGCCTGCGCAAGAACTCGTGGACCCCAGGACGGTTGTCCAGGAAGCCATCGAGTTCGACGATCTGGATACCGTCCTGAATCCGGTTCTGCCGTCGGCGAACGACGCCGCACCGGAGGGATTTGAATACGACGTGGAAGTCGAGCTGGAGCTCGAAGCTCACGCCATCGACGCTTTGTTGGGTGCGAGCGGAAAGATCAAACCGTAGACGGCTGCTGTGCCGTCACTCACAAGCGCTATCACGTCTCTTGCGCGTCCCTCTATCGAGAGGGACGCAACCTAAGCCTGCCGCGTAGCCGCGCCGCTCAGTGCGCCGCTTTCTCCGCTTCTTCAGCGCGCTTCTCGTCCTTCTTCGCTTCGTCGTTCTTGCCCATGTCGGCGTAGATGTCGGAGCGCACGTAGTAGCCGTCGGGATCCTTCGGCGCGACTTCGATCGCCTTGTTCGCGTCTGCCAATGCCAGATCCATCTTCTCCATCGCAATGTAGATCTTGGCGCGCTCGATATACGGATACGCATCGTTCGGCGCGAGCTCGATCGCCTTGCCGGCATCGGCTATCGCTGCCTTGAAGTCGTTGTTCGCATCCTGGGCACGCGCTCGCAGCGTGTAGAGGTCCGAGCGATTCGGCGCCTTTTCGATCGCCGTCGTGAGCGCGGCGACAGCCGCCTTGGCCTTGCCTTCGTTCATTGCCACGCGTGATTTGTCGATGAGCGCATCGATCTCGGCATCATCGGCCCACGCCGCGGCACTCAGTACCAACAGCATGGCGCACGCGAGCTGTGTCGATGCGCGACGAAATGTCCCACCCATAAGTGCCTCGCAGATTGATCTGGTTATTCGACGTCGAGCATTATGCTCGCTGTGCCGCGTCAGCGGCAGTCTCCCCCGCAACGCTACTTACCCTCATCGATACCGCGCGACTTGCTCGGACCCTCCATGCGGGCCTCCACTGCGCCCAGGAGCGTCAGGATCACCAAGGCGAGCACCGCACCGACGAGCGCGAGCACGTAGTACCCCGCCCCGCAGGCCACCCCCAACGCACCCGCGAGCCACATGCTCGCCCCGGTGGTGATGCCCTGCACCGTCCCGCGACTCTGAATGATTGCGCCGGCCGCCAGGAATGCCACGCCGGATGTCACCGCCTCGATGATGCGGATCGGGTCTGCATTGACATGCTCATGATCCCTCATCAATTGCGCGTGCAGCTCGAGCGCGATGAGCGTGAAGACGGCAGCGGCCAGGCTGATGAGCATGTGCGTGCGCAGTCCCGCGGGCTTGTCCCGGCGTTCGCGGTCGAAGCCAATGACACCACCGAACACCGTGGCGATGAACAGTCGCAGCAACAGCTCCCACACCCTCACGCTCGTGGCTTCGCCCGCAAGAATCCCGAGGTCCATACCCCTGCTCCTCACTCAGCGGCGTAAGGCGGCAAGCGCCTTCATGGCCGGCCCCGTGAGCGGCTCGCCATCCGGCGCGAACTGCGAGCCGTGACACGGGCAATCCCAGCAATGCTCGAAGCTGTTCCAGTGCACGATGCAGCCCACGTGCGTGCACGTGGCGGAGTGCAGTGACAGCTCGCCGTCCGAATTGCGATACGCCGCCACCTTGCGACCCTCGATGCTGACGATTGCGCCCGCGCCGCGCGGCACCGCGTCCAAGGATTGCAACTGCTCGGTGTCGTGGACGTACTCGGTCAGATTGGCAGCGACGTCGAAGTTATCCTCCAGATAGGTCTTCGCTGCTCGCAAGGTCATGCGATCAGGCTCGTACACCTGACTCCATGGCGACTCGCGTCCCATTACCAGCTCGTGCAGTACGAGGCCGGCAGCCACACCCGTCGTCAAGCCCTCACCCGAATCGCCACTGACGAGAAATACGCGATCGAGACCCGGCGCCCGGCCGATGTACGGCGCGGTATCCACCGGCTCGTACACTTGGCCGGACCACGCGTATTCGATTCGTCCCACTTGAGGCCAGCGCTCGCGTGCCCAATCGTGCAATCGCTCGATGCGCGGCACGCCCTCATCGATCGTACCGGTCCTGTGATCCTCGCCACCAACGATGAGCAGATCGTCACGCTCGCGCGGCTGCAGCCGCACGTAGTGATAGGGTTCAACCGTGTCCCAGATGAGGACATCGGGTACGCTGCCTTTCGGCACGGGAGCAGCAAAAACGTACGTGCGATACGGCGCTTGTTTCGTGTGCACGGCGACGGTGCTGCTGATCGGCGAGTTGCTCGCCACAATGACCGCGGCCGCCAGGATGTGCCGGCCATTGCCGATTCCCACCCGCACGACTTCGCGATGTTCGTCGATCTCGATCACAGGCGTGTTGGCGTACAACACGGCGCCGCTCTCAGTGAGCGTGCGAATCAGCCCGTTGCAGTACTTGGTGGGATGAAAGCGCGCTTGCCCGCGAAACTTCAGCGCATCGGTGTCTCCCATCGGCGCCTTGGTCCACTGCACGGAGTCGAATCCGATGCGATGACACGCACCCAGCTCGGCCTCGAGCATCGGTCGATGCGCCGATGAGCTCGCACACAGGAACCCATCCACCCGAACGAAGTCGCATTCGATGTGCTGCTGGGCGCAGATGCTTTCGATACGCTCAACGGCGGCACGCTGGCTCTGGTAGTACTGACGCGCCTCGGCTTCGCCGCGTAACTTGATGAGCTCGTGATAGTAGTCGTCGAGCTCGTAGGACAGATGGGCGCTGGAGCGGGCGGTCATGCCTCGACCCAATGGCCCTCGATCGATTACGGTGACGTGTCGGCCCGACTGCGCCAGCTCATACGCGCACGACAGTCCCGCAATGCCGGCACCGATGACGAGCACATCGGCGCGGATATCGGCGTCCAGCGTCGGCGCCTCCGGTGCGGGCACGTCCATCCACAACGAACGGCTCTGCTCGGAATACACGTTCATGCGCGGTCTCGTCCGGGAACTCCCGTTCCAGGAACCGCGCCGCCTCAGGCTTTGTTCCTTTCCCTACGGGCACGGATTCGGCCAACGCCGATGAACGGCTTCGATCTGCTGCAGAGCATCCGCAGTGAGCTGTACATCGATGCTCGCGATGTTGACGCGCAGTTGCTCCATGGTCGTGGCTCCGATCAGCACGCTGGTCATGAAGCGTCGCGACGCCGCGTAAGCGAGCGCTACCTGCGATGGGTCCAATCCGTGCTCGCGGGCGATATTGACGTATGCCGCCGTCACTTCCTCGGCAAGCGCACCGTTGTACCGCGAGAAGCGAGTCCACAGGGTCAAGCGAGAATTCGGCGGTCGTGCGCCATTGAGATGCTTGCCGCTCAGCACACCGAAACCCAGAGGTGAATACGCAAGCAGCCCCACGTCTTCCCGAATGGCGATTTCGGCCAGCCCGACTTCGAAGCTGCGATTGAGCAGGCTGTACGGATTCTGGATGCTGACGATGCGCGGCTGCCGACGCACGTCCGCCAAGCGCAGGTACTGACTCACGCCCCAGGGCGTTTCATTCGATACGCCGATGTGGCGCACCTTGCCCTCGCGCACGCACTCACCGAGTGCGTCGAGCGTCTCCTCGATCGGGACGGACTCATCGGGCTCGACATGTTCGTAGCCCAGTTTGCCGAAGAAATTGGTGCGCCGATCAGGCCAATGCACCTGGTACAGGTCGA
>JBEVDW010000607.1:0-12736 GCA_040513115.1 Steroidobacteraceae bacterium | reverse complement strand
GCTTCTGATTCATCGCCAGGCTGCGCCGCGCCAATGCTTCAGCCTTCTCGAATTCACCTTGCGCTTCGAACGCGCGATTGAGGCTGCCAAGGCTCTGCGCCACTTCAGGATTTTCTGGTCCGTACAGCGACTGACGCACGTGAAGGCCGCGCTCGATGAGAGGCTGCGCGGCCGTCGGCAGACCCAGATTGAGATAGACGTTGCCGATCGTGTCGAGCAGCGTTGCCTGCAGCGCAGGCTGTGTCGAAAGGCCTTGCTCGATTCGAGCAGCGCCGTTATCCAGAATCTCGCGCGCTGTGATTTCCTTTCCACGCGCATGAGCAGGATCCGAAACCTTGAAGGAATCAATCAGAAACGAAGACACTGCCTCTGCGCGTTTCTGCTCCAGCTGAGCGTGTTCTCTTGCGGCATTCGCTACGTCACGCTCGTGCTTGACACGTTGACCCTGCACGTAAGTATTGACCGCGAAAACGATCAACGCGGTAAGAAACAAGCTCGAGAGTCCCACGACCAGCGTATTCCTACGAACGAATTTCGACGCTCGATAAGTCCATGCTGTTGGGCGTGCCTGCACGGGCAGCTGCTGCAAGTATCTGTTGACATCGGCAGCAAGCCGCTCAGCGGATGAGTAGCGTCGCTCTGGCTCCTTACGCATGGCCATGAGCACGATGTTGTCGAGATCGCCCGCAAGTTCGCGCCGCAGCTTCGCGGGCGAAACGCCGCGCTGCTTGGCAAGGACGTCAGCTTCGGCCGGCCGCAAACGCATCATCGAAGCGATTCCAATGCTGGGCGGCGTTGGCTCCGTCTCGCAAATTGCATGCTCGAGCTCTGCAAGCCGGTTGCCCTGAAGCGCGAACGGCTTGCAACCGGTCAACAGCTCATACAGCAAGACACCCAGCACATAAATGTCACTGGCCGTGGTGATTGGCAGACCCAGGATCTGCTCGGGACTGGCGTGATCAGGCGTCATGACCCTGACGTCGATCTGCGTCACGGCGATCGTGTGCATACCTTCCCGCTCGTCGAGCAGCTTCGCGATGCCGAAATCCAGAAGCTTCGGCTCACCCGTTTTTGTAACCAGGATGTTTGACGGCTTGAGGTCGCGATGCACGACAAGGTTCTGATGCGCCCGATGAACGGCGGCGCACACTGTCATGAACAGCTTCAGGCGCTCAGCGACAGGCAGGCACAATCGATCGCAGTAGGAGTCGATTGGCTCACCATCCACGTACTCCATCACAATGTAAGGCATGCCCTCCGCTGTGGTGCCGCCATCGAGCAAACGCGCGATATTGGGGTGATCCAGCGAGGCCAGAATCTGCCGCTCGAGACGCAGTCGACTTTGCACCGCCTTTGATAGCAGGCCACGTCGGACCAGTTTGATAGCTACTTGCTGGCGATATTGGTCGTCGGCGCGCTCCGCCAGAAAGACTTCCCCCATTCCGCCCTGACCCAAACTGCGTAGCACGCGATAGGGTCCAAACTGCTCTGCCGGCCTTTCGGTGGCGATACCAGGCAAGACCTCCGCTATGAGCCCATCGTCGGTAAGCCACTGCTGCCTCGATTCCAGTCGCTCGAGCGCGCGCGCGCGCAGCTCTGCATCGGTATCGCAGGCGCGCAAGATGAATTCCATGCGCTCCTGCGGCGTCAGAGATTGCGCTTGCTGCACGATGTCGTCGAGCGACTTGGGCTGGGTCTCAGACATAGCGAGCGCGGTGAAATCGGACGGCGGTGCAATTGAAATTCGGCCTAATGCTGGTGCAAGCTCGACCAGTGCAATTTGGCACGTGGTCTAAAGGATATCCGCAATGCAGAGCAACCGAGCGCTAGATACCCCAAAGGTCATTACACCAACACAGTGCGGCTGCGCTGGGCGTCGCGTTGCAATGTAACCGAGGATCCCAGTCGACGCATGTCGGATGAACTGACATGCGTCGCAGTGGCATTAGCGCTTCGTTGCTAACACCGGGCGTGGCGTACCTCGACGGTCAGAACTCGCCGAACTACCCCTCAAACGCTCGCCACGGGGCTTTGTAATTGCACCCATGCCGAATGATCTGCTCCAACAGCATCGGATAAGTCACCTGTGCGGCTTCCGCTGACTCTGCAAAGTCCTCGCCGCGGCTCAAGTTCGGGTTCGCATTCGCCTCCAGCACGAACACACTGCCGTCCGGCCGCATCCTGAAATCCATACGGGCGTAACCACTCAGTGACAACGCTCTGAAGATGCGCTTGGACAAGCGATCGAGGTAGTTGGACGCACCCTCTGGCAGACTCTGCGCCACCCCCGTACGAATCCCATGCTTCTGCTGATACCGCCGGTCCCACTTCACCTTCCGGGTTGCAATACCCGCCATCACTTCCGGCAACGTGCCGAAATCCATTTCCCAAATGGGAAACGTCCGCAGTCGTTCGTTGCCCATGACGCCCACATACAGCTCACGCCCTTCGATGTACTCCTCCACCAGCGCATCCGAATGTGTCTGTTCGTGGATGAACTCGATGCGCTCCTTCAGCTTCTCCGCATCCGGCACGATCGAGGCCTGTGAGATGCCGAGGGAGGCATCTTCAGTCACCGACTTCACGAACAGCGGAAACTTCAACTTCCGTGGAATGCGGTAGCGCTGGCCCTTCGGCAGCAATGCGAAACTCGGTGTGGGAATGCGGTGATACGCAAGAATCTGCTTTGCCAACGCCTTGTCGCGCGAAATCATCATCCCCCGTGGGTTGCACCCGGTGTAGGGCTGGCGCATCAGCTCGAGAAACGCGACGACGTGCTGGTCGTACGTGACGATGCCTTGGAACTCTTCCATCAAGTTGAACGCGACATCGGGTTTCCATTCGGTGATCGCGTTACGCAGATCGCCCAGATTGTCTCCCAAGCCCAGCGGTCGCACTTCATGCCCTGCCTTCTCCAGGAAGGACATCACGTCGTACTCGGTCTTGAACTCGTCGATTTCCTTTTCGGTGTAGCCCTTGAGGCTGTGCGGGGGAACCAACGTTTCATGGACGAGCACGAGCACGCGCAGGGGTTTCTTCATAGCGTGTAGCGCTCCCGGTCACGACGCAGCACGTCGATCAGGATGCGCTCCAACAGACCCAACGCGGCGCGCTTGCTCACGCGTTGCGAGCGTGTGACAACCAGGTCGAGCTCGCGGGAGCGTTGTAGCAACGCGCGGAATACTTGATGCACGAGATACGGATGCAAACGCGAGCGGCGCGTCAACAAACGCGTGAGCTGCGGGCGGACCTGGCGCAGAAACGTACTTGCTCTCATTCTTCTTTTGCCGTCGCGTGTGCCGAACACGCGCTTTAGGCGGCGATCGTAAGCCTCTGCGCCGGCGATTGCATAGCGTGCTTGTTTGCGACGGTAGTGCTCCGCGAGCGTGCGGCGGTTGTCTTCGAGGGGTGCAACGATGTGTTGCTCCGTTACCAATTGCGGCTCGCCCTTGATCGCTTGCGTCAGCGCGTCGACGTATTCGAGCTTTTTCAGCGCCGGCCAATCGGCGTACTCACGCCGCCAACGCGCACGTGGCTGCAACCATACGGCAAAGGTTTCGGCAAAGTCTTCCGTTGGATGGCTTTGCCCGTACCAATGGCCCAAGTGCAATACAAAGTGACGACTCGAAGGCCGCACGCGATAGACGTCCGGATAGCGGCGCGACGCTTTGCCGAACGTGCGGCGCCAATCCTTGCGACGGCGCACGCGGAACGCGTTATCGAATGCGTGCCCGGCTTCATGCCGGATGATGCGCATCGCCCAGCTCGCATTGCCGCCTTCCACTTCGCCCATCATCTTGCGCTCCAGGCGCATCAGGCGCGGATGCGCCATGTAGAACGGAATCGCGATGCCGGGTACGCCGTCGGGCGAGAACCATTCGTCCGCCAGCCACACGTGCGGTTTGAAGCGGATGCCGCGGCGTTTGAGCTCGTTCTGCAGTTGCCCCAGGTAGCGCGCGACGAGCGACCCGCGCAAGGAAAGCTGCAAGTCGCACAAGCGCAGCTGCAACAGCTCCTCATCGGACATGCGACTCCATCGCGCACTGCGCACGAGCTGCATTTTGCGACGCGTGCTCATGCTGTCGGTAAGCGTTCGATGAGCTGCGCGAGCACCGCTTGTCGTGGCAGCGCTCGGCGCCAAGCTTGCGGAAGCGTGCTTGCCCCGCGAGCAGCGCCGGCCAATGCACCGAACAAAGCTGCCGCGGTTGGCACGCTACCCGCGGTCAGCGTTTGCACGCCGCCTGCGAAGCTCGATGTCGTCGCCAACACCTGCAGCGCTGCATCCAGCACTGCTGGTGCGCTGCTGTCGCCCTTCCGGTAGCTGGCCCGACGCTCGATGACTTCAAGGACCTCGGGCTTTGGCGCTCGATGCGTGAGCGCCACAACATGTGGACCGCGACCAGCCGCCACGACCTCGGGTGGGGAACCGAGCAATGCATCGAGCACGCAGGCGGCAAATGCACGGCATGCATCGAGCACGATCGGTGCCTGCTGCGTGGTTCGAGAAACATCAGCTGCAAGCTCCACTGTGCGCTCGCCGTTGTTTGGAAAGCACAGCGCGACGGCGAGTGAACGGGAGATGGTGTGTGCATCGAGATTGCGTGGATCATGCGATCCCGCGTACCTCTTGCGTGACCACTGCGACGCGGCGAGTGCACGCTTGAACGCATCGGGCATGCTCACGCGTGCATCCCCTTGCACACCACGCGACCAGGCCAGATAGCGTTGCAACTGATCCAAGGGATCGTGCTGGCCGCGTGCGAGAAAACTCTCGAGAGCGGCAACGGTCAGGCCGCTATCCGGATACAAGACGTCCGGCAATCCCAACGCAGCATTGGGATCGAGCGTCGCGTCGAGCACATTGGCTTTGATGGAAGAAGCAATCGAGTCCGCCAACACCAGCCCAAGCAACGCGCCTTGAGCACGGTCGGCATAGCCGGCGGTTCCGCGACCGGGTTCGTGCCAACGGCGCACGTATTCGATCTGTTCGTCCGTCTCCGGCACGATCGGCCAGCGCTTGGCGCGGCCGCACTCTTGCCAGAGCGTTTGCAGCCGATCGAATGCTTGCTCGTTATCGAGCCCGTGCCGCATGAGATACGCCGCAACCACCAGCCCGGTGCGGCCGATGCCTGCACGACAGTGCACGTACGCGCACTCCTTCCTGCGATGCGCGGCGTCGATGGCATCCAGCGCATCGATCACGATTTGCGGGCGCTCGGGAATGCTGTGGTCGAGGATCGGAAAGCGATGATGCTGGATGGCGCGATTCGCCAGCTCGCCCGTGAGCGGCGCATATGCCTCCATCTCGAGATCGCGCGTGAGGTCGATGAAGGTCGTCACGCCGCACGCAAGCAACCGTTCGAGCCGCGCCTTCGTGTCCGCCCGATCGACGCCACCGGGATACTCGCCGGCCAGCAGAAGGCCCGGCTCGACCCAATAACTATTGGGATAGGGGCGGTCGGGATTGTTCGGGCGGGCTGGCATTGCGGGGAATGATACCTGGAGAGGCGAGGAAGGCTTTGGGCGCTATGGCTTGCGGCGCCGAGCGATCGTTGCTGTGCCAAACTCAGCGCTCCCGCACGTCTTCAGCCTAGTGCCTGATAACCCATAGCCTATCAGCCCATGCTCAAACAGCTCTTCGCCACCCGGTCTGTCGACGCCATCGTGCAGGAGCTCGAGGCAGGTCCGAAGTTGAACCGAGTGCTGTCGGCACGGGCGCTGACCGCCATCGGACTGGGCTCCACCATCGGCTCAGGCATTTTCATCCTGACGGGAACGGTAGCCGCGCAGCACGCGGGCCCCGCACTCATGCTGGCATTGCTCATCGCGGCCATGGTCTCGGGCATCGCCGCGATCTGCTACGCCGAGTTCGCCGCCATGATCCCGGTATCCGGCAGCGCCTACACCTATGCCTACGCAACCCTGGGCGAAGTCATCGCGTGGTTCATCGGCTGGAACCTGACGCTCGAGTACATGATGTCGGCCTCCGCCGTGGCAGTCGGGTGGTCCGAATATGTGACGAACCTGCTCGCGGGCTGGGGCATGCACCTGCCGGATGCATTGGCCAACGCACCCTTCGACAAGGACGCGCAGGGACATCTCGCGCTGACGGGTGCATTGATCAATCTGCCCGCCGTGCTCATCGTCGTGCTCCTCGGAGCCGTGTGCTACGTCGGCGTGCGCGAGTCGGCCAGCTTCAACAGCGTGATGGTGCTGATCAAGTGCGCTGTGATCGTCATCTTCATCGCCGCGGGCATCGCCTTCGTGGACACGTCGAACTGGCACCCCTTCATACCACCGAATCAAGGCGACTTCGGCAAGTTCGGCTGGAGCGGCGTGATGATGGGCTCGTCGATCATCTTTTTTTCCTACATCGGCTTCGATGCGGCGTCGACCACCGCCCGCGAGGCTCGCAATCCGCAACGCGATGTCCCGCTCGGCATCCTGGCCGCGCTCGGCATCTCCGCCGTCTTGTACATCGCGATGGCCGCGGTGATGACAGGCATGGTGCCTTATCAGCAACTGGATGCGGAGGCCCCCGTTGCCGTGGCACTGGATGCGCATCCGCAACTTGCGTGGTTGAGCGGGTGGCTCAAAATCGGCGCGATCGTCGGCATGACGTCGGTCATTCTCATGTCCCTGCTCGGCCAGCCGCGCATCATCTTGTCGATGGCGGAAGATGGGCTCGTGCCGCCAGCACTGAGCGCCGTGCACGCGAAGTTCCGGACGCCACACATTGCAACGCTGCTCACAGTGATCGGTGCGGCGACCATCGCCGGATTGTTTCCGCTGCACGTACTGGGTGAGCTCATCTCCATCGGCATTCTGCTGGCCTTCACCATCGTGTGCATCGGCGTGCTTGTTTTGCGCTACACACGCCCCGATCTACAACGTCCGTTTCGCGTACCGTACGCTCCCGTAACCTGCACCCTTGGCGCACTGGCCTGCGTCGTCATGATGGGTTTCCTGCCGTCGGACACGTGGTGGCGTCTCGGTATCTGGAGCCTGATCGGACTATCCATCTACGCGGCGTACGGCTATCGCCACAGCCGCCTGAGAAAGAGGTGACCCATGAGTCTCAGTCAACCGCAATCCACGAAGCCCGAACGTTCCGCCAGCGGCTACGATCTGCGTCCCCTCTCGCCCGCCGAACGCGAGCGCTACGCAGCGCCACTGAACGCTGAGGAACGCCGCGTACTGCTGAATCAGGGGACCGAGCCGCCCTTCTGCGGGCTGTTGTTGAAGAACAAGGAGGCCGGCATCTACGCATGCAAGCTCTGCGGCCTGCCGCTGTTCAATTCGCAGAACAAGTTCGAGTCCGGAACGGGCTGGCCCAGCTTCTACCAAGGGTACGACCCGGACCACATCCGCGAGCTCGTCGACAAAGCGTACGGCATGATCCGCGTCGAGATCCGCTGCGCACGGTGCGATGGGCATCTGGGTCACGTGTTCGATGACGGCCCGCCGCCGACACACAAGCGCTATTGCTTGAATTCCGTGTCGATGGATTTTTATCCCAACGGGAAGGAGCCGGAGCAGAAGGTGGCTGGGAAAGGGTGAGGCGTTCTCACCCGCAGGTAATGTCGATGTACGCGTCCCTTCCCTTGCGAAGCGGGGGCACGACCGGAGGAAGTGGCGCGCCAGGACAGGATGGTGCTTGAGCTAGGCGCGGTGGAGTGTTCTCCCCCACCCTGTCCCTCCCCCGCTTCGCTTCGCTGCGCAAGGGAGGGGACGCAATATCCAACGTAGAGGCGCTACTCCGCCTGCAACTGCGCGCGAAAGCGCTTGGCGTTTTCCTGATAGCCAGCTGCACCGCGCGTGATTCGCGCCCGATCGTCATCCGTCAGCTCGCGCACGACCTTCGCGGGTGAGCCCATCACCACAACTCCACTCGGAATCGTCTTGCCCGGCGGCACGAACGCCCCGGCCGCGACGATCGTATTGCTGCCGACGACCACCTTGTCGAGCAGCATCGCCCCGTTGGCGATGAGGCAATTGTCGCCAACCGTGCATGCGTGCAGGAACGCTTTGTGTCCGATCGTCACGTTCTGACCGACGCTGAGGCGTAGCCCTTTGTCGGTGTGCATCACCGTCGCATCCTGCACGTTGCTGCCGTCCCCGATCTCGATCCAGTCATTGTCTCCACGCAGAACACAGCCGAACCACACGCTGGCCCAGCGGCCCAGTTTCACTGTGCCGATCACGTCCGCGCTTGGCGCGACGAAGTAGTCGTCGCCGACCGTTTCGATCCGGCGCTCACCCAAACGATAGATCAATGTGCCTCCTCCGTTCGATGGCTAGCGAACGCCATCTTGTCGAGCAGCGCCAACAGCACGGCGGACACGACGAAGGTCAGATGGATGATGACGTACCACATGAGCTTGTCGTTGTCGGTCGTTTTGACCTCCATGAAGATCCGCAGCAGGTGGATCGACGAGATCGCCACGATCGACGCTGCGACTTTCAGTTTCAACGTGCCGGAATCGAGCTTGCCCAGCCAACCGAGCTTCTCACCCGTATCGCCAACGTCCAGGCGCGAGACGAAGTTCTCGTAGCCCGACAGCATCACCATCACGATGAGACTGCTCACGAGCACCATGTCGATGAGGCTGAGCACCGCCAGCACCATCTGGGCTTCGCCGATCTCCATGATGTACGCCAGCAAGTGGAAGGCTTCCTGAAAGAATTTGATCGACAGCGCGATCATCGCGAGCGACAGCGCGAGATACACCGGCGCCAACAGCCAGCGGCTTGCGAACAGCAGCCGCTCGATGGTTCGTTCCAACATTCGGCAGAGACTCCGCAACAAGGGGCGCGCGGATTTTAGCAGGGGCTGCGAGCCAGCTTCGGTGGAATTCCGCGGTGGAGCGGGCGATCGACTATTGGCCCGGATTGCTTTGGCGCAGAGCTTCCAAGGCGTCCTCTACGTTCACGTCCGGGTAGGCGCGCTTTAATTTCTCGATCTCCCGTGCGGCACGTTTGGGCTTGCCTTCACTTTGCAGCGTGTGAATTTTCTGGAGCCAGCGTGTGATCTTCGGGTCCTGCACGCTGCCGGCCACGGCGACCTCTTCCACCGAGGACACCTCGCCCTGTGCGTCTCGCTCCTTTGCAGCAGCGCCTGCCGGCGCTTCCGCTTTCGCGCGCCGCGCCACCTCGGACAAGGACGAGGAACGCGAAGCTGTCACGGCCGCTCGTTCAGACGCCCCGCTCTGAGTGGCGGCTTCCGGTGCTGCAGGGCTGGTCTCTGCTTGCGCGGCTGAATGTACTGCATCTGTGCGCTCATCAGTCGCAGCTGGTGCGGGAAGCGAAAGGGATGGCGCAACCATCGCAGGAGGTCGTTCGTAGTACGTTTCTGGCTCGGGCATAACCAAGATCGACACCGGGACATCCTGCAATGCCTCCTGTCGACGCTGCGCCGTGACGGTCATCTCCTGCGAAGGCTCCTTCGCAGGCGCTGCGCGCTTCTCCTCTTTCAAGAGCTCGGCGGGAGCCGCCGCTCGCGAGCCGACGCTGGGCGGTTGCTGCTTTGGCGCCTCAACCTTATGCGCGACGCGAGCGGGTGCAGTCGGAGGTGAATGGAGGGCGCTAGCATTCTTGCGTGCGCCAGGATCCAGAACGATCGCAATCACCACGGTGAGCGATGCCGCCAGTGCCAGCGGCGCTGACCACCGCTTCCATGCTGGATTGCGCCGCTTTGCAATCGCGGTTCTTGCCGCTTCCAACACACGCTCATCCAGTGCTGCGGGAATTTCCAGGTCTGGCAGGGCGCGATAGGCCTGCCGCACGTCCGGGTCCTCGTGCTCGAAGCGGTTATCGACTCGTTCGTTCATGACACGGCCTCCGGCATGCGAAACCCACGTAGAGCCGCACGCAGCTTCATTACCGCATAGCGCAAGCGGCTCTTCGCAGTTTCCATGTTCACGTTCGTTACACGGCCGATGTCATCCAGGCTCAAGCCGACCTCTTCGTACAGTAGAAATGCGTCGCGCTGTTCCGGTGGCAATGATTCCAACGCGGTTCGGAAAGCCACTCGCACCTGAGCATCTGCAGTCAGCGCATCGGGTCTCGCGTGCTCACCGTCCGGCACTGCCAGCACGACGTCGTCATCGCTGTCGTGCGTGGATTGCTTGCCGGCTCGACGGTAGTGGTCGATGCAGGCGTTGTGCGCGATGCGATACAGGAAGGTGTTGAACTGCGCGCGCACTTCATAGCGCTCGCGGCTCGCGATCAGCTTGCTCCACACTTCCTGGAACACATCGTTCGCGACGTCTGTGTCGTGACACATCCGCTTCACATAGCGATACAGCGGGCTTTTGTAGCGCGCGTAGATCTGCTCGAAGGCGGCAAGCTCGCCTGCGGCATAGCGCTGCATCAGTTCGCTGTCGGTGACGTCCATCGTCGGAAGCGTAGCATCCGTGCCGCGGGCAAGAGCCACGAAACTTACCGTCCCGCCACCATCCCCTCCTCCTCCGGCGCCTTCGTATTCGCAGTCGCCTGCAACGTCCGTGCAAGCTCCACCAGCGACACAAACTCACGCCGATACCCTTCCTTGTCGTTCGCCAACCCCCCGCGCGCGAGCCCCAGCACATCGTCACAATCGAAATCGTTCAAGTACTTCCCGCCACGAAGCCACTGACCGAATCCCGCGACACCCGCTGCAAACTTGAAGTCCGCCGATACATCTTTCTCCGCCAGCAGCTCACGACTGCGAATCGGCCGCTCGATGAGCTGGCTTTGCTCCGCATTGGGCTGCTTGTAGCGCAGCCGCAGCCACGCCAGCTCGTCCTTGTTCGACTTCTCCACCGGCGCCGACGCATAGCGCAGCGGCTCGATGCGTCCCGCCTTTTCCGCCGGCACGATCTCATAAAGCGCCGTCACGCGGTGTCCAGCACCGATCTCGCCCGCGTCGACTTGATCGTTGTTGAAGTCCTCGCGCGCCAGCATGCGATTCTCGTAACCGATCAAGCGATACTCGCGCACGGCTGCGGGATTGAACTCGATCTGGATCTTCACGTCCTTGGCCACGGTCACGAGCGTGGAGGACAGCTCCGTGACCAGCACCTTGCGCGCTTCGCTCAGGGTGTCCACATACGCATAGTTGCCGTTGCCTGCATCGGCCAGGCGTTCGAGCAGTTGATCGTTGTAGTTGCCCGTGCCGAAGCCCAGCGTTGTGAGCGCGACCCCGCTCTTGCGCTCGCGTTCAGCCATATCGACGAGTCCTTCGAAATCCACTTTGCCGACGTTGAAGTCACCATCGGTCGCGAGGATCACGCGATTGATGCCGTCCTTGCGGAGGTTGCCGCGAGCCAGTTGATAGGCGCGCTCGATGCCTTCGCCGCCATTTGTCGAGCCACCCGCTTCGAGACGATCGATGGCCTCGCGGATCTTGTATTTCTGATCGCCCGGCGTGGGCTCGAGCACTACGCCCGAGCTGCCGGCGTACACGACCATCGATACTCGATCACGTGAACCCAGCTGCTCCGTCAACAGCCGAAACGCATTCTTCAGCAGCGGCAGCTTGTCGGACGACTGCATCGAGCCGGAGACGTCGATGAGGAACACCAGATTCGCCGGCGGACGTTCACTCGCGGGCATCTCATACGCTTTGATCGCCACCCGCAACAGCTGCGCATTCGCATTCCACGGCGCGGGCGCAAGCTCGGTGCTGACGGCGAACGGCTGCTCGCGTGACTTCGGCGTCGCGTAGTCATAGTCGAAGTAGTTCAGCATTTCCTCGACACGCACGGCGTCCTGCGGCGGCAATTGTCCAGCGCTCAGGAAGCGACGCACGTTGGCATAGGCTCCAGTATCCACGTCGATGGAAAACGTGGACACCGGTTGCTCGGCAACCAGATGCACGGGGTTGTCGGTCGAGTGTTGGTAGCGCTCCGTATCGACGACATTGGCAGGGGCAAGGGCAGGCGCTGATGCGATGAAAGACTGCCCCACGGCGATGGGAACGTTCTGGATGCTTTGGGCGCTCCTGGCCGCGGTGACGACGGCCTCTTCCAGCGCCCCAGCGCTCCTGTCGGATCTCCTCTCCTTGGAGACCGAGGCAGGCGGGCTCACAGCTGAGCTTTGACGCGAATCGCTTTCAGGGCGGACGTCGGGATTGGGAGGTGATGGCTCGACAGCGACGTCCGTAGCCACCGTCTGGGCCGCTTGTACCGGCTCCCCCGACTCCGTTGACTCCTTGACCGCACACGCTTGCAACACCGCCGCGATTGCCACCGCCACGGCCACTCCCCGAACAGCACGCATCGATCGTCTCCGTCACGAACGCATTTGCGTCCGGGAGATATGAACGACGCAGGGACGGAAATCGGGTTAACGCGTTGGCGGAGCGACGCCGCGTTTACTTAATCTCGGTCCAGGACACATAATCGAACTGTCCGCGAGCGCGGCGCGTCACGACGCCAACGAGGCCGTTTCTCACCTGTCCCTGCAGGATGCCGCTGAGCTTCTTGACGCCATTGACGAATACGCTGGTCTTGTTGTCCACGCAGCGCAGCTCGACATCGAACCAGGTGTTTGGCGCGATGCCATGCGTGCCGAGCGCCTGCTGCACGATCGTCCCCTGAACATACTTGTTGACGAGCAGCTGGCCCGCTGCGGTGAACAACACCTCATAGAACTCGCGTGCTTCGTGGTTGTAGTGGGTGATGATGCCGACCGCGCCGTCCGCCGTCGTCGCTTTGTTTATGAGCTTTGCGCGATAAGATAAATCCACGCTGCC
>JBEVDW010000606.1:0-5209 GCA_040513115.1 Steroidobacteraceae bacterium | reverse complement strand
GTGACCCTTGGCCTCGATGAGCGGTCGGGCCGTCTCTACAGCCATGTCCATGACCCTGGTCAATTCGACGGCTTCGGCTCGCAACTCCAACGCACCGCGTGAGACACGTGATGCTTCGAGCAGATCATCGAGGAGTCGTGCCATGTAATGCGTTTGTCGATCAATCACGCCCAATGACCACTGCACTTGCTCGTCAGCAGCTCGCGGCGACTGCGCCAGCAGCGTTGCATGGCGGATGGGAGCGAGCGGATTGCGCAGTTCATGCGCCAGCGTCGCCAAGAACTCGGTGCGTCGATGGTCGATCTCACGCAGGTCCTGAATGTGGCGCTGCTGTTCAGCTTCCAACTGCTTGCGGCGGCTGACATCGACCACGGCTGCGCGCAGTCGGTGGGCACGAAGATCTTCACCGTATTCGATGTTTACGCGTGCGAGGAAATGGCGCAGCTCGCCCGACGGCATTTGTGCGCGGAATTCCTGTTCGTAGGAGGGGGCACCCGCTGCGACTTGCTGCTTGGCCGTGGCGATGCTGGTTGCGACTTCTTCCGGCAAGGCGTGACTCTGCCATTCATCGATCGACACCAGATGATCGAGCGCTGGCAAGCCCATCAGGCGCCACATGCTGCGCGAGGCCAGGACGGTACCTGCGCCCAGATCCATTTCCCACAATCCTACGGCGGCATCGTCCTGGATGAACCGTAGACGGAGCTCAGCTTCCTGGGCGCGCTGCGCGGCACGTGTCAATGCACTGGTCAGCAAGACGATGGCCAGGCCAACGACGGCATAGAGGATCACGGAATACGGCGCCATTGCGGCCCCGGGCTCGCTGGCGAACACGCGCAATGTCACTGCCGCGTGCACGGCACTCAGCAACAGCGCGAGCAGCGCCGGTCCGCGTCCACAGTAGACCGCGATGAGTACTAACGCCGGATGCAGGAACATGAAAGGGACGTTGTCCCCGATCAGACTCCGCAAGCCTGCTTGCAGTATGACGGCCAGGGCGATCGTAGCGATCGCCAGAACGTAGCGTTCGCCCGTTCTCCACTCTTTCGCGCTCGGCAATGTCATCTCCCTTCCTCGTCGACGCGTTCAGCGCCTCGTACCGTCCCTTTGACCAGTTCTTCCCTCGGGGCTGCGACGCCTTCGCAGCTCCGCGGGCAGCGCGATGCGGTCGCCGACCTTAGTGGAAGCCGTGTCGGCTTGTCGCGCGTCTCCATTTGGCGCCAGGTGTAGATCTCGGTCGTATGACCGCCGCGCAGTTGCTACCGCGTCTGTTGCACATGATGCCGGTGCATGAAGGACGCTCAACCACGGATGTCCGCAATGGGTCCTGTGAGGGAGACACTGAACGTGCAACTTGGCGCGTCAACCAGCGAGCACGGCTAGATCAAGAGGCGAGTTCAGTCTTCGCAGTAGTGGCGAACGGCGCATCGGGGAATCGATGAGCGCTCATGGCAAGAGAGGCATGCATTACACACGCGCCTCTTTGCAGGATGGGGTTCGCTTGAATCGGTCAGGCGCCGCGGGCGCCGCATGCTCAGCGTGTACCGGTTAGATTTTCCATCATCAAACCCGTGCCGCCCTGCGTGATGTGCGCGACGATGGCGGTGCGGCGATGAATCTTGGTCACGACGCCGAGGTTGATAGCGAAGGCGAGATGAACCGTCGAGCCCTTCTTCAAGCCAAGATTCGTCGTCTCGATGAAGACGCCGTTGGCGCTCAAGTTACGTGCGCGGCAGAGCTTGCCAGCACGACCCGGGACGGAAACATAGACTGCAGTTCTGGCGCGATGACGTGTATGGAGACGACGCTCCATGGTGCACTCCCGTACTGTCTTGTTGTGGTGGCGGCTAGTCCCGGGAACCTCACTCGGATGTGCAAGGCTCGCAGCGATTATGCCGCCAGAAACTCAACTGCAAAACTACTTTCGAGCAACAATTTCACGCTGGAAACTTATGTATAGCTCCAAGGGGTAATGCCATGACGGAAGCGGGTGGTTTGTCTTGAAATCCGACACTTTCTCTACGCGCGACAGGGCCTCTGAGTTGCCTATCGGGGTATTCGATTCGGGTGTCGGCGGGCTTACCGTGCTGCGTGCGCTCCGCGCGCGCATGCCGCATGAGCAGTTCATCTATCTCGGCGATACCGCGCGCCTGCCTTACGGCACCAAGAGCGCAAGCTCCGTGCAGCGTTATTCGTTGCAGGCGGCCGGCGCGCTTGCACAGCTAGGGATCAAGTGCCTGGTGGTGGCTTGCAATACGGCCTCGGCCGTTGCGCTGCCTGCGCTCGCCGAGCGGTTTGCTCCCATCGATGTGATCGGCGTCGTGGAGCCGGGTGCGCGTGCCGGCTGTGCGCTATCGCGATCGGGGGGCATTGCAGTGCTGGCGACGGAAGGCACCGTTCGCGGCGGTGCGTATCAGCGCGCGATCCTCAAGTTGCGTGAAGATGCGCAGGTGCATGCATGCGCGTGCCCATTGTTCGTGGCACTGGCGGAGGAAGGCTGGACGGACGGGCCCATTGTCGAGGCGGTGGCACATCGATATCTGGATCCGCTGCTGGCTCACCGCACGCAACGGCCCGACACGGTGCTGCTGGGCTGCACTCATTTCCCAGTGCTCGCAGGTGCCCTGCGCAATGTGCTCGGTGGCGACGTCCACATCGTCGATTCGGCTCAGACCACCGCGCTAGAAGTCGAGCGGCGGCTGGCAGCAGCCGGCATGTTGCGAGCGCATGGCGCGGCAGCTGTGCGTTTCCTTGCAACGGACAGCGCCGAACGGTTCGCACGCGTTGGAAGCTTGTTCTTGGGCGAAACGATTTCGCCCACTGCAGTAGACATCGTCGACTTGAGTGAAGCTACCGCTTCCCTGCGTCCCGATCAGGCCTGACGCGGTACCACCGTTCGCGCAGGAGGAGGGGGTTCGGTGAGCGCCTCCACGCGATTGCGTCCACGGAGCTTGGCCGTGTAGAGCGCGTGATCGGCCGCTTCGAGGAACGCCGTGACATGCGCATAACGGGTCTTGGGCGTCCAACTCACGACACCGATCGACGCGGTGGTGGAGGCCGAGCCATGAGGCGACGCCACGCGTACCGTCGCAATCGCCTGCTGCATGCGCTCGGCAATCTGGCGCGCCGTTTCCAGCTCGGTGCCCGGCAATACGACGAGGAACTCCTCGCCGGCGTATCGACCGACGAGATCGGTGTTGCGGACACAGCCTTGAAGAGCTTGGGCGCAGGACTTCAGCACTTCGTCGCCGATTTGTGGGCCGTACTTTTCGTTCACCAGCTTGAAGTGGTCCAGATCGATGCTGGCGATGCTCAAGCAGCGGCCGAGTACAGAGGCTTCCGTGAAGTCACGTTCGAGCAGGCGATCCAGCCATGCCCGATTCAATGCGCCAGTGAGCGGATCGCGCCGGCTGGCGTCCTCGATCTCCTCCGTTCGTGACAGCAGCACATTGGCAGTAGCTTGCAATGCACTGACTTCCTGCAGTGCTTGCAGGTTGCGCACTGCGAGCAACTCGCGCGCCTCGGCCAGCAGGGTTTCGGCAGATTCGGCCGGCAAGATGCTGGTTTCGTAGATGGCCTCGGTCTCGGGAATGAGCTGCAACACACGCGTGATCACGCCCGTGACGTCCTCGTCGTTGAGCGAGAGGAGTTTCTGCGCGCGGCGGGCAAAGCTCGCGAGTTGACCGGTGTGATTCGAAGCCAGGACGGCTTCTGCGAGGTCGCTGCCGATCGCCAGGCACCGTGCGAAACGGCCTTCATCGCTTTCTGCCTGAATGGACTCGGGCGTGTGACTGTACTGAATCGCCCGGCAGATGCGCTCCGGTATGTTCCAGCTGCTCAAGAGTAGGTGCGTGTAATAAGCATGATCATGGGCTAGGCCGCCACGCTCGCATGCGATCCAGGCTTCGTGGTCGGCGCTCGCAGGTAACTGGCTGTAGAAGTCGCGAGCCACCCGATCGATGGCCAAAACGCCCATGTCCTGCAGCAGGCCCGCCAAAAAGAGGTCTTCTTCGTTCGGCGTGCGGGTGGCCTGACCGATGGCCCGTGCGGCAGTCGCGGCCAGCAACGCTCGGCGCCAGAACCGGGGGTAGTCGATGCCCCGCGGACGAAGGGTCCGGAAGGTCGAAACGAGGGAAAAGCTCAACGCCAGTGTCAGGGCGGCGTTCAAACCAATCACGATGAGCGCCTGGCGCAGGTTCTGACTCGGGCGCCGTTGTGAAAAAAACGCCGAGTTTGCGATGCGCAATATTTTGGCGGCCATCGCCGGGTCGCGCCCGACCGCCTGGGCCACTTTCGCCATTTCAATGTCGGGATCGCGCGCCAACGTCACGATCTCGGTCGCCACACGCGAGGGGCTCGGGAAATCGACCTGGGCTTTCAGACGGGTTTCGAACTCTTTGCCCTGCATGATTCGGATATGTGGTTGCGGGGGAGGGGTCGAGGCTTTCACTTGCCTCGTATCGGCGTGCGTGGACGGTTCTTGAGCTCAGGTCGGCTCAGGGGTCTAACCGCTGTTGACACCTACTAGGTCGATGAAGAGAATGCCCGGCTCTTTATGTCTGCGGAGGGGTACCCAAGCGGCCAACGGGGGCAGACTGTAAATCTGCTGGCTTATGCCTTCGTAGGTTCGAATCCTACCCCCTCCACCAGAGCGACTGGGTCAGGCTGGTGCTGATTGCTCACTGAGCGGCAGCACGGGTCGGGGACCTTCGGCCCGGTGAACGGCTTGGTTGTACTTCGAGTTCGCAAGTTCGCGGTGGGCGTTGGGCGAATCTGCGGGTGTAGTTCAATGGTAGAACCTCAGCCTTCCAAGCTGATGGTGTGGGTTCGATTCCCATCACCCGCTCCAGCGCTGGCAGGCCAGTGTGGGGAGGGGTTGGATCGGCTCGTTCCCGCCGCGGCGTCACTGCGGAAGGCGAGTAACTACGCCCACGTAGCTCAGTCGGTAGAGCACGTCCTTGGTAAGGACGAGGTCACCGGTTCAATCCCGGTCGTGGGCTCCAGTTGCACATATAAAGAAGCGGATCGAGCGAAGTTCGTCTGACCTGATTCACGAGTCACTAATAACCTTTAGCGTTAGAGGATCGCCGTCGTGGCAAAAGAGAAGTTTGAGCGCACCAAGCCGCACGTGAATGTGGGCACGATTGGACACGTGGACCATGGCAAGACGACGCTGACGGCGGCGTTGACGAAGGTGATGGCGGAGAAG
>JBEVDW010000605.1:0-3669 GCA_040513115.1 Steroidobacteraceae bacterium | reverse complement strand
AAAAATGGCCAGGCCGAAATAGTTACTGTGCAGAAACGCCTGGAAGCAGCGGTCGCGCTGGCGATCTCGTATCAGCCACTGCTCGTACGTGGCAAACAAACTTGCCGCCACCAATCCCCCGGCGAACCAAGTTCCGAGTTGCAGCTCGCGGCCGACCAGACCGAGCGCCAACAACGACATCGCCTGCATCGCGGCGATGATCGTGCGATCGGCATCACCGAAGAGGATGGCGCTCGAACGCAAGCCGATGCGCAGATCATCGTCGCGATCGACCATCGCATACATCGTGTCGTAGGCCATCGTCCACAGCAGGCCGGCGATGAACACGAGCCAGGCGAGCTGAGGCACAGTGCCATTCTGTGCCGCATAGGCCATCGGCACGGACCAGGTGAACGCAATCCCCAGATAGAACTGCGGCAGCGGAAAGAAACGCTTGAAGAGCGGATACGTGACGAGCAGTGCACCGCCAATGAGTGCCATGGTGCGGGCCAGCGGATTCAAGAAATACAGCAGCCCCAGTGCACCAGCCGCCAGCAACACGAACAGCACCAACGCCGCTGCAGGCGGCAGCTCGCCGCTGGCGAGCGGCCGGTTGTGCGTCCGCTGCACCTTGGCGTCGAACTTGCGATCGGCAAAGTCGTTGATGACGCAGCCGGCGCTACGCGTGAGGAACACGCCGAGCGTGAACACGATCAGCAGATCTGGCGCAGGTTTGCCGCCCGAGGACAGCCACAGTGCCCACAGTGCGGGCCACAACAGGAGGTACGTACCGATCGGGCGATCGAGCCGCATCAGACGGCCGAGCAACACGACTTTGTGCCCGAGCTGCGGCAGCGTGTCGTTGTAGAAGGACGTGGCGCTGATTCGATGACCCAACCAGCGCAGGCGATCTCGTGTCGCACTCAGCAAGGCGGCCACCTGTCCAGCTCAGGCAAGAAGACTTCCGTGACCAGCAGTGGCGCACCTTCGATCGCGAAGATGGAGCGCCGCGCCCACAACGATGAGGGGCTGGTCGTACCCGCGGTGGCGGCCACAAGCAGCGCATCGCCGCCGGTCAGATGCTTGAACTCCAGCGGGCCTCGATGAACGGTGGCAACGCGAGCCAGTGTTTCCCCGAGCGAGCTGGTTCCAAGCTGCCCAAGCCACGGCTGACTCTGCAGGGTCATGATGGGAATGCACGTTTGCGCGAACATCGCCCGGCGGGGGCCGTTCATGATCTCGATCTCACGCAGCAACGCCGCTCCGTTCGGGCAGGCCATGCGTGCCAACCCTTCGGTGCAGTCGATGCTCTGCAGCTCGCGCACGATGTTCAGTGCATACGCGCTGCCGAAGAAGTCGCGCATGCGCGCGCTCAACAAGCCTGAATAAGTCAACCAAGAACGAATAGTGGCGGACACGTCGGCATGGGCCAGCGTTTCGGCATCGATCCAGGAAGTCATGTTCTGAGCGGTCAGCGGTAGCTCTGCAGGCATGCGCGGCATTCTCGCAGAGTGGCGTGCCTAACGTGAGATGCTCGGTGCTCCGCCTACACCGGAAGCGTGATTCGTCACACCTTTCCGAACCGGGTGGCGCCACCGATCCAGCGCGCCAACAGCGGCTCGATGCAGTGACGGTGCTGCGCTTGCAGGCGCTCGGCCAGGGTGTGGATCTGCGGCAAGAGATCGGCATCGCGCATCAAGTCCGCAACACGCATCTGTGCGAGTCCGGTCTGCCGCGTGCCCAGGAGCTCGCCCGGACCGCGCAATTCCAGATCGCGGCGCGCGATCTCAAACCCATCGTTCGTTGCGCGCATGACAGCGAGTCGCTGGCGCGAGATCTCGCCCAACGGCGGCTTGTACAGCAGCACACAACTACTCGCGGTGCTGCCACGTCCGACGCGACCGCGCAGCTGATGCAGCTGCGACAGTCCCATCCGCTCGGCATTCTCGATCACCATCAAGCTCGCATTCGGGACATCGACACCGACTTCGATCACCGTCGTCGCAACCAAGAGATCGATCTCGCCGGCCTTGAACTGCTGCATGACCCGCTCCTTATCGCGCGGTCGCAGCCGTCCGTGAACCAGGCCGATGCGCAGATTGGGAAGCGCCTCTCGCAACTGCTCCGCCATTTCTTCTGCTGATTGCGCATCCGCTTCGTCCGATTCCTCGATCAGCGGACACACCCAGTAGACCTGGCGGCCCTGGCGGCACGCCGCCTCGACGTGCTGCACGACTTCTGCCCGCCGGGTTTCCTGCATAGCCACCGTGTGTACGGGCGTGCGGCCAGGTGGCAGCTCATCGATGATCGACACATCGAGATCGGCATAGGCCGTCATGGCCAACGTGCGTGGGATGGGCGTTGCGGTGAGAACGAGCTGATGCGGACGCTTGCCGTCCACCGCGCCCTTCTCCTGCAATAGCAAGCGCTGATGCACGCCGAAGCGATGCTGTTCGTCGATGATCACGAGACCGAGACGTCGAAACTGCACGTGCTCTTGAAACAGGGCATGCGTGCCGATGGCGATGTGCGTGTCGCCGCTCGCGAGTCGTGCGAGCACGGCATTGCGTGTGCTGGCGGTTTGGCTGCCGGTGATGAGCTCGGCTTGCACCGAGGAGCCTTCGAGCCAACGCAGGAAGTTGCGTGCGTGCTGTTCGGCCAGCAATTCCGTCGGCGCCATCACGGCAGCCTGGAAGCCCGCATCGACGGCATGCACAGCCGCCAGTGCCGCGACGACGGTCTTACCGGAGCCGACATCGCCTTGCACCAGGCGCAACATCGGACGCGGTTGTATCAGGTCGCCTTCGATCTCGTTCCACGCTCGTCGCTGAGCCCCAGTGAGCGGGAACGGCAGCGCTTGCAAGAGTTGCTGTACTTGCTGGCTGCGCGGCGGAAAGCTCCATCCGCCTTCGTGCTGGATCTGTTCCCGCAGCATCCGCAGGCTCAAGTGATGCGCAAGCAGCTCTTCGAAGGCGAGCCGGCGTTGCGCGGGATGACGGCCGTCCATCATCAGTGCGATGTCCTCATCAGGTCCGGGTCGATGCACGAGCGCCAGCGCATTCGCCAGCGACGGCAACGCCAGTTCCCGCGTGACTTCGGGCGGCAGTAAATCCGGAACGCCGCGCCGCTCCACTTCAGCTAACGCCATCGTCGTGAGCTGTCGCAACCGAGCCTGCGTGAGGCCTTCGGTTGCAGGATAGACCGGCGTCAACGCAGCGTCGGCGGCGAGCGCCGTATCCGGCGCGATGCGGCGATACTCTGGATGCACGATCTCGAGGCCCATCGAGGTGCGGCGGATCTCGCCGAAGCATCGCAAGCGCGTGCCGCGGCTCAATGCCTGTTGCTGTTGTTGTGAGAAGTGAAAGAAGCGCAGCGTCAGCGACCCCGAGCCATCGCTCATGCGACACAGCAATTGTCTGCGGCCGCGGTAAGCGACTTCCGTGAGCTCGATCAGCCCTTCCACGACGGCCTGCGTGCCGATGCTCGTCGCTCCAATAGGCGTGATCCGCGTGCGATCTTCGTAGCGCAGGGGCAGCAGGAACAGCAGGTCCTGGATCGTCCGTACACCCAGACGTGCCAACTTCTCGGCGAGCGATTCGCCCACGCCGCGCAGCGACGTCACGGGCATCAGCTCGCGGGATGGAGACGAACGCACGGTGTGGGGTGACTTCATGGGGTGCGCCACTCCGT
>JBEVDW010000604.1:0-3277 GCA_040513115.1 Steroidobacteraceae bacterium | reverse complement strand
AATACATTCGTGCCGGCGACATCTACCAGGCAAATCTCTCACGATCGTGGCAGGCCGAGCTGTCTCATGCGGGCGCCGTCACGGAACTGTATCGGCGCCTGCGTCGTGCGAACCCCGCACCCTTTGCGGCACTGGGGCAGTTCGAGCAATTGGGCTTGGCGAGTTCGTCACCCGAACGGCTCATACAGGTGCGCGACGGTTGGATCGCATCGCGACCGATCGCCGGCACACGCCCGCGTGTCGACAACGCTGCGGGCGATGCGGAGTTGATACGCGAGTTGCAGGGGCACCCGAAGGAACGTGCCGAGCACATCATGCTGATCGATCTGGAACGCAATGACCTCGGCCGCCTGTGCGAAGCGGGTACCGTCGAAGTCGATGAGTACATGAGCATCGAAACCTATGCGCACGTGCATCACATCGTATCCAATGTGCGCGGCCGCTTGCGCGCCGCCGCGACTCCGGGTCAGATCATTGCTGCGACGTTTCCAGGTGGCACGATCACCGGATGCCCCAAAGTGCGCTGCATGCAGATCATCGCGGAGCTCGAGGGCCGTGGCCGCGGTCCGTACACCGGCTCGCTCGGCTATCTGAATCGAGACGGCAGCATGGACCTGAACATTCTCATTCGTACGCTGGAAGTGCGCGGTCGCGCGCTGAGCTTTCGCGCCGGCGCCGGCATCGTGGCCGACTCGATTGCCGAGCGCGAGTTGGCAGAGACGCGTGCCAAGGCGCGTGGTCTGCTGCGAGCGCTGGAGCTCGACGCGTGATCCTGCATGCGTGGCTCGATGGCGAGCGCGTGCTCGACTCCGAGCATGCAGTCGCGCTCACGAATCGTGGCCTGCACTACGGCGACGGTCTCTTCGAAACGATGCTGTTGCGCGCGGGAAAAATTCGCTTTCTGCAAACGCATCTGCAGCGGGCGGAGGAGGGCTGCCGACGATTGCATATGGCAGCGCCAACGAGCGAGCTGCTGCAAGACCTAAGACAGCTGCCTGATGACCCGCAGCCATGCATCGTGAAGTTGCTACTCGTACGCAGCGGCACCGCGCGTGGTTATCGACCCGCGCTCGAGAGCCGGCCCTTGCGCCTCCTGCTGCTCTATCCCTGGTCCGAGGCCCCCGCCACCCTGCGGGTGCAATGGTGCTCGAGCCGCTGGAGCTCCAATACGCAGCTTGCAGGGCTGAAACATCTGAATCGGCTCGAACAAGTGCTGGCGCAACAGGAGCTGGGTGCGACATCTGATGAGGGTCTGATGCTGGATGGCGCCGGCGAGCTCATCAGTGCGACCTCCGGCAACGTTTTTCTGGTGACAAACGGCAACCTCAGAACGCCCGACTTGCGGGCGTCCGGTGTGCGCGGCGTGATGCGTACCGAAGTGATTGCGGCAGCCAGGACCGCTGGCATCACGGTCGAGGAATGTGCGCTCTGGCCAAACGATGTGGAGCGCGCGGACGAAGTCTTCGTGACCAACGCGCTGCGCGGCCTGCGACCCGTCGTGCAATTGGAGCAACGTCGCTGGTCGCCGGGAGCGATCATGGAGACGCTGCAGAGTTCGCTGTTCTCGACGTATGCGTAAAGCGCTCTACTTCGCCCTCGTTCTGTTCATTCTCGTCGCGGTGGCACTCACCTTCGGTGCACTGCACGTGCAGCGCTGGGTGCACGAGCCGCTTGCCGGACTGCAGGAACCCGTCGCATACGAACTGCCCAAGGGCACGTCGATGCGCGCACTGGCGCGAGACCTTGCCGCCCGTGGCATCGTCGAGCGACCGCGCGCATGGGAGTTCTGGGCCCGTTACACGGGCGCTGCAAGTCAATTGCGTGCAGGTGAGTACGCACTGACACCCGGTCTGACTCCAGATCAGTTACTGCAACTCTTCACCTCAGGCGAAGTGCTGCTGCACAGCCTGACGATCATCGAAGGTACGAACATTCGCGACGTACGCGCAGCTCTGGCTCGCAACACGTCTCTGCGCTCTGTCACGGCACAGATGACCAACGAGCAACTGATGGCTGCGCTGGGCGCAGCGAACGTCCATCCTGAGGGGCAATTCTTTCCGGACACCTACCGCTTTCCGCGTGACACCACCGATCTCGACCTGCTCAAGATCGCTCATCGGCGCATGCAGACCGAGCTTGCCGCGCGCTGGAGTCAACGCGCTCCCGATCTGCCGCTGGCATCATCGTACGAGGCGTTGATACTCGCATCCATCGTCGAGAAAGAGACAGCGTTGGAGCGCGAACGGCCGTTGATCGCGGGCGTCTTTGTGCAGCGCCTGCGTCGCGGCATGCGGTTGCAGACAGACCCGACGGTCATCTATGGGCTGCAGGAAGCCTACGATGGCAATATCCGCCGTGCCGATCTGACGCGCGACACACCGTACAACACGTACACACGTGCCGGTCTGCCGCCGAGCCCAATCGCAATGGTAGGTGCCGCGTCTCTCGATGCCGCGGTACGGCCGCAGGCGACCGAGGCGCTGTTCTTCGTTGCAACCGGTGAACCCGATGGCAGTCATTATTTTTCGCGCACGAACGATGAGCACCAGGCGGCCGTGCAACGTTACCTGCGCAAGTTGAGGAGGCGTTGATGGCGCGCGGCCGATTCATCACGTTGGAAGGCGGGGAGGGCGCGGGCAAGTCGACGCAACTGGCGCTCGTCGGCGACGTGGTGCGTGCGGCTGGGTATGAAGTCGTGGCCACGCGCGAGCCGGGCGGCACGCCAAGGGCCGAAAGGATTCGTGAGCTGCTACTCGAGAAGGCGGCAGAGCCCATGCCGCCTAGCTGTGAGTTGCTCTTGATGTTCGCCGCGCGTGCCAGCCATGTGGAGAATCTCATCAAGCCAGCGCTGGAGCGCGGCGCGTGGGTGGTGTGCGATCGCTTCACGGATGCGTCGTATGCCTATCAGGGTGCGGGTCGCGGTATGTCGCTGGAACCCATTCGAGCACTGGAGACGATCGTGCAGGCAGGGCTCGAGCCCGATCTCACGCTGTTGCTCGACACGCCCGTCGCAGTAGGCTTGCAGCGTGCACAGCAACGCAACAGCTCGCAGCATGGCGACGCGGATCGCTTCGAGTCCGAGCAGGCGGCATTCTTCGAACGCGTCCGGCTTGGCTATCTCGAGATTGCCAAACGTGCGCCGCAGCGCGTGCGCTTGATCGATGCGGCGCGTCCGATAGAGCAGGTCAGCAAAGACGTGCGCGCGGTTCTACAGCAGTTCATCGCGGGAGTGAGGCAGTGAGCGAAGCAGGAGTCACCCCGTTGCCGCAGCCGCTGT
>JBEVDW010000603.1:0-3702 GCA_040513115.1 Steroidobacteraceae bacterium | reverse complement strand
CACCTCGGCGATGATTTCGCTGCAGAGCTGGCGGAATGGGACTTCGGCAGTTTGCATTTCGTGGACGCGACCACGATCGATACCCACGCCAACTGGAAGGTGCAGCTCGACACGTTCCTCGAGTCGTACCACGTCGAGGCATTGCACAAGAGCACCATTGCCCCGCTTTCCCTGTCCGGTTACGCCCTGCACCAGCGCTTTGGACGTCATCAGCGGATAGTGTTCGCAGCGTCGAGCGTGAAGACGATCGGGAATGTTGCCGCGGACGCGCTCGACGGCCACAAGCATCTCACGATCGTTTACATGATCTTTCCGAACATCTTCATCGTGTACGGCCCGCTCTGGGTCCAGTACTTCGAGATCTATCCGGGCAGGACCGTCGATAGGCAGAAGACCCGGTTCGCGCTCTATGCCCGCAAGGCTCCCGCGAACGAAGAGCAGCGCAAGGCGGGCCGGGCCTATTTCGATCTCAATCTTAGTTTCGTTCCGACCGAAGATTATTTGATGGGCGAGCAGGCCACGCGGGCAGTGATGTCCGGCATCGAGCGCTATCACCTGTTCGGCCACGCCGAGGAAACGCTGGTTCATTTCCATCGCGAGCTGCGCTCTGCCATCGGCTTGGATCCCGATGGGCTGTTTCATGTGCATCCTTGAGCGCGATGCCGGGTGATTTGCCGCATGGCGCTGCGGGTGGTCGCCAATTGACTTGCCGCAGACGGGTGGCGATTCTCACGCCATGACGGCAAAAAGATCGCATCCCCAGCACCAACCCAGGCCACGGCCCCGCGCAGCGATACCTCAGTTCTACACTGTAAAACGTTACGAAAACGTGGAGAACATCTGCTTCATGATGTCGGAGGCTCGTGCACGTCTGTACGAGATCCTGGATGTGCGGCTCGGCGTCATGGGGTTCACGGCCGCGCAGTGGCCGATTCTGCGCGCGGTGGCGCGCGGCACACCCACTGCCGCGGAGTTGTGCCGCGAGCTCGACTACGACACGGGCTCGATGACACGGATGTTGAGTCGCCTGGAAGAGAAGCGGCTGATACGGCGCGTACCCAGCGTGCGTGATCGCCGTCTGGTCGAACTGCAGATCACGCCGGCGGGCAAGCGGCTGTATCCGAAGCTGCGCAATGAGGTGATCGGCGCCCTGAATATCCTGCTGATCGGATTCAAACCGCGGGAGATCGTGCAAGTCTACGATCTCGTGGGACGCATGCTGGACAACGTCGCCGCTGCGGCACTGACTACCAAGCGGAAAGCGAAATCAGAACATATCCGGCGCACGTAGTCCGTGTAGCGGCAGCGTCTGATATTCAGACTCGCGACGTTGCAGTTCGCGCCGCGCGAGTGGGCTCAAATTGCAGCGGAGGATCACCACACCTCTAGGTGCCTGCACGCCGAGGCGGGTCTGCTGACCTTTGACGTCCAGCACTTGTACTTCAATCTCCTCACCGATGCGCAAGGATTGTTGTGCAGAGCGCGTGAACAGCGAGCTACGGCGGGTGTGGCCATCTTCCGTGATCAGCAATCCATCCATCGCATCCGTATCGAGGTCGAAGTGCGGTACCTCGCCGCGTTGTACCAGCACGGCCGCATCGGTGATGGTTTCGATACGCACCAGATGATGATGAATGGCGAGGATGTTGAATTCGATGGAGTCACCGATGAGCAGCGCTTCACCGGGGCGTCGCGTCAGTATCAACATGCTCGACTCCTTGTCTCAAGGATGGCAGGCAGTCTCCGCGCGCCCGCCATTCGCGCGTCCCTCGCGGGAAGTGACTGTATTCTGCGCGAGTTGTGCACTGCGTGCACTATTTTTGCGGCCCTGCGACAGGGCGCGCTCCTCAACGTAACTTGTCGGCGCTATCAACCCGGCTGGAAGCGCGCTCGCTCCAGTGCCGCCGCGACTTGTTGCTGATCCAGGACCTTGATCGTGCCGCCGTTGATCAGGACATAAAGTCCGGTCGCTACTTCGCGTGCCAGTGCTCCGACGTCCCATCTGCCTTCGCGCACCACACCCAACATCTCGTATCCGTCGATCGGGTTCGCATAAATCCTCCAGTCCCTGTTCACGTCCACCGCGAAGGACGTGCTATCGCCGTCAGTCATCGCTGACTCCCCGCCGTGTTGAGCGGTCGCGCGGTCGCGACCGGCTCCACCACGAGCATTTCCCCCACCGTGGTCGTGTGCAATTTCGCTGTTGACACGCATCTGTGCCATCGCTCCCGAGAACTATTCGAGTTGGTTCTGTACCGCGAGCACGGGACGATGATCACACAGGGTTCGTTCAGCAGTCCGCTACATAGGTGTTCGGGGTAACCATGAATGCGGTGCAGGTCATCGGGGAAGCGTGTAAGGCCGATAGGCCAGAAAATCCAGGCACAATCGCAACGGCGCATGTTCGTCCTTCCTTGGTGAGCTGCTTGAGCTCGAAATGGTGCCCGGGACCGGACTCGAACCGGTACGGAGTTACCTCCGAGGGATTTTAAGTCCCTTGCGGCTACCAATTACGCCACCCGGGCTGCGCAGGCGGCGCATTGTAGCCGCAAGCGAGTACCAGCCAGATCGACGGCACTGCCACCGCCTCACGACGATCACCCGAGCTCGACAGGCTGTTAGACTCGCGCGCCATTGTAGGGGAGGGAGGCTTTCTCGGCTGCATGAGCTTGCTGGCGCCTGCGAACGTTCAGGGACGGCTCGACGCGCGTGACGTGCACCTGTGGCGCGGCGAGCGGCATCTGCTTCGAGGCACTTCTTTCACGCTGCAGGCCGGCGAGCTGCTGCAGATCGTCGGTCCCAACGGCGTTGGCAAGACGAGTCTGCTGCGTTGTCTTGCGGGACTGCTGCCGATGGAGACTGGCAGCGTGGAGTGGTGCGGTACGCCCGTGCACGAGCAACGGGATCAGTTCCAGCAGCAACTCGCCTACCTTGCCCATACCAACGCATTGAAAGCCGATCTGACGCCGCTCGAGAACCTGCGTTACGGCTGCGGTTTGCGCCGCGTAGTCAAGGTGACCGAAATCCGCGACGTATTGGTGCGACTACAGCTTGGTTCGTGCGTCGATCTGCCGGCAAGATCACTCTCGGCCGGGCAGAAGCGGCGCGTAGCACTCGGGCGCGTCCTGCTTTCCCAGGCACCGCTGTGGATCCTGGACGAGCCCATCACTAACCTGGACGTTACCGGTATCGCGCTCTTCGAGGACTGTATGGGCGCTCATCTGAGCGGTGGCGGAATGATCGTGACCGCAGCCCATCAGCTGCTTTTGCAAGGCCGGTCAGGTGTGCGCACGCTGGAGCTGCATTGATGCAGCCGGGGTTACTGGCGATCGTTGCGTTGGTGGTCGGTCGGGATTTGCGGTTGGCGGTGCGGCATTGGGATCAGGTGCTGCAACCGCTCATTTTCTTCATCGTGGTCACGACGCTGTTTCCGCTCGCGATCAGTCCGGCGCTCGAAGAGTTGCGCCGTATTGCCGCTGGGGTCGTGTGGGTGGCGGCGATGCTGGCTTCCCTTTTGGCCCTGGAATCCTTGTTCCGTCCCGATGTCGAAGACGGCACGATGGAGCAGTGGGTGCTTTCCGGCCAGCCGCTGTCACTGCTGTTGCTGGCCAAGACACTCACTCACTGGCTGCTGTCGGGATTGCCCATCGTGCTGCTGGCGCCCCTGGTCGGCACGGCCTTGGGGCTGCCTGCATCGGCATG
>JBEVDW010000602.1:0-16996 GCA_040513115.1 Steroidobacteraceae bacterium | reverse complement strand
CGGGCGCGCAGCGTGGCATCCAGACCGTGACCGCCTTCCGGCGTCGTGATTTCCCACGCATAGGTGGGCGATACGGTGCTGACGCGATCTGCAAGACGTAGCCCTTCACGCAGCCAATTGACCTCGCCACGCGCAGTGTCCTCCGGACTCAGGAGCCCAGCGATGGTGGTACCGAAGTCCTGTGTGGTGGCGAGCGGAAAGACACCTTGATAGCCGATGTTGTGAATGGTGAGCACCGTGCGCGTCTGGGCAAACAGCGCATCCCACGCGTACGCAGTCTTGAGCAACAAGGGGACGAGGCCGGTGTGCCAGTCGTGGCAATGCAGAATGTCGGGGGCGAACTGCAGGCGCTGGCATCCATCCAGGGCCGCGCGCTGCAGCACCAGAAATCGCAGATGCTCATCGGGCTCGACCGTATAGAGGGTCGGGCGATCGAATGCGTCAGGGCAGTGGACGAAGTAGATGGGCACCGCACTACCCGGCAATCGACCCTCAAGCAGCGAAAACTCAAACGTCTGTGTGCCGAGCTGTAAGGGCACGGCTTGAGCAGATGGGACGGGTGACAGTGTCACACCACCAAGCGCAGCACTGGCGTGCAATGGCATGAACACCCGCACGTCGATTCCGCGCGCATGCAGATGAGGCGGCAGGGCTCCCGCGACATCCGCGAGACCTCCCGTTTTCGCGAACGGTGCGACTTCGGAAGCAATGAAAGCAACGCGCAGGGTTGGCATGGGGCGCGCAGTGTACCAGCGCTGCTGCGTCGCACCGAGCCGCTGTGGCGCGGCGGATCAGCCGCGCGGCTCGTCGTGCTCCTGCGTGTTGCTGGTCGCTGCGCTGCCGTTGCGGCTTTCACGCGAAGTGGCCGTGAACGCGCCGAACAGACTTTCCTGCATCTTCGCCCAGAGCTCGAGATTGTGCCGCGTGAGCTCTGCGACTCCTTGGAGCGGCGTCGTGCTCATGATCTCTGCCAGGCGGGTATGCACTTCGGTGTGTTGCTGCATGAAGGTCTCGACGCTCTTTTCGAGATAGGTACTCAAGAAACTTTGCAGCGAGTTGCCGTAGAAGCGAATCAATGCTTCCAGCAGCGGTGTGGACAGCATCGGTCGCCCGAATTGCTCCTGATCGGCAATCACCTGCAGGAGGATCGCACGAGTGATGTCCTCGCCGCTCTTGTCTTCGACCACTTTGACCTGCTCGCCACTGACGATCAGGGCGCGAATGTCTTCGAGCGTGATGTGGCGACTCTGCGTGGCGTCGTACAGGCGGCGGTTCGAGTACTTCTTGATCAGGCGCACTTCGCTCATGGGATCACTTGCGGGCTCTGTTAAGAATTACCGATACACATGAAGAGCTGCCGAAACCATCCTGGAAGGCGGCGCGGCGCTCGACTATGGTTCTCATGGCGCTGCGCAGTGGTGGCCCGACCGGCAAGTTCTGCGGTGATTCGAGCCCTACACTGTTCTGAATTGGTTGCGCCCCCTAATGCGACCGTAACTCTAGCCAGCGATTTTTGCGTCTGCAATACGAAGGGCAGCGGGATGCGCTTCAGCGGCGAGTCGAGATCCGTCACGCAGAACACAGTAGACTGGCCCACTTTTCATAAGTCAGCCGGCGAGCGCAGCCCGTCCGGCGCGCCCCGTATGAGTGCTAGCGGCACCGATTCGACAACAGCGTTCTCCGAATGGCTCGAGCGGGAGCGCGACTTCTTGCAGCGCCTGTCTCAGGAGCGAGATCCCGCGCGGCTGCGCGCCGAGCTCGAGAAGTGGTGGCAGCGTGCCGGCGCGCAGGCCACGCCGCAGGCGCAGGACGTCGCTGCCAGGTTGTTCGAGCTCGGTCATGGGTATCTGCAAGGCTTGCAGCAGTTCGCCCAAACGGCCGGTGGCGCAGGCGCCAGTTCGGCACGGGGTGCACCGTTTGATTTTGGCCTCGATCTGTTGGCTGCCTGGCGCTCTGCGCGCTGGGGCGGAGATGCGACCGGCTTCACGACCACGAGCGCGTTGCTGGCACCGTGGCTCGAGGCCATGGCGAAAATGGCTCCCGTCGGTGCGGCACGTCCCTACGTAAACGATGCTCGCGAGCTGGCGCAACTGCAGGCCGAGTGTCTGCAACTGGAAGAAGCGCTCACGCTGCTGCTTCAACGCGTCCAGAACGAGGCTCTCACGGAATTGCAGGCGCGCGTCGCCGCACGATCGCAGTCGAACGAACCCGTCCAGAACTTCCGCCAGCTCTATGAGCTGTGGATCGAATGTGGTGAACGCGCGTACGCCGCCGTGGCGCACGGCGCAGAGTTCATCAAGCTGCAAACCGATTTCATGAATCGCGCAATGCGCATCCGCGTCGTGCAACGACGTCTGGCTGAGCGCGTGGCGCGCACCTTGGATCTGCCCACCCGTACCGAGATCAACGCACTGCATCTGCAAGTGCGCGATCTCAAGCGCCGGCTCAATCGAGAGTCCCCGGCGGCTGCACAACCCGCCAAGACGAAGACAGCAAAGGCCAAGCCCCGATGAGCGAATTTCGTATCGATCCGGACGAGGCGCGTCGTCAAGCGGACGCGTTTGCTCAGCGGTGGACCCAGGGCATGGCAGCACTCGCGAATGCGGGTGAAGTTCGTATCGGCACCGCGCCCAAAGAAGAGATCTATCGCGAAGACAAGGTCGTCTTGTATCGCTATCAACCTGCCCCGGGTGTTGCTCCCGGAAAAGTCGTGCGCACGCCCGTCGTGATCTGCTACGCGCTGGTCAACCGACCGTACATGATGGATCTGCAGGAAGATCGCTCGCTCATCCGCAGGTTGCTGACGGAGGGTGTCGATGTCTATCTCATCGACTGGGGCTATCCCGACGGCGCCGATCGATTCCTCGCGCTCGAGGACTACGTGTCGGGCTACCTGCATCATTGCGTCGAGGCCACGGCCGAGCACGCGGGCAGCGAGCAAGTGAATGTGCTCGGCGTGTGTCAGGGCGGCACGATGAGCTTGTGTTACGCAGCGCTGTATCCGGAACGATTGCGCAATCTGGTCACCATGGTGACGCCCGTGGATTTCCACACGGCCGACAATATGCTGATGAAGTGGGGACGCGACCTCGATCTGGACGCGTTGCTCGATGCTTCCGGCAACGTTCCCGGCGAGCTGCTCAATCTGGCATTCGTCGCACTGATGCCGTTTCGCCTCACGAGCCAGAAGTATGTCGGTATGCTCGACCAGATCGACAATCCCTCAGCGCTCGCGAATTTTCTCCGTATGGAACACTGGATCTTCGACAGCCCGGATCAGCCCGCCGAGATGTTCCGCGACTTCATAACTCAGTTCGTCAAGGACAATGGCCTGGTCAGTGGCACGGCCAGGATCGGCGACCGTAGCGTGGATTTGAAATCCGTGCGTTTGCCATTGCTGAACATCTATGCAACGGAAGATCATCTCGTGCCGCCGTCGGCGTCGTTGCCGCTCGCTCAGCTCGTTGGCAGCACCGATTACACGCTTGCACCGTTCAACGGTGGTCACATTGGTATCTATGTCAGCGGGGCGGCTCAGCGCACCATTCCGACGACGATCGCGGATTGGCTGCGCGCCCGCGATGCCTGATTGCAGTTTTCACTTTCAAGTCACGAGAGCTCGCCATGATCTACGACAGCATTCTGAAGACGATCGGCCGTACACCCATCGTCCGCATCAATCGCCTCGCGCCGAGCGGCATCACCATGTATGTGAAGTGCGAGTTCTTCAATCCGCTCTCTTCGGTGAAGGATCGCCTTGCGATTGCGATCATCGAAGATGCGGAACGGCGTGGCACGCTGAAGGCGGGTCAAACCGTCGTGGAAGCAACGTCGGGCAATACGGGTATCGCGCTCGCCATGGTGTGCGCGGCGAAGGGCTATCCGTTCGTGGCTGTCATGGCCGAAACCTTCTCTGTGGAGCGGCGCAAGGTCATGCGCATGCTGGGCGCGAAAGTCGTGCTGACGCCGGCGGCAGAGCGCGGCAGCGGCATGGTGCGCAAGGCCGCCGAGCTGGCGCAGAAGAATGGTTGGTTCCTGGCGCGGCAGTTCGAGAACCAGGCCAATCCCGAATATCACCGCAACACCACCGGGCCCGAGATCCTCAGCGACTTCGCCGGTCAGCGGCTGGACTTCTGGGTGACCGGTTGGGGCACCGGCGGCACGCTGACGGGTGCGGGCGAGATCATCAAGAAGGCGCGTCCTGAGGTTCGCGTGATTGCCACCGAGCCTGCCGGCGCGTCGCTCCTCGCGGGAGGTGAATTCAAGCCGCACAAGATCCAAGGCTGGACCCCGGACTTCGTGCCAGCCGTGCTCAACAAGGCCGTGGTCGACGAGATCGTGCCGGTCACCGATGAGGAAGCCATCAGCACCGCGAAGCGCTTGTCGTCCGCCGAAGGTATCTTCTGCGGTATCTCTTCCGGCGGCACGTTTGCGGCCGCGTTGAAAGTCGCACAGCGTGCGCCTCAAGGCAGTGTCATTCTCGCGATGCTGCCGGATACGGGTGAGCGCTACCTCACGACAGCGCTGTTCGAAGGCATCCCGGACGGCTCGGAGGATGTCTGACCCAGGCCAACGCTGCGATGGCGGTGTGCAGGGAACGAAACTGCAACGTTAGTCTCTGAATATCCGCCATCGCTTGTTCGTTCGTACATGCCGAAACATTCCATCACGCGGAACGGTGGGAGCCTAGTTCTCACTGGCCTTCGGGCTTGCCTGGCGAGCGTCAGCGTCCTCGCTTTGCTGACGGCTTGCGCCGACAACGATGCGCCGGCGCAAGCCAGGGAGCTTCTGAAGGGCGGCAAGTCGAGTACGGCGAACGGCGGTGCTGAGAGCAAGCCAACGGCCATCGTCGTGAGCGAGGTCGCGCACAAGGACTTCGACAGGGTGGTCGAGGCTATCGGGACCGCGCGCGCGAACGAAGCATTGGATGTCACGGCGAAGGTGTCGAACCGCGTCTCGGCCATTCGTTTTCGCGAAGGCGAGGAAGTGCGCGCGGGTGCGGTGCTCATCGAGTTCGACAGCGAAGAAGCTCGCGCCAATCTGGCCGAAGCCGAAGCCGCGCTCAGTGACAGCCGCAGCCAGTTCAAGCGCAGCCGCGAGTTGTACGAGACGCGGGCGCTGTCCGAAGCGCAGCTCGATCAATTGCAGGCGACGTTGAAGGCGAACGAAGCGCGCGTCGCTGCCTCTCGTTCACTGCTCAACGATCTGACCATCCGCGCACCGTTTGCGGGCCGCGTGGGCTTGCGCAACATCAGCGTGGGCAGCTTTGTGAGTCCCGGAACCGTCATCACCACGCTCGATGACACGCGCACTATCAAGCTCGACTTCTCGGTTCCTGAGCTCTTCCTGCCCGTGTTGAAAGAAGGTCAGCAGATCGACGCACGCAGCGCCGCCTATCCCGATGCGACCTTCAAAGGCATCGTCGCGAGCATCGACAGCCGTGTGGATCCTGCCAGTCGCTCGATCATCGTGCGCGCGCGCATCGACAATGCGGACCGACGACTGAAGCCGGGGATGTTCATGACCGTGCGCCTCATGCGGGTCGAGCCGCCTGCGCTGGTCGTGCCTGAAGAGGCGCTGGTGCCGCAAGGCGAGCGTCAGTTCGTGTTCGTCGTGCGCGACGGCAAGGCCGAACGCATCGAAGTGCAGATCGGCCGGCGCCGACCGGGCGAGGTGGAGATTCTGAAAGGCCTGACGGCAGGTGAGCAGGTCGTGACCGAAGGCACGCAGAAGATGCGCGATGGCGTGCCGGTGAGGATTGTCGAACGCGGTGAGCTGCCCGCATGATGGTGTCCGAGCTGTCGGTGCGTCGCCCCGTGTTCGCCACGGTGGTGAGCCTGTTGCTCGTGATCCTAGGGTTCATGGCGGCGATGCGGCTGGCGGTGCGCGAGTATCCGGACATCAGTGCTCCCGTGGTCAGCATCGATACGCGCTACCGTGGCGCGACTGCAGCGGTGGTCGAATCCAAGATCACGCAGATCATCGAGAATCAGGTCGCCGGTCTCGAAGGAATCGACAAGCTCACCTCCAGCAGCGCTGAAGAACGCTCGCGGATCACGATCGAATTCACGGCGGATCGCGATATCGAGTCCGCTGCCAACGACGTGCGCGATCGAGTGGCGCGCGTTCAGGGCGACCTGCCGGAGGAAGCCGAGCCGCCGGAGATCACCAAGGTCGACGTCTCTTCCGATCCCATCATCTTCATCAATGTCGCCAGCAAAAAACGCAATATCCTCGAGCTGAACGACTACGCCGACCGTTATCTCCTCGACCGCTTCTCGGTGGTCGAAGGCGTGGCATTGGCGCGCATTACCGGCGAGCGCCGCTACGCCATGCGCGTGTGGCTGGATCGCAAGTCGCTGGCGGGGCGCGGACTCACTGTCCAGGATGTCGAAGATGCTCTGCGGCGCGAGAACGTGCAGTTGCCGGCCGGACGCATCGAATCCACGCAACGCGAGTTCTCGTTGCGCACGGACACGGGCTTCTATACGGAAGAGGACTTCCGCGGATTGGTGATCGGGCGTGGTAAGGAAGGCTATCTCGTGCGCCTCGGCGAGGTTGCTGAGATCAAACGAGATGCCGAGGATCCGCGCTCGCTGTCGCGTACCAACGGCGTGACCGGAATCAGCATCGCGATCATTCCGACGTCGACGGCGAACGTGCTGGATGTCTCGCGCGGCATCCGTGCGGAGCTCGAACGTATTCAGTCCGGTCTGCCGCAGGACATGCGTGCGGAGCTCAACCTCGACTATTCGATCTTCGTGGTCGCATCGATCGATGAGGTCGTGCACGCGCTCGTGGTCGCGTTGCTGCTCGTGCTGGTCGTGATCTATGGTTTCCTGGGCACGTTCCGAGCGACGTTGATCCCGGCGCTCACGATTCCCGTGTCGATCATTGCCGCCTGCATCGTCATGGCAGTGGCGGGTTACTCGATCAACGTACTGACGTTGTTGGGCGCGGTGCTTGCGATCGGCCTCGTGGTCGACGACGCCATCGTCGTCCTGGAGAACATCGTTCGCCGCATCGAGATGGGCGAGCCGGCCTTGCTGGCTTCGATCGACGGCAGCCGTGAGATCGCCTTCGCAGTGTTGGCCACGACACTCGTGCTGATTGCCGTGTTCCTGCCAATCTCCTATCTGCCCGGCAACCTCGGCCGCTTGTTCGGTGAGTTCGGCATCACGATCGCTGCCGCAGTGGCTTTCTCGGCGCTGTTGTCGCTGACGTTGGTGCCGATGATGACGTCGAAGTTCTTTGCGCATGGCATCGTACGTGGACGTGTCACCGTCCACGTCGAGCGCTTCTTCCACTCGTTTTCTTCGCGGTATGAACGCTGGTTACGCGTTGCGATCCGTCGGCCCTGGGCCATCGTGGGACTGGCCATCCTATCGCTAGTGCTTGCCGCCGTGCTGTATCGCGGGTTACCGACGGAGTACGCACCCACTGAAGACCGCGCGATCGCGCAGATCATCGTCACGGCGCCCGAAGGCTCGAGCCTGGGCTATCTGGATCGCTACTTGCGGCAGGTCGAGGCGATCGCAACCGAGGAAATAAAGAGCGGCAACGCGCTGCGCACGCTCGTCCGTAGCGGCAATTTCGGCGGTGGTGGTGATGTCAATATCGGCCGCGTGGTCGTGCCGCTTTCCACATGGGGCGAGCGCAGCGACTCGGCGCAACAGATCATCGACCGGTTGCGCAAACGGCTCGCCGACTTGCCGGGCATTCGCGTCGTCGTCACACAGCCCGGCAGTCTCGGCATCCGCGGTGCCGGCACGCCGGTTCGACTGGTGCTTGGCGGGCCCAGCTACGACGACCTGGTGAAATGGCGCGACATCGTGCTGGCAAAGGCTGCGGAGAACCCGGGCCTCGTCAATCTCGATTCCGACTACTACGAGCGCAAGCCGCAGATGCAGGTGTCGATCGAGCGCAGCCGCGCCGCCGATCTGGGTGTCTCGCTGGAGACTGTGGGACGCACGCTCGAGACCATGATGGGTTCGCGCATCGTGACGACGTACCTGGAGCGCGGCGAGGAATACAACGTCGTGCTGCAGGCCCGCGAGTCGGATCGCGCGACACCCAGTGACCTGGAGAACATCTACGTGCACTCGACGACCACGGGTGCATTGATTCCCATGTCCAACCTCGTGCGCATCACCGAAGTGGCAGGCCCCACGGAGTTGCGGCGCTTCAATCGTCTGCGCGCGATCACGATCTCGGCGGGGCTCGCCCCGGGCTACTCATTGGGGCAAGCGCTCGACTATCTGGAGAATGTCGTTCGCACTGAGCTGCCGCCCGAAGCGCAGATCGACTACGACGGTGAGTCGCGCGAGTTCCGGCGTTCGGGCGGCGCGCTGTACGTCACGTTTGCACTGGCGTTGGTGATCGTCTTCCTCGTGCTCGCGGCGCAGTTCGAAAGCTTCCGGCATCCCATCGTCATCATGATGACCGTCCCGCTCGCGGTGACCGGCGCGCTGATCGGGTTATGGCTGCAAGGCGGCAGCATCAACGTGTTCAGTCAGATCGGCGCGATCATGTTGATCGGGCTGGCGGCGAAGAACGGCATCTTGATCGTCGAGTTCGCCAATCAGCTGCGTGATCGGGGCGCCGAGTTCATCGAGTCGGTCATCCAGGCCTCGGCCATCCGTTTGCGCCCGGTGCTGATGACTAGTCTGTGTACCGTGTTCGGCGCCATTCCATTGTTGATTGCCAGTGGGGCAGGGGCCGAGAGCCGCAAGTCGATCGGTGCTGTCGTTGTGTTCGGGGTGACGTTCTCGATGTTTCTGACGTTGTTCGTCGTGCCGGCGGTGTATGCGCTCGTGGCCCGCAAGTCACACTCGCCGGAGCACGTGAGCCGCCTGGTCGCGAAGCTGCGGGAGGGCAGGGCGGACGTGGGATAGGAGGGCTGGGAAGGCCAGGAAGGGTGGTGAGACGAGAATGACCGGCAGAATTCTCTTGGTTCCTTGGCCTCCCCAACCCTCCATCCTTCCCACTCCTCGTCCCGGTAGAATCCCCCGCCCGGGCCCCGCAGGCCCCTTGTCCGTCGATTCCCGATGCCCCTGTCCCCGTACCAACAACTCGAACAAGAGTTCAAGCGTCTGTCTGCCTTCCAGGGTGCCTCCGGCATCCTGCGGTGGGATGCGGCCGTCATGATGCCCCGGGGCAGCGCTGACCTTCGGGGGGAGCAGCTCGCCGCGTTGGAGACGGAGGCGCATTCCATCCTGACCTCGCCCCGTGTGGCGCGGTTGCTGGAGCGGGCGGAAGCCAATGCCCAGGGCCTCGAGCATTGGCAGATCGCCAACCTGCGTGAGATGCGCCGCGAACGCGAGCACGCCATTGCCATGCCGCAGAACCTGATTTCGCGCATTGCCAAGGCGACCTCGCGTGCCGAAGTGAAGTGGCTCGAGGCCAAGGAGAAGAGCGACTTCAAGGTGTTCGCGCCGCATCTGGAGGAAGTGACCAGCCTCGTGCGCGACAAGGGCCGCATTCTCGGCAAGGCGCTCACGCTCGATCCGTACGATGCGCTGGTGGACGAGTTCAGTCCGGGACTGACCTCTGCCGAAATCGATGTGATCTTTACAACCCTCGGGCGCCGCCTGCCTGGGCTCATTCACGAAGTGATCGAACTGCAGGCGACCCGTCCGCCGCTCGAGATCACAGGCAAGTTCACGACGAATCGACAGCGGCAGCTCGCGCTCGAGATCATGAAAGCCATGGGCTTTCCGTTCGATCGCGGACGCCTGGATGAGAGCGAGCATCCGTTCACTGGTGGCGTGCCGGGTGATATCCGCATCACCACCAAGTTCAGCCCCACCGATCCCCTGACCGGCCTCATGGGTGTGCTGCATGAAACCGGCCATGCGATGTACGACCGCGGCCTGCCGGAAGCCTGGCGCGGACAGCCGGTCGGTCGCGATCGGGGCATGGCGCTGCAGGAGAGTCAGTCGCTGCTGATGGAAATGCTGATCTGTCGCAACCGGCCGTTCTTGCAGTACCTGCAGCCGCTGCTGCAGAAGACGTTTGGTGCGACGGGTCCCGAGTGGGAAGTCGAGAACCTGTATCGCCTGCTGATTCGCGTGCGGCGCGGATTGATCCGCATCGACGCCGATGAGCTCACCTATCCGCTTCACGTGATGCTGCGCTATGAGCTGGAGAAGGAACTGCTCGCCGGCGATTTGCGCGTCAAAGACATACCCGAGGCCTGGAACGTGCGCATGGATGCACGGTTGGGCGTGAAGCCGGGCAACGATGCCGAAGGGTGCCTGCAGGATGTGCACTGGGCCGTGGGTTCGTTCGGCTACTTCCCGTCGTATGCGATCGGTGCTGTCATCGCTGCGCAGTTGTACGAAACGCTGCGCGCAGAGTTGCCGCAGATCGACGAGGAGATCGCGGCCGGCCGCTTCGAGGCGCTGTTCGCGTGGCTGCGCGAGAACGTGCACGGGCTCGGTGCTTCGCTGAGCACGCCGGAATTGATCAAGCAGGCGACCGACAAACCGCTCACGGCCGCTGCGTGGGTGCGCTACGTCGAAGCCAAGTACCTGGAGTCGTGAGCATGACAGCGCTGCCGGCGCAAGCCGAGCCTTCGAACAACTTCAAACGCCTGCAGGCCCGCTTGCGCGGCCTCGTCGGCAAGGCGATCGATGATTTCCGCATGATCGAGCCGGGCGATCGCGTGATGGTGTGTCTGTCCGGCGGCAAGGATTCGTACACGATGCTGGACATCCTGCTGTCGTTGCAGCGGAGTGCGCCCGTGTCGTTCGAGTTGATCGCGGTGAACCTGGATCAAAAGCAACCCGGTTTTCCCGCGCATGTATTGCCCGAGTATCTGCGGAGTCTCGGAGTGCCGTTCCATGTCATCGAGCAGGATACGTATCGCGTCGTGAAGCGCGTGATCCCGGAAGGCAAGACGATGTGCGGACTGTGCTCGCGACTGAGGCGCGGAGCGTTGTATCGCTATGCGCGCGAGAATGGCATCACCAAGATCGCGCTCGGCCATCACCGCGACGACATCGTGGAAACGTTGTTTCTCAACATGTTCTTCGGCGGCAAGCTCAAGACGATGCCGCCGAAGCTCAAGTCCGAAGACAAACGCCACATCGTGATTCGACCCCTTGCCTATGTCGCGGAAGCGGACATCGAACGGTATGCGCGGGTCCGTAGCTTTCCGCTGATCCCGTGTTCGTTGTGCGGCTCGCAATCGAACCTGCAGCGCACGGAGATCAAGCAGATGCTGCGCGAGTGGGAACAGCAGTATCCCGGCCGCACCGAAGCGATCTTCTCCAGCCTGCGCAACGTGGTGAGCTCGCACCTGGCCGATCCGAGCGCGTTTGATTTCGTGGGATTGCGCGGCGCGGCCGGGGCAGAAGATTCCGATCCACAACACGAGCCGTGGGAAGAGCCAAAGCAGAGCGTCCAATGAGCACCGAGGCCGCTCTTTCCTCCTGTGTCGTGTTCTCTCATGGCCAGGATGGCGAACCCTGGGGAACGAAGATCGTCGCGCTTTCCCAAGTTGCACGCGACCTGGGTTGGCTCGTGGAGTCGATCGACTATCGCGGCATGGGTGATCCGCAAGCACGGGTCGAGAAGCTGCGCGAGGCTTGCAAGTCACTCCCGCCGCGCCCGGTGTTGGTGGGCTCCAGCTTGGGAGGCCACGTTGCCACGGCCGTGGCGAAGGAACTCGATGCGCGTGGATTGTTCTTGATGGCGCCAGCGTTCTACATGCCGGGATTCGAGCAGCACACGCCGCAGGCGCCAAGCTGTCCGATCACGATCGTGCACGGCTGGCGCGATGACATCGTGCCGGTCGCCAATAGCTGGCGGTGGGCGCAGACGTGCCGCGCGCGTCTGCTGGTGCTCGATTCGGACCATCGGCTGGGAGGAGACGTGCCCTTCCTCGTTCATGCGTTCGAATATTTCCTGCAGAATCTGTAGACCATCCGTTGGGCAAGAGAGCAGGGGGAGGAGACGTATGATGCGTGCAACGATCGGCATGTTGCTGATTTTCAGCTCGATCGCAGCGTGCAGCAGCAAGCAGGAAGAGCAGGCCGAAGCGCCGCCCATGAAAGTCGAAGACACGGCATTCGGCGACATGACGCAGACGATGGATCGCGCCAAGTCGGTGGAGGGAACCACAATGCAGCACAAGGAAGACATGGACAAAGCGCTGGAAGCGGATGGCGGGTGAAGGGCTTGCGCGCGCAACGTAGTTCCGCACTGCGTCCCATGCTCACGCGATCGATCCGCTGATGCTTGCTCTGCTGCGCTGGTTCCTTGGAACATGGACTCGGCCGCGTGTGCTGCCTGAGGACGCGTCGGAGCGTTACGGGCGCTCGGGTCGCTTCGTGTGCTACGTGATGGAAACGCACGGTGTTGCAGACCTGATGGTGCTGCAGCAGGTATGCGAGAAGTCGCGGTTGCCGCCGCCATCCAATCCCGCAAGCGCATTGCTCACGAAGCGTGCTGCACACCTCGAGGCGCGCGACGGCGTCTGGCTCTTCCTCGAACAGCGGCGCGGCTTTTGGGGCGATCGCATCGACCGGCGGAGTCCAGCCGTGCTGTACGACTTCGTGCAGCGTTGCGGGACCGACCCGCAGTACGAAATCGAGTTCGTGCCGGTGAACGTGTTCTGGGGACGTGCGCCGGACAAAGAAGCTTCCTGGCTGCGCGTGCTGCTGGCGGAGAACTGGGATCGGGCGGGGCGCCTTCGCAGGATGCTCTCGGTCCTGGTGAACGGTCGCAATCTGTTCGTGCAGTTCGGCGACCCGGTTTCGTTGAGAGACGTCGTTACGAGCGCGCCCACCTCGGCGCGGGCTGTGCGTCGCTTGACGCGCGTGTTGCGTACCTCGTTGCGCACGCAGCGTGCGGCCATGATCGGACCGGATCTGTCCCACCGTCGCACGATCATCACGCAAGTGCTGCGCACCCAGGCCGTGCGACAGGCCGTTGTCGACGAGATCAGTGCCCGCAAGCTGTCGCGACGCCAGGCGCTGGAACAGGCGCAGTCCTACGCGTACGAGATCGCTGCGAACTACTCGCCCATCTTCGTCGCTTTGATGGCGCGCGCGCTCACGACGCTCTGGAACCGGCTGTACGACGGCGTCGAGCTGCACAACCTCGACAATCTCCATTCGATCGGTGAAGGCAACGAAATCGTGTTCGTGCCGTGCCACCGCAGTCACATGGACTATCTGCTGCTCTCGTACATCATCTATTACAACGGTTACGCGGTGCCCCACATCGCGGCCGGCATCAACCTGAACATGCCAGGCGTCGGGCCATTCCTGCGCCGCGGCGGCGCGTTCTTCATCCGTCGCAGCTTTCGCGGTAACACGCTCTACACGATGGTTTTCATGAAGTACCTCGGCCTGATGATGGCGCGCGGGCACTCCATCGAATACTTCATCGAAGGCGGACGCAGTCGCACGGGAAGGCTGTTACAGCCCAAGACCGGCATGCTGTCGATGACCGTACGCAGTTACCTGCGCGATCCGCGTCGGCCCGTCGTCTTCCTGCCGGTGTATTTCGGCTACGAGCGACTCGTCGAGGGCAAGACCTACATCAACGAGCTGTCCGGCAAGCCCAAAGAGAAGGAGTCGATCTTCATGATGCTGCGCACGTTACCGGCGTTGCGTCAGCGCTTCGGCAAGGTGCACGTGAGTCTGGGTGCGCCGATTCATCTCGATGAAGTGCTCGCCCGGCATCGTCCGGCAGAAGCAGTGAACGATCGCAGCGATCGACCTGCATGGCTGAATGCAGCCGTCGATGAGCTGGCGGTGCGCACGATGACCAACATCAACAGTGCGGCGGCCGTGACGCCCATCAATCTCCTCGCGCTAGTACTGCTCGCGACACCGAAGCAAAGCATGATGGTCAGCGACTTGGCACAGCAGCTCGAGCTGTATGCCGCGCTGCTGCGTCAGGAACCGTACTCCCCGTATGTTCAGGTCACGACGCTCGATGGCGCTTCCATGATCCGCCACGGCGAAGCGCTCGGCGTCCTGCAACGACAGACGCATGCGTTGGGTGATGTGGTGCGCATGACGGAGGAGAACTCAGTGCTGATGACCTACTTCCGCAACAACGTCATGCACCTGGCGGCGATGCCCTCGCTCATGGCGTGCTGCTTCTTGAACAACCGCACGTTGAGCACGCGCGACATCCAGCGGCTGGCGTGGCGTATCTATCCGTACGTGCGCGATGAGCTGTTCCTGCGCTGGGACGAGAGCGAGATCGAGCAACTCGTGCGCTCGACTCTGGAGGGTCTCTGCAGCCACGGTCTGTTGGAGCGCATCGCCGCAAGCGACCAGTGGCGCCGGCCCGACACGGGCTCGCGCCAGGCCGTGCAGTTGTCGGTGCTTGCCCAGGTGACCGTGCAGATCATCGAGCGCTATTACCTCACGATCTCGCTGCTGACCAATGCGGGCAGCGGCAAAATGACGCAGGACGCGCTCGAGTCGCAATGTCAGTTGATGGCGCAGCGCATGTCGCTGCTCTACGAACTGAACTCACCCGAGTTCTTCGACAGGTCCCTGTTCAAGAACTTCATCGACCTGTTGCGAGCGCGCAATGTGATCGGCGTGAATGCGGACGGCAAGCTTACGTTCACGGGCGAAACGCTCGCCGCGATCGAGGGTGATGCACAGCTGGTGCTGCACGAGCAGATTCGCAATAGCGTGTTGCAGGTGACGCATCGCTGAGTTGCGTCGGTAGAAGCGTCAGTCCCAACTACTCGGCTTGCCACGTCCTTTCTTGACTGTGCCCCGCTGCTGCTTTGTTTGCAGCCGCCGCTCCTTCGACGCACGCGTAGGCCTCGTTGCCCGGCGCAGCTTCGGCTGGATGAGCGCTTCTTCGATCAACGCTTCGACGCGCGCCAGTGCATCACGGCGATTCTGCTCCTGCGTGCGCAAGCGTTGTGCAGTGATGATGAGCACGTCTTCGCCGGTCATGCGCTTGCCCGCGAGCCGTCGAAGCCGTGAGAGCGCTGCCGGCGGGAAGGCTGGCCAGCGGTTCATGTCCAACCGCAGCTGGACGGCGCTCGCGACCTTGTTGACGTTCTGACCCCCCGGGCCTCCGGCGCGGATGAAGGTGAGTTCGAGGGCCTCGGCAGGGATGGGAGGTGAGGAGGGCATTGAGGTCAGAATGGCTGCCGAACTATCCGCGATCAGCGGGCTGCGAGCCGTCCCCGTTCTCTTTCAGCATGCTGAACCGTACTTCGCGCTGCGCCACAGGGATCACGATCTTGTGCTCCTGGAAGAGCCGCCAGATCGCGCGGTTCACGTCGGAACGCACGTTGTTGACGCCGCCCTGCGGATCGGAGATCCAGAAGCGCAACTCCAGATCGAAGCCGTATTCGTTGAAGCCCATCATGCGCGAGACGGGCGCGGGATCGCGGAGGATACGGTCGTGACCCTCGGCCGCCATGAGCAGTACGCGCAGCGCTTCTTCAGGGTCGTTGCGGTAGCTCACGCGCACGGGCAGCTTCAAACGCACCTTCGGATCGGTGTAGCTCCAGTTGATGACGGGATTGATGATCAGATGCTGGTTGGGTACCAGTGTTTCGACGCCATCGCGATCGCGTACGACGACGTAGCGCCCGCGTAGCTCCTGCACCCAGCCGAAGCCTTCCGTGCTCGTGCCCGTCGTGCCGGTGAAGCTGATCACATCGCCCGGTTTGATGGAGCGATCCATCAACAGCACGAAGCCGCTGACGAGATTGGCGACGATGGCTTGCAGACCGAAGCCGAGGCCGACACCGATGGCGCCGGTCAGCACGTTCAAGGTCGTGAGATCGAGACCCGCGGCGTTCAAGCCCAGCAGGACCGACAGACCGATGAGGAATGCCTGCGTGAACTTGGAGATACCGATGCGCATGCTGATGGCGAGGCCCTGCATGCTCATCAGGCGCCGCTCGATCCAGCGGGCGAGCCAGACGGCGACGAGGATGAAGGCGCCCACGGTGAAGGCGAGCTTCATCACAGTCCACACAGTGATACGCTTTTCGCCCGCCTTCAGCCCGACGCTGTCCAGCGCCTGCACCAGCGGATCGAACCAGCCGACGAAGTGCAACGACAGCACGGCCCAGATCAGGAACGTGATCGTGTTGCCCCAGCCCTTGGTGCGATCGGACAGCGAAACGCGCGCGAGGTACACGGCGAAGCGGATCAGCAGCAGCAGTCCAGATAGGGTGATGGCAAGGTCGATGATGTCGCTGCGCGCCTTGAGGGCATGAAGCAATCCACCGAACGCCGCGATGATGACCAGCGCCGACAAATAGGGCAGGACAATGCCGAACGCCTCGCGCACCCGTTCTTCGAAGCCATACGCGCCCGCTCCGTGCGTCCGCATGCGCTCGCCGAACACCCGGCCGATCCACCACGACAGCAGGAGGGCGATGGCGATGCCGGCGATCTGCAGCAACGAGGGGAACGTGAGCAGCGCCTCGAGTTGGCGGCTCACTTTAGCGATCAGTTCGGCCATCGAGAGCTAGTGGGAAGGGGCGTCAGGCGTTGAGATCGGGGATCAGCTCGCTTTCCAAGCGGGCGATTTGATCCTTGAGCATGAGCTTGCGCTTCTTCAGGCGTCGCAGCTGCACCTCGTTGACATACAGATCCATCTGCAGGCGATGGATGACATCGTCCAGATCGCGGTGCTCGATGCGCAGCTCGCGCAACCGTTCGAGGCGCCGGAAGGTCTCGGTATCGACGTTGTCTTCCGACTCGCTCATCAGGATGGAGTGTCTAGTTCAGATCAGGAGACGAAGTGCTGCGCTCGCACTGGCATTTACTGCCGGGGGCCAACCCTCGGGAGGCGGATCCCTCCAACGCGGTGCTGCCGGCCCGAAGCGAATGCTTCCTGGAAGCAGCCGGCGCGTACTTTAGCCAACTGGCCTGCATCCTGCCAACGCGAGCAGCATGGGTGCCTCATTTCAGACGCGCCGATCGCCGGAATCGCTCCGGCGCGGCTGGTCTGGCGGCGCACTGCGCTGTCGCTGACGCCGCAATTG
>JBEVDW010000601.1:0-4950 GCA_040513115.1 Steroidobacteraceae bacterium | reverse complement strand
CCAACCGTGCGCGCGATGCTGGCATGCTGGTGCCACTCGTATTCGGATTCGCACAGGAGACCGATCTTCAGGATCGCCAGCTCGCGCAGGACGGGATCGAGCTTGCCCTTGCGCAGCAGAGTCACCCCAAGCTGTGAGTACGCGGTCATCACGCCGGGAGCGTGAGCCATCATGCGCATCACGTTCAGTGCGCCGCGACGGCTCAGCAGATCCGTGATTTCCGGACTCAGATTCGACGGGTAAGAGACGCGAGCCATGACGCCCCAGTTACGGGTGGAAGGGATGGGCGGCGGACACGCGGATGATACGTTGACGCGTTAAATGTAACAATGATACGTTCCGGTCGAAACGTAACATGATCAGCAGCGACCGCTCGCTGCGCAGTGCACAACAGGCGCGTTCCTCGCGGCTCGCCGTACCTCGACGTGCACTAAGCCTCTGTGGGGGATCCGAATGCAGGCAACACGAAGGAGCGAACCAACTCCCGCAGTCGCTCTGCAGGCAGCCTTGCATCCACCACGAGTCGGGTCATCGTGAACTGCGTGATGAGTATCCAGCTCACTGCATCCTCGGCGCTGAAGCTCGCGGGCAATTTGTTCTGCGCCTTCGCCGTCGCGAACAGCGGTGCCCACGTTTGCATGACGATGTCGTGATGAGGGGATCCGGCATGGGCAAAGTCAATCGGTCCACGCACCATTGCTCCAGTCACATGGTCGTCGAACGCGAATTTGATGGAGGCCATCAGGTAATGTTCGAGCGCATCGGGGATGCTCGAGAATTTTCCCAGCCGTTTCGCCAGTTGAGCATTGAAGATCTCTGCACGGTAGACGATCACAGATCGGATCAGGGTCTCGCGATTACGGAATTCCCGATACACGCTGATGCGCGAAAAGCCGGAACGGGCCGCGACATCTTCCATCGTCGTCCTGCCGAGTCCGTACTCCTCGATGCACTCGATGGCGGCGTTGAACATCGCCGCGCGCCGGCGTTCACGAATGTCTGCCTGAGTGCCCGCTGTGGTGGCAGCCGCGCGTTTGCGTGCGGGCTTGTCTTTGCGAGTGGCGCGAGCGAAGAGAGAGTGTTTGGTTGTTGCAGCTGCCACGATACGTCGCTCGGTCCTCACATGACGCGTGCATCGTAGTATGCACGTCCCACTCGAACTATTCAGCCACATCCCCCCACTCGCATGACCGCGACACTCGATAGCGCGCTGCGTTGGTGGGCCACCGAGCAGGCGCACTCACCAGCGATCGTGTTCGCCGGCAAGGCACTCACCTATGCCGAATTGGATCGATGGGTGACCGCGCTTGCAGGTTTCCTGCGTGACCGCGGGCTGCAGCGTGGCGACCGTGTCGTGATCCTCGCGGCGAATTCCGTCGAGTGGTGCGTACTGGCGCGGTCGATCATTCGTGCCGGCGGCATCGTCGCGCCGCTACATGCGCGCTTTGCCGGCCCGGAGATCGAATACCTCGTTGGCCACTATCAACCTCGCTTCATCTTCGCCGATGAACCGCGGTTGGTTACCGCGCGGCAGATCGCACTTCCAGCGCGTACTGAGATCTACAGCCTGTCGACGGTCCGCGAGCAGCGCAACTACTCGACTACAGCCCCGGCTTTCGAGCCTTCATCGGACGACCGCGTCGCCATCATAGCGACGAGCGGTTCGACCGCGCGACCGAAGGGCGTCGCCTTCTCGCATCGAACGATGCTGAGCTACGTAGCGGAGTTCGCTCTACAGGAACCGGACTGTCGCCACGCTGCACGCGTGTTTCTCGTCGCGCCGCTCAGCACGAACGCGGGATTCGTCGTGCTCACCCAGTTCCTGACGCTCGGCGCCACGATCTATCTGGAAGAAGCATTCGAACCTGCCGTGGCACTGCGCAGGCTGCTCGAAGATCGCATCAACGTGCTCATGGGCGCGCCGATATTCTTCGAGCGCATCGCTGCATGTGCGGATTTCCAGGCCGCGGATCTTTCACACTTGCGTATCGCGCATGTCGGCGGCGCGCGTGTAGAGCCGAAGTTGCTCGCGAAGTGGATGGAGCGCGGCGCGCTGCTGCGACAGATCTATGGCCAGACGGAAGCGGGCGGCACCGCGACCATCAACACTCGCGAGTGTTCCGTCTCGAATCCCGAGAAGTGCGGACGCGGCGGCATGTTCACCGAAGTTTGCGTGATCGATCCCGACGGCAACGTCTGCCCACCTCACGTCCCGGGGGAGATCGTCATTCGCGGTCCCGCGGTGATGGTGGAGTACTGGAGCAATCCCGAGGGGACGGCCGCTGCGATCGTTGACGGCTGGCTGCGCACCGGCGATCTGGGTGTGCTCGATGAAGCCGGCATGTTGACGATGCTCGATCGCATGCGCGACATCATCATCTCGGGTGGACTCAATATTTCCGCGGCCGAGATCGAGCGCGTGGTGAGCGAGATCCCGGGCATCGACGAAGTAGCCGTGATCGCCGCGTTCGATGAACGTTTCGGGGAGACTCCGCTCGCGGTGATCCATGCGCTCGATACGAGCGTCGCACCGCGCATCGTTCAGCACTGCAGCGCTCAGCTGGCGGATTTCAAAGTGCCACGGTACGTTGCCATCGAGCGCAACGCGTTACCGCGGCTGGCGACAGGGAAGATCGACAAGCCCACACTCCGCACTCGATACGCGCAGGCACATCTGCACCTGCCGCGATTGCGCTGACAGAGACAAACATCAGGGGGTCGGATGGCAAATGCAACCAGCAGCACGGTTCCCGGCCACGTTTCCGCCGATCGAATCTTTGCGTTCGATATGTATGCGGATCCGCGGCTCAAAGAAGATCTTCATACCGGCTATGCGTCACTGCTCCGAGATGCTCCGTCGGTTTTCTATACGCCCGACAACGGCGGGCATTGGGTGATCACCGACTATCAGATCGCGGCAGAGATCCTCATGGACTACGAGCATTTCTCCGCTCGCGAGATGGAGATTCCGCGTGTGGCACATCCGGCGGGCTTGATCCCACTGCACATGGATCCGCCGGCAAGTCTTGCTTACCGCCAGATTCTGATGCCGCACTTCGCACCCAAGGCGGTGCGGGAGCGGGAGGAAGTCATGCGGCAACGGGCGGCGCGTCTCGTCGCAACCGTAGCCGATCGCGGCCAGTGCGACTTCGTGCGCGAGGTCTCCTCGCGATTCCCGGTCACCGTGTTCATGGAAATGATGGGTCTGCCGCTGGAGCGTTTCGACGAGTTCAGGGCCATCGTCGACGAGTTCTTTCGCCCAGTGAGCGAAGAGCGCAGCTTTCAGCTGGGCTTGGAAATCAAGGACGAAATGGCTGCACTGATCGAGCAGCGACGGCGCGAGCGTCGCAATGATCTCATCTCTCACTTGCTGAACGCGCGGCTCGAAGGACGCGAGCTCAATCAGCAGGAACTCGAGTCCATGTGTTTTCTGCTCGTGCTCGCGGGGATGGACACCGTCACCAATGCCATGAGTTTCGCCTTCCGTGCGCTGGGTGCGGACCCGCTGTTGCAGGCTCGCCTCCATAGCCGTCCCGAGTCGATGTCGGCATTCGTCGAAGAAGCCTTGCGATTGTTTGGTGTCGTGGTTTCGCCGCGATTGGTCGCGAAGGACTGCGAGCGCTATGGCGTCAGCTTCCGCCGTGGCGACATGGTTCTGTGCACCAATCCGGTCGTGGGGCACGATGCCAAATACAACCCGGATCCAGAGCAGATACAGCTGGACCGCTCGCGCCGTACGTTGCTGCCCTTTTCCATCGGCCCGCATCTCTGCCTCGGTCACAATCTGGCGCGGTCGGAGTTCCGCATTCTGATGGAGGAGTGGTTCAAGCGGATCCCGCGCTTTCAGTTGCGCCCGGACTTCAAACCGACCTTTCGCGCCGGCTTCGTCGTGGCACTCGAAGCCTTACCGCTCGAGTGGTCGGTTGCCGGCGCTGCGAACGGGTGATGGGCATGCGCAGCTTCGACTACGTCATCGTCGGCAGCGGTGCTGCCGGTTGCGTGATCGCCTATCGCTTGTCGGCGGATCCCGGCGTGAGTGTTGCACTCGTCGAAGCCGGGCCCCGTGATACCCACCCGTTCATTCACATGCCCAAGGGAATGGGCAAGGTGATGCAGGATCCAAAGCATCTCTGGCCGTTCCCCTGCGAACCGGAGGCGGGCACCGCCATGACGGCCGAGAACTGGCTGCGGGGTCGCGTGTTGGGCGGTTCCACTGCGATCAACGGCATGATGTATGTGCGAGGTCAGCCCGCCGATTTCGATGCGCTCGCGGCGGCGACGAGCGAGGAGTGGAGCTGGCGACAGATCGCCAAGGCCTACAGTGAGCTCGAGAGTCACGAGCTCGGTGCCGGTATCGCTCGCGGCGCCGCGGGTCCCCTGAAGGTCACGCTGCCGACCGACCGCGACGAGCTCAACGAAGCGTTCATCGCCGCAGGCGCGGCGATGGGTTGGTCGACCGTTCAAGACGTGAACGCACCGGACGACATCGAGCGCATCGGTTATGCGCCGCGGACCATCTACCGCGGCCGACGCCAAAGCGCCGCGACGGCCTTTCTTCATCCTGTGCGCGACAGACCCAACCTCACCATCCTCACGGACACCCTGGTCGATACAGTGCTGTTCGATGGCAGAAGCGCCATCGGCATCAATGTGATCACAGGGGAGGCGAAGGAGACGATTCACGCCCACCGCGAAGTGATCCTGTGCGCAGGTGCGCTGGCCTCACCGCTCATTCTGCAACGCTCAGGTATCGGCGCCCCGGCATTGCTGGCCTCGCTGGGCGTGCCACTCGTGAGCGCCAATCCAGCTGTCGGTCAGAACTTGAGTGAGCATCGCGGCATCCTGATGCAGTGGAAGTTGCGGCGCGAGATTTCGCAGAACCGCGAATTCAGAGGCCCGCGCCTGTTGAAAAATACGGCCCGCTACTACCTGTTCAAGCGCGGCCCCCTA
>JBEVDW010000600.1:0-4937 GCA_040513115.1 Steroidobacteraceae bacterium | reverse complement strand
CGGCGAGATCGTAATTTTATCCGAGACAGAACCCCTGGCCGCATAGGCGCATCCTCCGATTCTGGGGTCCACTAGAGGATCGTGGCGCGCGCACGTTCTCGCTGCTGGAGCAAAAAAGGCCTCAGCGGCCGTGGAGACGTTCTCGAACGTCGTCACTCTTACCTGCTGCCCCTGCTGGTGACCCTGTCACTATTTGCTATTCACGGGGCTATGGCTGCGCCGATTTTTGCGGCGCTTGCGACGTTCACCAGCAAGACCGCGACCATTATTGCAACCTTCATGTCGATGGGGCTCGCATTCATGGGAATGTGGTTTTCGTCCAAAGTGATCAAAAAGGAAGCGGCTGTAGTCCCGACAAGGTCATACGAAGCCGCACTCGCTTAGGAGCTTGGCGCCAGTTCTGTCATCAAGCCGAGCCCTTGCTTGAGCCTATCGACAGAGTTGCCGGACTGCGCCGCATTGCTCCGTAAGATCATCGACCAACACGCCCGATCCCGTCTGAGCGGACGCTACAAAAGCGCTTGGCCTGCAGCCAAAACAGAAGTTTGTGTGTTCGACGAGAAGTAAACCCGTCCCTTCTAGCGCTAGAAGTAATCCGTCCTACTAGCGTTGCACAGCTACGACCCGCAGCACCCCTCAGGTCTCTCTGAACGCGGGTAGCACTTCGGTGCCAAATAGCTCCAGAGCGCGATAGGTACTGTCGTAAGGGTAACTGAGCAAACCTACTTCAATGTAGTCGGGTTGACACGCTGATTCGTATTTCCTCAGTTCTTCAATGCAAGCCCGCTGTGTAGCTTCATCGACTTCCGGACAAAAGGCTACGCGAAGATGAGAGACTTCGATCTGCTGCAGGCGAGCTGCAGAGGAAGCGAAGTTCATGAGCAAACGCGAGTATCGACGATTCACGGCTGAGCAGAAGATCGAGATTTTGCGCGAGGCGGATCAGCCTGGCGTGACGGTAAGCGAGGTCTGCCGGCGTCACGGTTTGTCACCCTCGGTGCTGTATCGCTGCGTAAAGAAGATTGATCGTGACGCCCTGGGGAAATGTCCAGGAGTCCATGCGGAAGCCGTGTACCCTCCACATTCGTTGTCTACCGTCCAAAGGTTCGTCCAATAAGGAAAGTTCTGAACGTCCCCCCTGTGCCCTCGTCACCGAAAACGTGACGTCGAGTAGTTCCAACCTCTGGTCAGAACGTATGCAGGTGCGCTCGGTCGGCATTTGTCCTCTGTATACGGAACGCGCTGGCGGTTCGAGTCGAAGCATGCATCGAAGAAGGCGCACCCTCCATCTGCCGCCAAGCTATTGTTAGATTCACTGGAAATACCCGCATGCCCTGGCAAACATTGGCATGGCGAACGGTTACGCACGCCGCAAAAGCGTGTCTGCTTTGTCCTGAAGTATTGCACTTTGCCGTGCTCGAATGAGGTCCAGTCGCTCGGCACAGCTACTCCAGCACATCACTCCGAGGCGGAATCCACGGCGCATCCCAACACGGACATTGCGGCGCGCTTCTGGGCGTGATGTCGATCTCCGCAAAGCCCGGACCGGCTTCGCGGTCATAGCGCAGATCACCCAACTGCGTCGCTTGCTCGGATTCAGTCATCCATGGGATGCGCGCGAACTGCAGCAGTGCACGTGCTTCGCAGCGTTGCTGCGCCAAGTCGCGAAGAGCCGCGCGCGACATGGTCAGCTCACCGTGCCACTGCAACTCGTCGTTGTCAGGCACAGAGACAGCCCGCAACGGCGCGGAAGTCGACAGGTTCAAGCCGCGCGTGGGACATGTCGAGGCGGGAATCCAGCCGGGCGCCAACGAGAGGACCGCCCGCCGCACCGAGAACGATGCGCTGTCGCGGCTCTGTACGAGCATCACTTCCCAGCACACCGGATTCATCGGCATGGGACTGCGCATCGCATCGAGCAGTTGCTCGTGCGGCATTGTTCGAGTCAGCGCTGCGTGCAAACGCGCTTCAGCGGCGCTGCCCGCTGAGAGAAACAACGCCGTGAGTGCGAGCCAGACGATGACGCCGGTCACGGCCGCTCGCGGAGGAGAGAGTTTGTATCCGACGTACAGCATGAGCGCGCTCAACGCAACGAATGCGCCGAGCAGCGACGCTGGAACCATCTTCGTGCTGAGACTCAGCCAGATTCCCGCAATGAGTGCGAGCACGACTAGTCCGCGCGACCAGATCGATCGCAGCAGGAATACCAGCGGTGCACTGGCGGCCCAGAACATCGGCTCGATGATGAACACGGCATCGCCGTAGCGCCAACGATTGTCGAAGGGCCAGTAGGGATGCACGCCGTAGCTGTTAGTGGCATCCATTGCGATATGCAGCAGCGGGCCCACAAGCACGGCGACCCACAGCGCACGCCGTTCCAGAGGCAACGGCACGTGCTTGCGAGCTCGCCACAGCCACTCGTATAGCAACCACATTCCGAGCGACAGCAACAACGCACCGAGGATCGTGTGCGTGTGCCCGCGATGGTGGAGCAGATAGTCGAGCTTGCCCTGACCGACGGTCGTGTACAGCAGATCCAGGTCGGGCAAGTTGCTGCCGATCGCCAGTGTCGGCACGAAGATGCGTCGGCGTGCCTCGAGCGGCAGCGACCGCATGCAGCAACGAGCAATAGCCTCCCCCAGCAACGCTCCGACGAGCGTGTGCGTCACGTTGTCCATGCACCATCAACCGATGAAATACGCCAGCACGAAGACGCCGAGCATGGAGAACGCAATCGCAATCTTCACGAGCGTGCCGAAGAGAAGACCGAGCCACGTGCCAATGCCGACGCGGCCGGCATCCGTCATCCGGCCATGCACGGACAGCTCGCCCACGACGGCACCGATGAACGGTCCGAACACGAGCCCCGGCAAGCCGAAGAACACACCGATCACGGCGCCGACGAACGCTCCCCAAATGGCTCGCCGGCTCGCGCCCACCCGCTGTGCACCCATCGCGGACGCTGCGAAGTCGACGATCACGCTGATCGCCGTCAGCACACCCAACACGGTCAGCGACAACCAGCCGATGCGCTGAAAGTCATCACCCCATGCTGCGAGCACCATCCCTGCGTACATGAGCGGCACACCAGGAAGTGCAGGCAGGAAGATGCCGAGAAAGCCGACGAGGATCAGGAGAATGCCGAGAAGCCATGGCCAGGCGGGTGCCATGAGGGTTCAGAGCTCCAGTCCACAAAGCTGCACGTGCATCGCTTCAGCCTGCATCCTAGGCAGATCGACGCAGGCGAATCGGCAAGGATCTGAACGCAGCGGTGATGACCGAGAAGTGATTGCCGCGCTCGGCGCGACCCGACTGCTCGACATCAGGGAAACGCCGCAGGAACTCCTCTAGCAGAATGCGGAGCTCCAGCCGCGCGAAAAACTGACCCAGACATTGATGCGGCCCGCCACCGCCGAACGTCATGATCGGGCGGGACATGACACGGCGCACGTCGAATCGATACGGATCGTCGAATGCACGCTCATCGCGATTCGCAGACGGTGACCACATCGTCACGTAGTCGCCTTTCTTCAAATGCGTTCCATGAATCTCAATATCCTGCAGCACCTGCCGCTTGTTGGTGTGCGAGGTCGACGTCCATCGCAGGAGCTCGTCCATGGCACCTTCGACGAGCGCGGGATCGTCGCGCAGAATCTGCAACTGATCGGGATGGTGGAACAACGTCAGCAGCATGGCCGTCGCCGCATGGATTGTCGCGTCGACCCCGCCGAAGAAGAGATTCCAGAGCAGGTGCGCAGTCTCATCGTCCGGCAGCGGTGCGCCATCCAGCGTCTCATTCGCAACGGCGCCGATGATCGAGTCCCGGGAACCAGACTTGCGACGCTCAGACGCAACGCGATCGAAGAACGCAAGCGTGGCATCGTTGAACTCCTGCAGGGTCTCAGGCGAATCCGCTTGCGCCGCCGCCAGCGTTGCCGCCAGCGCCTTCGCCTCCTCCGGAACCATTCCCAGTAGATTGCAGGTGGCAATTACCGGCAGCCCGCTCGCGATGTCCGTCAGGAAATCGCACTCATCGCGTTCCGCAACGTTGTCGAGCAATCCAGTGACGGTCGACCGGATCGACGCCGACCATTTCGCCACCGCATTCGGCGTGAAGAAGCGGACGACGAGACCGCGGTTCATCTTGTGCATGCGGCCGTCGATGCTCGCGAGCATCTTGTTCGGCATCGTCTCAGGTGCGAGATCGAGAAAGGGACCCGTTTCGCTGCTGAAAACCTGACTATTCCTATAAGCGACCAACTCATCGTCGTAGCGCGACAAGACCCAGAAGCCCTTGCCTTCTGTGCCGGGAGTGCCTTGCTCATGCCAGAAGACGGGCGCCTGTTCACGCAGCAGCCGCCACGCGGCATGCGGATCGCCCCGAGAATAAAGCGCGCGATCGAGCAGATTGATCTGGTCGAGACTCTGAACCGCTGGCAGTTCCGGTTCATAGGGTGAACTGGTGAAGCGAGGATTCACTTCGACGTGAAGAGAGTGGCGCACGGATACGGCTGACACGGTAATTCCCCCTGACAGTTCTCTGGGTCGTCCTGGCGTGCAGAAAGACTGATTGTTACGCGTCTGCTGCGCGGGACGGTAACGCATGGTCGCACCCGCATCAAATCCAACCCGCTCTGCAACGAGAAAATCAAGCCTCGCGCGCGCGGGAAGCATCCGTATACTCGCAGCCCTCCCCCTTGCGAAGCTCGCGCCATGTGGTTCAAGAACCTCGTCGTCTATCGTTTGCCCGCCGGTTGGTCCGTGGCCGCGGCGGAGCTGGAGGAAAAGCTGGCTCAGCGCGTACTGCAAAGCTGCGGGCCGTACGACATGCAGACGAGTGGCTGGGCGTTTCCGAGTCCCGCGGAGCGCTTCGTCCACACGGTCCAGCGTCAGCACCTCATCGCGCTGGCGGTGGATCAGAAGATCCTGCCCGCTTC
>JBEVDW010000599.1:0-14413 GCA_040513115.1 Steroidobacteraceae bacterium | reverse complement strand
AAGCACGCGCGTCACTCTTTCGCGTTCTTCACTCGCACCCGCACCATCCCCAGTCCGCCCGAGCACGCGCAATTCACATCGCCGTTGTGATCGACGATGATCGGTCCGCCCAACGCGTCGTAGCGCTTGCTGGGGCCGAGCGTGTAGTGCACGGCGCTGGCACCTGACTTCCAGTCCACGCCTTCGAGGGTCCATTGACGATCGCGCATGCCCCAGCAATACACCATGTTGCTGCCGCTGCTGACGGTGCACACCGTGTTGACGAAGTTCGTCTGATTCTTCCACACGGTTTTCAGCGTGCGATTCTTGGGATCCCAATCGATGCGGGAGCCGCCGGCCGATACCTTGCCGGGCAGATGGACCACGCCAGAGGTGTCTTCGCGCTCGGCGGCCTTCTTCGCCTTCGGCATGAATTGCGTGAGGAAGCTGTTGTCGAAGTTGTTGAAGAAGGCGCCATAGCCATACACGACAGCGGCGTTCTCCACTTGAATGCTCTCGTTGGGAGAGACGCCGAAGACGATCGGCGTGACACCGGCCACGCGACGGTCGTAGCCCGGCAGCCCTTTCCAATTGCTCGGAATCTTGTCGCGCCACAAAGCCATCGCGCGATTGCCCTTCGTGCCATCGGCGATGATGACCAGGTGATCTTCTTTCGGCCCCCAGCCCATCGGTGTGGGGGTGGTGCCGCTGCCGATGCTGACTTCGTTCGGATACGCCGCACTCCAGGCGCCGTCCGCCTCATCGAGCGAGAGCTTGCTGCCGGTCCATTGCACGCGATGCAGGTTGTCGCGCGTGACGACATAGATGCCATTCTGATTGTCGACCGTGAGTCCGTTGCGCACGAAGGCAGCGAAGAAATTCGCCTCCGCAGGTTCCTCACCCTTGCGCGGCAACTTGAGTGTCTTGTGCTGGCTGAAGTCGCGCGCGAGGGCAACCATCACGCCATCCTGCGTGACCATCACCACCCAACCGTCATACGTCATGTTGACGCTCATGATGTTGGCGCGCGACAGCTCGGGCGGCACCTTCCACTCGCGCTTGAGCACGATGTCCGAAGCGGGGTCCGCAGGATCGCTATCCGCGAACACCCGCAGCGCAATGCCTTCACTCGAGCGATACGGCATGTACAGCTCGTTGTCGCGGCTGATCATCCGATACGCGGATTGCACGCTGCGGTAGGGAATGCGCCAGAGGTTCTGTTCGTACACCGCGACCTGCTCATCGTTCATCGCATCCATGCGTGCGATGTGACGATCGATCTCCTCCTCACCGAAGTAGGTGTTGCCGCCCAGCCCGTACGTGGTCAGTACCTCGAGCGACTCCGCGTCGAGCTTGGCGACGCGGTCGTAACCGCCCACCCAGATCACCCGTTTACCGTTGGGATAGGGGTTCGAGAAGATCGGTGCATAGCCATTGATGGGACCGACTTTCTTCCACGCGATTTCATCGACCTGCAGTTGTCGGCTCGACGCCTTGGGGCCGGCGAACGGCGTGAGATCGCCATAGCCATGCGCGACCGGATAGGCCGAGTCGGCGAGAAAGGGATTGTGAATCGGGGCCGTGGGTGTCTGGGCGCTTGCGCCGGCCGGGGCCAGCGCAAGCAAGCACAGCATCGTGTGCAGCGCGTACTTCTTCATTGTGATTTCTATCGCGCCTCGCGTCAGAGATGGATCACTGGGGAGGAGGATTGGTTGAAGCCGGGTTCACGGCTTGCGTGCCGTAGCCCTTCCAGGCAATCACGTCGCTGGCGAGTTGTGCAGCCTCTCTCGGTGGCAGCGTCTTGTCCCACCGGCGCGCGATGATGCGGCGGGCGTTGAAGTCATTGGAGGCATCCGAGGCGAGGAACGACATCGGTGGCCCCATGATGTCCGGCGGCAGCAATTCTTCGCGCGGAATGTTGGCGATATCGGTCATGCGCGAACCGGCGCCGCCGCCGGGCACGAGCACGTTGGCCGTCACGCCCGTTCCGACCAGGTCCGAGGACTGAATCGCCGTTTCCGCTTCGAGCCCGGCCTTCGACATGCCATAGAGCGAAATGCGCAGCATGGTGTCCATGCTCGTCGTGTTGGCGACGATGCGGCCCCAACCGCGTTTGATCATCGCCGGAGCGAATGCAGCGGAGAGCAGCATCGCTTGCAGCGTGTTGACGGCGAAGAAGTACTCGATCTGCTCGCGGCTTGCTTCCCAGAACTTGAACGGACGCTTGAGATAGTCAGGACGAATGGTGCCCACGCTCAAGCCAGCGTTGTTCACCAGGATATCGATCTGGCCGAAGGCTGCTTCGGCCTCCTTGGCGAGCCGCTCGGGCTCGCCGGGCTTGGAGAGCTCTGCGACGACGTACTTCGCTTGCCCGGGTTGAGCGTATTTCGCGATCGTGTCCTTGAGCGACTTCTCATCGGTCGAGGAGATGACGACGCGATGACCGTCCTTCAGCAGCGCCGCGACCATGACTTCTCCGAGGCCGCGCCCACCACCTGTCACCAGTGCTACTCTCGAAGTGCCCATTGTCCCGCTCCTGAATGATGAATCGACTGTGTGTGCCGCTATCGTCAGCGGCGGCAAAGGAATGCATCGCCCGGCTGCCGCGCGAGCTTAATCAGGAACAGGATATAAGAGAATATGCAGCGCTGAATTGCATTATCGCGGTGGTGCAGATGCGCGCGGTGCGACGCGCCATATTCGATTGCCGACATCGTCTGCCACGAGCAGAGCGCCACGCTGGTCGATCGCGACTCCCACCGGCCGGCCCAGGGCTTCATCATCCTCGTCGACGAATCCTGTCAGGATGTCTTCCGGCGGCCCCGATGGATGGCCCGCGGCGAACGGCACGAACACGACCTTGTAGCCGCTCCGCGGCTTTCGATTCCAGGAGCCGTGCTGACCGATGAAGGCACCGTTCGCATAGTGCACCGGAAAAAGTGTCCCGCGATTGAACACGAGCCCCAGCGATGCGGTGTGAGAGCCCAGCGCGTAATCGGGCACTCGCGCCTGCGCGACGAGATCAGGCCGCTGCGGTTGCACGCGCTCATCGACGTGTTGGCCGTAGTAACTGTAAGGCCAACCGTAAAAGGCGCCATCGACGACGGCGGTGAGATAGTCGGGAACGAGGTCGTTGCCGATCTCATCGCGCTCGTTCACGACGGTCCACAGTGAGCCACTTTGCGGTTGCCAATCCATCCCGTTGGGATTGCGCAAGCCCGTTGCCATCATGCGCGACGTTCCGGTCGCCGTGTCGATCTCGAGGATCGCCGCTCTGCGTTCCTCTGTCTCGATGCCATTTTCGGCGACCTTGCTGTTCGAGCCGACGGTGGCATAGAGCTTCTTACTGTCCGCGCTCGCAATGAGGTTCTTCGTCCAGTGGTGATTGATGGCTCCGGCGGGTAGATCGGCGAGCTTCACGGCCGGGCTCGTTATCGTCGTGTCCCCTGGGCGATACGGAAAGCGCACGACGGCATCGGTGTTCGCCACGTAGAGATTCTCGCCGACGAGCGCCATGCCGAAGGGCGAATGCAGATTCTGCAGAAACGTTTCCTGGAGCTCGGCGCGACCATCGCCATCGGCGTCGCGCAACAGGCGGATGCGATTCGCGCTGGGCACGCCGGCCCCGCGCGCGCCTGAGCTTTCTTCATGAAGAAACCACGGATCCCCTTGCCATCTTCGGGGCGTTCGGGCGCGTTGGTTTCCGCCACCAGCACGTCACCGTTCGGTAACACATAGAGCCAGCGCGGATGATCGAGATTCGCGGCGAACTCTGTGACGACGAGACCGTCCGCTGGCGTCGGTGTCTGTTCGTCCGCCCATCCCTTCGCGGTGGCGACATGAATGGTTGGAATCAACCGTGAGTGCGGCGCCGGCAGAGTGGGATTGGGGCCATAGCCGGTCTGTGGCGGCAGAACCGACGTCTCAGTGCAACCTGCGACCCACAGGAACACACACATCAGGCCGAGCGCACATCTCCGCATGACACCAACCTTTACGGCACACTCGAGACAGGAATCGTCCGGCGGTGAAGTGGTTCCTCAGCCGCAGCCGTTTGCGACGCACAAGTCGCCGCTGCGCGCCTGCGTCTGAATTCTCCTGGATGGACATTCCCGGCGAAGCCTGCGCACGCTATGGCGGAGCCGTCGCAACACTACGGGCTTGGGGGATTTGAGATGCACTCAACTCTGGCCGAACAGATCACGACGCTGTACGAGCGAGACATGCGTGTTGGTGCGAAGGCCGTCGCGGCGACAGACGTTCCGTGCACCTACGAGGCGATGACGCCGGAATGGCTGACGCATTTTATGTGCGCCGACACTCGGGGAGCCCGCGTCACCGCATTTCGGCTGGCGTCCGAGGATGATGGCTCGACGAACCGACGTCGCGTCTTCCTCACATACAACCGCGTTGGAGAAGAGGCCGGCCTTCCCGCGTCGGTCTTCTGCAAGGCTTCTCACGCGTTGATCCAGCGGTTGAACATGGGGCTATGCGGCGCGGCGCATGGCGAGAAGATGTTCTACACGCAGATCCGACGCTTGCTCGATATCGAAGCGCCGCGCGCCTATCACGCGAACTACGATCCTCAATCGTTTGCGTCGATCGTGATCCTGAACGACATGACCGATGAGGTGGAATTCTGCAGCCACACGACGGCAATGAACTGGGAACGTGCTGCGAGCATGGCGACGCTGATGGCGACGTATCACGCGGCGATGCACGAGCATCCGGGGCTGCAGTCCGCACAGTTTGCGTTGCCCACGTTGCCGCAGTTCTGGCAGCGAATCGAGGATTTCGTTTACATGAAGGAGAGCAGCAACAACGGTTTTCTTGCTGCGGAGGATGTCATTCCGGAGCGAGTGTTCCGTCGCTTTCCTGAAGTGTGGCCGGCCACGAAGCGGGCCATCGCATTGCATGACAAGCTGCCGCGAACGCTCGTCCACAGCGATGTTCACTTGAAGAACTGGTACGTCCGCGATGACGTGCAGATGGGGCTCGCCGATTGGCACTGCTGCTGCGTCGGCAACTGGTCACGGGATTTCGCCTATGCGATCTCGGTTGCATTGACACCGCAGAATCGCAGGCAGTGGGAGCAGGATCTGCTGCGGCTCTATCTCTCGGAGACGAAGAGCAGAGGCGGGCTAACCCCCTCTTTCGATGAGGCCTGGGACCTGTACCGCGCGCAGCTCTTCCCTGCGCTGGCTTTCTGGACGAACACGCTGTGCCCATCCGATATGCAACCGAAGGATATGCAGCCTCAGGACGCGGCGCGCGAGTTCATTCGCCGCGTTGCGTGCGCGATCGATGATCTGGAGGCGTTTGAGGCGGGAGAGTAGGGAGCGGAAGAGGCAAGCTCACGGGCCAGCGTCCATCAGGAGGCTGGCCCGTGTCGACAGGGGTTACTTGCGATCGGTCAGCAACTTGAACGGCACCGGTGGCGGAGTCGGATAGCCGTAGTACATCTGGTCGGACACATGCGTCACGCCAGACACCGCGGACCAGAGCTTCGCATCGGCCGTGGTGCGGGCAATCACCAGCACGCGACGGTGTCCGATGTTCGAGAACGTCTTCTGCGCGTAGTTCTTGTGCCAGGGCTGCACGCCGAGCTTCGGATGTTCGATGGTGACGCCATCGACAAACTTTTCACCGGGCAGGCCGCGGGTATCGCCGCGATCCCACACGTTGTTGTTCATGATGATGAACTTGGGATTGAGCCTGCGACGCGAGGCATCGAGACGCTTCACCAGGTCGATGTTCCCATCCGTCCAGGCGTTCTTCTCCGCAGCGGACCAGGAATCCCAGGAGGCCAGTGTGCCCCACACGCGCGCACCCACCACATCGAGGAACACGCCGTCGACCTTCTTCTCACGCATCAGGTTCTCGATGTACGAGACCATGAAGAGAATCCACTTGGAACCCGGACGCATATCGGTCAGGCGGCTACCAGCCCACTGTTGACGTTGACCGTACGTGGGATAAGGCCACAGCGGCACGGCGCCGTAGTTGTTCATGTAGAAGCCACGATCGAGCGCGCAGACCTGCGAATCGGGCCGCTCGACAGGATTCAGATACGCCAGCACCTCGGCGCCCTTCGTGCGAATGGTGGAAAACACCGTCGCATAGCGATTGCAGCGGCCGGCGATCAGCAACCCGGTGGGCTTGCCGTACAGCGCGACGTTGGTGAGGCTCGAGTTATGCGCGACGCCGGCGGGGTTGGCGGCCAGCGTCGTGGCGGGTGCAGCGAAAACGACAGACACGAGGCACGACAGTGCCACGTAGACACGTTTGAGGTTCATTCGACAGTCTCCCTGGACAGAACTGATCACCCGCGGTGATCACGGCAAGATCAATCAAACTCACACGCGAGCGGCTCGCGATCCGCTTTGGACGTGTATTGCGACGGAGATTCTTTTTGGCTTAGCCGCGGGCGAATCTATGGAACAAAGTCAGAGGCGACAATCTGTCTCCAATGCCCAACGAAAACAGCAGAAAACAAGGCAATTTGTAGGTTTAAGTTGCACATACGGCGCCCCCGCCGTCACATGCGGTTCACACAGCGAGTGAGCTCTTCGGAAAGCGATCAGACATCACCTGAAAACTCCTTGTCGCAGGTGCGCAAGCGCGTTGTTAGTCATCCCTGAATCGTCATTTGCAGGCAAATTCTTTTCATCTCCAAACTCACTGTTTCGTCAGCAACGAAACAGCGAGATGGAATGGCTCATGCCGATCTCCCATGCGCCACATCGTTCATCCAGCTCAACGCCGCCATCACATTGGGAAAGCCGATGGTGCTCGTCAGTGCGATGAGGGCGTGTTGCAGCTCGTCGATGCTCGCGCCGTCGTCGAGTGCTCGACGGACGTGACTGTGGACGGCACCTTCAGAGCGAATGGCGGCGGCGCCGGCGAGCTGGATTAGGTGCACGGTCTTGGGGTCGAGCGGTCCACATTGCCTCACGACTGTGCCGAGTTGTTCGACGGCTGCGATGTAATCAGGCTGGCTTTTCTGCAGATGCTGGTACGCATTCGGAACACGAGTGGTCATGACAGTTACTCCACGTGTTGATCATTGCGCCGGTGATCGTTCGCGCCGCATGCGTGCCGCTAGCTTCCGCGCCCATCGAATCGCGAGCCAGCAGAGAATCGCGACCACGGCCACTGCGATGAACGGTGCAATCAATGCAAGGCCCGACAACAGCAATGCGCCGCCGGCTTCGGAAGTGGCGATCACTGAATTGCCAAGGCCCGCCGTAAGTGCCGTGGATTTCGCGCGCAGTGCGGTGGTTACTCCCTGCGTGAGGCCAGCGACACCTCCGCCCGCAATGATCGCGGTCGTCCACTTCACGATCGGAGGTAGGTCGGTCATCACCGCGGCCGAGACGAGCGTGCCGGCAACGAGCGCAGCAGGTGCGGCGACGGCATCGAGCGCGTTGTCCACGACGGGTACGGAGTACGCCAGCACCTCTGCGGTCGCGGCAACGGCGAGCATGATCAGCGCGGGCCCGGACCCGAGCCACGCGAAGCTGTCGCTCAGCTGCAGATGCCCGGTATACGCAGCCGCGCTGGCCACGAGCAGAGGCAGGAACACGCGCAGGCCCACCGCGGCGGCAAGACCTATGCCGAGCGCTATCGATAATGCGATGTCGAGTTCGGACATATCCGCGGCAGGATAGCGCTCGCTGCTGCGGAAGGCGAAAACCAGACGGCGGGATTGCTGCGGCGCGCAGCGTTATTTGCCGCGAGCACCTTTCCGCGGTGGCGAGCGTAGAATCGATCGCGTTCGACTGACTTCAGGGGAGACCGGCCATGCTGCGGGTCAAGCACTTGCTGAGCGTCAAAGGTAACGATGTCTGGTGCATCGATGCCGAGGATCCCGTGCTGCGTGCCATCCAGTTCATGGCAGATAAGCACGTCGGCGCGCTGCCGGTGATGCGCGGCAACGAGTTGGTGGGCATCGTTTCGGAACGCGACTACGCGCGGAAGGTGATCCTTCGTGGCCGCTCCTCGGCGGAAACAGCCGTGTGGGAAATCATGTCCGCGCCCGTGATTAGCGTGTCGCCCGATCAAACCGTGCAGGATTGCATGCAGCTCGTGACCGAGCGCCGCGTGCGGCATCTGCCCGTCCTCGACAAGAATCAACTCGTGGGTATGGTGTCCATCGGTGATCTCGTGCGTGCCGTGATCGAAGAGCAGCAAGAGACGATTACGCAGCTGGAGAAATTCATCACTAGCTAGCTGACGGACAGAGATGATTCGTCACTCTCCGTTCGCCCTGAGCCTCGAGGAGGTGCGCGATGGCCAGTCGTCCCCGCTTGCAGCATGTCGGTGCCATGGACCCCGAGCTGCGCAACTCGCCAGTGGCTCAGGAGCTTGACGAAGACTCCGATGTCGTCCGCCAGCAAGTGCCTGGCGAACGGGTCTGCTACTTCAACGGCAAGTCCTACGGACACGGCGTCTACGTGACCAGTGGCGCGCAGGTGCTCCGCTGTGTGTATGGCGTGTGGATCGAATCGGGGCCGTCGGATCCCGACAATCCATGAAGCTCAGCGCGAGGTAGCAGGGACTGCTCAGCCTTCCGCCCAGATCGGCGACACCGTTTCAGGCACGCTCTGCTCATTGACGATCCACTTGCACGCTCGGCGCAGCGGTTCGATGGAGTCCTGCGGCAAGGCCAGGTTGGCCGTGGTCGCGAAGCCCAGCGAGACGATGCGCTGCGCACCGTACAACGGCAGCCGATCGACGAGCGCTGCCTTGAGCGACTCGGGGAAGATTCCAACCGTCTGCGTGTAGGCATCGCAGGCGGCGAACACTTCTTCCATGTCCTCGAACGGCACCACGTTGATCGTGCGGTGATCCAGCTGTGTCGCAAACGAGACGGGCTCCGGCAGCAGCGAGACGATGACGGCACCTTCGTCGTCCTCGCCACCGATGACGTGATACCACTCGTCCTGCAGTTGAATGGCTTCGATCTCGCGTTTGAGCTCGCGGTCGTACAGCCTTGGCTTCGTGCTCATGTGCGAGGGCAGGGCGAGCAGCGCCTCGTACGTGTAACGGCCGAAGCGCTTCGCAAGCTCGAGCTGCTCCGGTGAGCTGCCGGTTTGCACATAGGCCACACGTGTACAGACGCAACCTGCCTGGTTCATTGCACCGGCATCGATCGCGAGCTTGCGCGCTGCCTCCCGCATCGTGTCATCACTCGCGAACGCCTCTTGCCCCACGATGCTGATGCTGCGTTTCGGATCCAGTGAGATCAGCTCGAGTCCGGGTTGGATATAGCGCGTCACATGCTTCACGGAGGCAAGGCCGCCCCACGCAACAATCTTCTCGATGGTGTGCGGCTGGTACAGCTCGCTTTCGAACTTCTGATCGCCACCTTTCCAGTACGCCACCGAGATGTGCTTCGTGAGCGGATGAGCGGGCGCCATGTCGCACATCGTTCTGACGATGGCGAGCGCGGTGAACGGATCGTTCGACGGTGTCTTGATGATGGTATCGCTGCGAGAGATGGCGCCGCGTACGATCGTCATCGCGGAGATCAAGGGCGCATTGCCGGCAACGATGTGCAGCGCGCGTGAGCCGAAGGCCCGGATGTGTGCGGTGCGGCCGTCGATCAGTTTCGTCGGCACCCAGCCTTCCAGGTAGCGGATGCCGATCGTTTGCTCCGCCATCTCGGTAACGACTTCGCGTCTGAATGCATTGCGCAGTGTCTTGTAGCAGTACTCGACGATGGGTGGCGTCGTCGGTGCAGTCTGGAACGATCCTGCCATCGCCTGCTGCAGATGTTCGTTGCTGCGCAAGTCGAGGCGCGAACCGAGCTCTTCCAGATAGTCGAGAATGTCGCCGAACTTGAGCGTGTACAGATCCGCCATCTTGCCGGGATGGCCGAGCGGCAGTCGCTCCAGCAGCGTGTAGGGATCGGGTGCGAGGAAACGGAAATCCCCCGCGCCGCGCCCACCGAATTCGATCAGATTCGTGGTGATGATCTCGCCGCGGATGATCGCGCTCGCGGCGTGAGGTTGCGATTGAGGTTTGGCTGCGGAACTTGATTGCGCATTCATGGGCGGTTCCTCTGTCAGGTCGCAAGGTTCGTCAGGAACTCCATCGCTTCCTGGTGTGCTTCCGGTGTTGCAGCGCAGGTGATCTTGTCGTCGCCGCCGCGCTTGTCCGAGTAACGTTGGATCGGCTCTTCGATATACGCGGACTTCGCCCCGCACGGGCAGCCACCATCCCAGTTGATCGTGATCTGGTCACCCGTAATGAACCCGCCCCAGCGGCTGTTGGCGAGCAAGTCGTAAAACGCGGCGCGACCGGTGATGCGACCGGACCGCGGGAGTACCTCGCTCGTGTCCGGATCGAGCACGAACGGAATGAGCCAGGGTGACAGGTGATATTGACCGTGTGCACACATGACACAGGTGGCGCAGAGCTCGGACATGCCGTAGCCGCCCTTCAACCGCTTTACACCGGTGAACTCGCATATCGGGATCTGCCAGTCCGGCGGCCGGACGAGACCTTTCGCGCCGCCGCCCGAGTTGACCACCGAATTGGGCGCGAACACGCCTCTGATGCCGCGCTCCAGTCCCTGTTTCGCCAGGTCATAGATCATGTTCCAGGTGGTCAGAATGAATACGCGCTTGCCTGCGAGCTCGGCAACGATGCGCTGAAAGAAGCGCTCCATGTCTGCCGGCATCGCCGCTTGCTGTGCCTCGAAGTCCTTCTGGCGCGCGCGCAGCTTCGGGCTCACCTTCACCGAGGATAGATCGCCTCTCGCCTTCGCTGCGCGCACACGAGCAGCGAGATAGAGGACGTCCGAATCGAGTCTTCCCGGATACAGCGTGTGCACGCGCTCCTCGGAACCCGCAATCGACTCGGTGAACATCTCTGTGCCGCGAATGAATGCGTTCGCGCCGGTGCGGAACGTGGGGCTCACGACGTGCACGTTGGGCACGTAGTTCTTCGGGTCAGCCGCCGGATCGCCGAACTCCTGAAAGGAGGTGATCGCCCATGTTTTACCGAACAGCCGGTATTCCTCTTTGGAGAAGGGATTGAAGGACATCGAACCGGACGTGCCGGAGGAATGATTGATCTTGAGTGGCGTCTGCTCATCCAGCAGCATCACCCAATCGCTGATGCCTTCGCAGCCGCGGGTGTCGAGCTGCGACAAGTCGTGCGCCGTGAGCTTGTTGAGCCAGCGCGTGAGTTGATCAAAGCGATTGTTCTCGAGCAGCGAGGGCGGATACGACTTGTACATCGTGTGCTCGAACAGCATCGGCACGACGTCCGCAAGCTGTCGGATGCCATCGGCCCGCTGCTTGTCCGCCAGCGTCTTCACCATCGGCACGGACGCATACAAAGTCTCGAAACGAAACTGCAGGGCTGCGAGCTGCAGTGCTTCCAGCTCATCGCGCGGCAGTGACTGCATGCGCGTGTACGAGTAGCCGAAGTAATCCGTCGGATCGCTCGCGAACGCCACGGCTTGCTGTGCGAGGGCACTAGTCATCGAAGACACCTCATTTTCTCGTACCGCCGGAATCTAACACCGCACCCTGGCACGCTCAACGCAGGTGCGGTGCGCGCGCAGAGCACTCGAGTGCAGATTTAACAACCACTGCACACGTGCGACGATTCAGCATCGAACATCGTTCTTCAGAGCAATGGCCTCGTCATGGATAAACTATTTTCGTACGCAAAGTTCGCGATCCATCCCGGCAAGGAAGTGGAGTTCAGAGCGCTGGCGGAACAGTGCATGAACATCGTAAAGGAGCAGGAGCCGGGCACGTTGTTCTACGAGTGGTTCATTAACGAGGTGGGAACCGAGTGCGTCGCACTCGACTGTTACACGGGCATCGACGCAATGATGGAGCACGTCAAACACATCGGCCCGCTGATGCGGCAGCTCATGGCGATTTCGGACCGTTACGTGGAGATCTACGGTGCCGATCCGTTTCCTGTGCTTGCTGGTCGCGGCACGACGAAGTCGAGCGAGTATTACGGCAAGCGCATCCTGGGGAAGCTCTAGAGCTAGCGGCCCGCGCGCGCTTTCCCGTGGCGTGCCTTGCCAACCTGCGGACTCAGGATGGCAAACGCCCAGCCCGCTTTGGTGAGCGCCGCCATCAGTCGCGCTACCACCTGCACCGCCACGGGAAGCGACTTCGGAATCCGAAACCTTCTGTCCTGGTGGATCAGGAACGCCTTGGCATCGCGCGGTTTACCACCCAGCCAGAAGCGAGTCCGCGGCTGGGCGGCGAGGTTTTGAATCCATTGCGATCGGTCACCGCGGAACGTGGCCACGAACACGTGTTGTGCAATGCGCGTTGCCGCGAGCGGTGTACGTCGGAGACGGCCCGTCTTGCGGCCACGAGTTTCCAGCACGATGAAGCCGCTGGGAACGATCCGCGGCGACCCCAGGCCAGCGCGAACCATGGGCTCGATCACACGATTCAGTGTGCGAAAAAACTGGACCTCGATCGAGGGTTGGGCTGCCACGATCGAGACTAGGCGCCATGCTCGGCATTGGTCAATCGAGAGTGATCCTCACCTCGGGCGGCAGCAACGACAGTGAACAGGCAATCTCGTCAAGCTGACTCAACGAAACTGCCAGCTCGCTGACAGCACATAGTTGTTGTCGATCCCGCGGTGAATATGCGGCTCGAGCACGGCTTGTGTCAGAAGTGCACCCAGATCGATCGATAGCGGCGACTGGCCATAGCGAACGCCGAGCCCGAGTGTCACGGACAGATCGCCGAAGTGCTTGCCCTCGCCGACGTCTTCGGTATTGCCGTGCAGATCGAAGCCGGGCCCGGTGATGTGTCCTTCGATGCCGCGACGGGGCAGCGGCACTACGAGAAGCGCCCGCGGGGACAGCATCCACGCGCCGACTGTCCACGGGCGCTGCAAGCCGATGAATGGCGCGACGTGCGTGTAGTCGGCATCGAAGTCGATGCGGCCTGTCATGCCGATTTGCGGTCCATCTGTGATCCGATAATCCAAACGGTAATCACGCAGCGAGACACGCTGCCACAGCACACCCGCCGTCCAGGTGTACTCACCGAGCCACTTCCCCTTGCGTGGGTGGGAGAAGAAGACGCCACCGCCGAAGTCCTCAGCCCGTCCGTCGAGGTGCCTGAACTCGGCCGGTGCGGGTCGATCGATCGGAGTATTTGGCGAGAAGAGCGTCTGCAGCGGACGAGCATCGCGCGTCGCGCGCAGTTGCAATGGGTCGTAGAAGGCGAGCATCCCCCAGCGCCAGCTCCCGCGCAGCGCGTTGCTGAAGCCTAATGAGAACAGGGGACCGTCGATCGTAAGGTTTCCCGTTTCGGTACGGCTGTACGCGCTTTGGACTGCGAATGCCGGGGTGTCGCTGGTTGCGGCGCTCGCATCCCACAACGGCAGGCTCGCGTAGCGATTGTCCATTGCCACTTCCGGTAAGTGTTCGGCGACGAACTCGATGTCTTCTTTTGCGTTACATGGGCTGGGCAGTGCCAACCACAAGAACGCCAGCCGTGCGCAGTTACATCCCCATCGCAACATCGTTGAAGGTCCCGGCAGCCCAGGCGTGTTCGCTTTCCTGTTTGACGCACGATGCGGCATGAATCCATCGGCGCGGCGTGCAGATTGATTTCATCCCCGAGTGGCGTCCAACCCCTATGCACTTTGCGCGCGCTTTTCATTCGGTCGTACTTACCGCAGTCGGGGCCGTCGCAATCTCTTGTAGTGGCTGTTCGACGATGTCTTCGGCAAGAGGTTGGGGCGCGGATGCCACGGTTCGACCGGGTTGGACGCGCGTGCGAGACGCGGCACGCGATGCAGTAACGGATCCGTGGGTGTGGGCTCCGCTCGCCGGTGCGGCAGTGCTTCAGATCGATCACTGGGATCGACGCAGCTCGGATTGGGCGCGCAAGCACACGCCGATCTTCGGCTCGGAGCAGAACGCCGAAGACTGGAGTGACACCCTGCGGACGGGGTCGATCGCGCTGCCATTGATTACGCTGTTGGCGACGCCCGGCGGCGATGAACCCAACGAGTGGCTCATCGACAAAGCGAAAGCAGGTGCCGTGGAGGCGGCGGCCATCGTTGCGACCAATCTGTCGACGGCCGGTTTGAAGAATGCCGCTGATCGCGAGCGGCCGAACGAACACGATCGCAAGAGTTTCCCTTCCGGACACACCTCGACCGCGGCGGTTGCCGGCCGACTCGCGGCGATCAATCTGGATGCGATCGAGATGGACGCGAGCCTGAAGCACACAGCAAACATCGGTATCGACGCGGTCGTGCTCGGCACTGGATGGGCTCGCGTCGAATCCGGCTGGCACTATCCTTCCGACACGCTTGTTGGCATGGCGCTCGGTCACTTCTTCGCGTCGTTCATCACCAGGAGCTTTCTGCAATCGCCCGAGGTGCAGCCATTTGCACTCGCAGTAAGCGGCGACGGCGCCAT
>JBEVDW010000598.1:0-5397 GCA_040513115.1 Steroidobacteraceae bacterium | reverse complement strand
CATCTGCCGATGTCTTTTGCTGATATTACACCGCGTTGGCTCGAAAGTGCTCTGAGCTCCCGGTGGCCTGGAATCGCCGTCCGTGACGTCAGTTACGACACCATCTCTCACGGCGCCGCAACGCGCGCACGGTTGTCGATCGCTTGCGAGTGGCACGACAAGAACAACGCGCCGCCGCCGACGATGTGGCTGAAGACCGGCTTCGAAGCGCATCACGAGTTCGCGATGCCGAACTACGCAGTGGAGGTGGACTTCTACAAGAACATCCGTCCCCTGCTTGCGATCCGCTCACCGGAAAGCTACTTCGCCGAAGTGCAGGCGGAGCCGGCGCAAGCCACGATACTGCTGGAAGATCTATCGAAGCGTAATGTCACGTTCGGCTTTGCACCGCGACCCATGACCGTGGAGCAAGTCGCGTCCGGTCTGGAGCAGCTTGCAATCCTGCATTCACAGCCGCTGACCGATCCCCATCTCGCAAAGCTCGAACCGATCCTTGCGTTACTTCAAATGGCTGCGCGCGGCCGCCGCGCCGGTCGCGCTGCATCGTCCCGACAAGTTACGGGCCGCGCGCGACATCTATTGGAAGATGATCTTCGACGCGCCGCATGTGCTGCTGCATGGCGATGCGCATGTCGGCAACAGTTACATCGGGCCGGACAACTCCGTGAGCTTCCTGGATTGGCAGGGGTACGGCACCGGCTACTGGATGCACGATGTGCCGTACTTCCTCGTCGGTGCTTTGGATCTGCCGGATCGCCGCGCAAATGAACGCGACCTCCTGCAACACTATCTGTCCAAGCGCGCGGCGCTTGGCGCTCGCCTGCCGAAGCTCGAAGAGGTGTGGGACGACTATCGCCGCGCGGTCATCTTCGGTTTCATCACCTGGCTCGGTAACGAAGACACGTGGCAACTGCCAGAAACGAACATGGCTCAATTTGCGCGTTTCAGCGTTGCGATGATCGACCACGAAGTCTTCCGCGCGCTCGGCGTCTGAGTTCACGTACTGGAGGGTTGCCGGTGTTGAAGTTGGTCCTGCTGTTGAAGCGCAAGAAGGGGTTGTCGCAAGCGCAGTTCCGCGACTACTACGAGAGTCGTCCGTGCCGCTGGCGATGAAGCACACAGGCCAGTTCACGAGCGCCTACCATCGCAACTATCCCTTGACGGAGTTCGCACGCGCAGGCGAGAACCTGGCACGTGCCGATGCCGGCGGCGAGTACTCGTATGACTGCATCACCGAAGTCTGCTTCGAGGATCGTGCCGCGCTCGATGCCATGTTCGCTGCGCTGGCGGACCCTCGCATCGGTCCCGTCATTGCCGCAGACGAGGACGAGTTCATCGACAAGGCGTCGATGCGCGCGTTGCTGTGCGAAACGACCAGCCGAGAGCAGCCATGAAAGCCGCGGTGTTCGCAGGCGTCGGGCAACCGTTGAGGATCGAACACGTTCCCGATCCGCAGCCCGGACCGGATGAAGTGGCACTGCGCGTCGAGCGCTGTGGAATCTGTGCATCCGATCTGCACCTGACGTCGCAGCCTGTCGATCTCTTTCCTCCCGGCGCCATCCTCGGCCACGAGCTTGCGGGAGAAATCGTCGCAATCGGCAAGCGGGTTGCGGGACTGCGTGTGGGCGACCACGTAATTCCACATCCTGCGCGCGGTTGCGGGCGCTGCGCGGAGTGTGGTTCGGGTCATCCGTTCTGGTGCGGACAGTTCGCCCCCAACATGGGCGGCTATGCTGAGTACATGCTGTCGAGCGCGTCGGTCTGCATTCCCATGCCATCGAACATGCCGTTGCAGACGCAGCGCTCGTCGAGCCGTTGTCCGTCGGTTTGCGCGCCATAGAAGTTGCAGAGATGTCCGCGGGTCACCGCGTCCTCGTGCTCGGTGCAGGGCCGATCGGACTCGCGGCCGTGTTCTGGGCACGGCGACTCGGTGCAGGTCGCATCGCTGTCGCGGCCTCTTCGCGCCGGCGAGAGGGCATTGCGCATGACGTCGGAGCCACGTCATTCCACGTCATGGACGATGGCATGGGCGAAGCTCTCCTGCGTGAGCTCGGCGGCGAGCCGGATCTCGTGATCGAATGCATCGGCATCCCCGGCATGATCGAGCGCGCCATCGAGCTCGTACGACCTCGCGGCACGGTCGTCATACTCGGGCTGTGTCTTGGACACGATTCGCTGATGCCGTTCACCGCGCTCACCAAGGAACTGCGATTGCAATTTGCCCAGGGCGCCAGCCTCAGCCAGTTCGGCATCGTTGCCGACGCGCTCTCTTCCGGCGCCGTCGAGCCACGCTCCATGATCACCGATACCATCTCCCTCGAAGCACTACCGACTGCATTCGAAGCCCTTCGCCAGCGCACGAGCCAGTGCAAAGTGATGGTGGATCCGTGGCGCAGTACGCGAGCTGGCTGAGACCGCGTTGCGGTTCAGATGGAGACATCGCGCGTAAGAGCTGGCTTCGAGCGGGCGCGTGGACCGATAAGTCGCGCGCGAGCGTCTCGTGAGATAGCGGCATTCTGATTTCGCTGCCGTGTGGATGCGTTCAGCCCTGCTGACGAGCCAGCACCGACAAGTGGAATTCAGCATTTTGCCCATCATACGTAGCGTCGGTCGGTCACGGGTGGGGCAGCATCCGCGTTCCTGAAGCGGCTCGCACATATCAAGTGCTGTCATTGCCAATAACGCACAGCGCTCAGCAGCTATCGGGGCCACTTCCGCTGGTAGCTCCGAGATCCGCATGACCATTGATGAGAATCAGCTCGCTGTCCCGGAGCCGCTGTCGGCGCCAGTCCGCCATTCCAAACTCCGCAAACTGCTCCGCGAGCCACTGGTTCATTTCATCACCGCTGGCTTCGTAGTGTTCGCACTCTACGGCGGACTCAAGCGTAGTTCCCCGGAAGACCAGCCGCAGCGGATAGAGATCAACGCGGACGACGTCCGCAGGATTGAGATCTCCTGGCAAGCACGCTGGCAGCGACTGCCTACCCCGGATGAACTGCGCAACTTGATCGATGAGCAGGTGAAGGAAGAGATCCTTTACCGCGAGGCACTGGCACTCGGCCTCGAGAAGGAGGACATGATCATCAAACGGCGTCTCGCACAGAAAATGGATTTCCTCGCTGAAGACGTGGCCAACCTGAGAGAACCAGCGCCAGGCGAACTCGAATCGTGGTTTGCGAAGAACCGCGACCAATTCGCGCCGCCTCCGCTCGTGACATTCCACCATCTCTTTTTTGCGTCCGACAAACGCGGCACCAGCGCTGAAGCTGACGCACAGAGGGCGCTCGCATCGACGAGGGGCAAAGACGCGAGCGGTGGCGATCCATTCATGTTTCAGAGCGCCTATACCGTGCAGACGCCCGAACAGGTCGTGCGTTTTTTCGGATCGAAGTTCGCAGCCAGGATTTTTCGCGAGCAACCGGGCGGGTGGCGCGGGCCCATCGAGTCGGGCTATGGCTGGCATCTTGTCTGGATTGACGCGTTGACGCCGGCCGAACCCCCGAGCCTCGAATCAGTTGCGGAGCAGGCGAAGTCAGAATGGGTTTCCGAGCAGCGCGCGCAGGCAAAACAGGCAACGTTTGACGCAATCAGGGCGCGATACGAAGTTGTCGTTACCGCAGAACCCCCCTCGGCCGGAAAGATCGCAGCTCTCGCAGGCACCCGATGAAGCGTCCCGGATCATTCCCGTTGCTGTTCCTACTACTGCTGTGGCTGCTGACCACAGCCGTGCATGCGCATGAAGCGCGACCGGCCTACCTTGAAATCACTGAGACCGCTGCCGGTCGCTACGACGTCCTATGGCGGACTCCGCTGCTTTCGGGACAGCGGTTGCCAGTTCTCCTGCGATTTCCCGACGGTTGCCGCAACGTCGTAGAACCAACGCAGAGGGAACTGAATGACTCTGTGATCGAGCGGCGCGTCATCGATGCCGGAGCGGCGGACCTCACGGGACGACGCATCGAGTTCGTCGGACTGCAAGCGAGCATCACCGACGTGCTCGTGCGGATCTCGATACTCGATGGCGTGCACTCGACCGTGCTCGTCCACCCCGCGCAGCCTTGGGTGGAAATCGTCGCGACACCCGGTGCCTTCGCTGTGGCAGGCGCATTTGTGGTTCATGGCATCGGACACATTCTCGGCGGCTTCGATCATCTCCTGTTCGTTTTCGGTTTGCTGCTGCTCGTGCGTAACGGCTGGATGCTGGTCAAGACGATCACTGCGTTCACCCTCGCGCATTCCATCACGCTCGCACTGGCTGCACTCGGTGTGGTGCATGTGCCAGGGCCGCCTGTCGAGGCGACGATCGCGCTGAGTATTCTGCTGCTGGCTGTGGAGATTGCTCGCAGCAATCGTGGTGAGCCGGGCTTTACAGCGCGCTGGCCCTGGGTGGTGGCGTTCTGTTTCGGGCTATTGCACGGCTTCGGCTTCGCGGGGGCTCTCGCGGAGATTGGTCTGCCACAGCGCGACCTGCCGTTGGCTCTATTCACTTTCAATGTCGGCGTCGAAATCGGACAGCTGATCTTCGTCGCCGCGGTGCTGGCAGGTCGCGAACTTTTACTGCGCTGCCGGCTCCCGGCGTCGGTCACGCGCCATCTGCAACCCGCCGCTTCTTACATTCTCGGGACGGTCGCCGCCTTCTGGTTCTTCGAGCGAGCCGCCCAGTTCTGGACCTGATCCTCGCATCACCAGGCGATTACTTTCTTCTACCTGATGAGACCACATCCATGAATACTTCTCCGCGTTTCGCCGCTCGTGTGATGCTTGGCTCTATCTCGCTGCTGATCACTGTTACGGCGGCGAGCGCCGCGCCGAATCCCGATCGCGACGTCTGGTTCGGCCAGACGCACTCGCATACCAGCTGGTCCGTGGATGCGTACCTGATTGGCAACCACGTCACCACGCCCGAGGATGCTTACAAGTTCTCGATGGGACTGCCGGTGAAGCATCCCGCCGGATTCGAGGTCAAGCTCAAAGGTCGTCCGCTCGACTTTCATGGTGTGACCGATCACTCGGAATACGCCGGCGTCATCAACCTCGCCAACGATCCAACCTCTGCGCTGAGCAAGACGGCCGTTGGCAAGAGGTTGCAGGCCAGTACTCCGGAGCAGTTCAACGAAGTGTTCCAATGGCTGGCAGGCAGCCTCGCCAAGCACGAGCCGATCAAGGAACTGCAAAGCCCCGAGGTTGCCGGCACCGTGTGGAAGAAGAACATCGAGATCGCCGACAAATATTACAAGCCGGGCAAGTTCACGACCTTTGTCGCTTACGAGTGGACCGCGGCACCGAACTTCCGGTCCCTATTCGCAAGCGAGCAACTTCGGCTCCCACGGGTTCGCGGATGCAACGCCGAAGGATCGGCTTGCAGGCAAGGTCGAATCGGGAATGTCGATCATCCAG
>JBEVDW010000597.1:0-3088 GCA_040513115.1 Steroidobacteraceae bacterium | reverse complement strand
CGCCGTCGACGCGCAGCTCCGCAAGTTCGATCAGCGAGTCGGATTGCATCGCGGCGATCACATCGCGTGTCTGGTATGCGCTTGCTTCGAGCGTCGCACGCGCGAGATGTCCGCGATTGGCGTAGCCCGTGAGACCAGTGATCACACCGCGGGCGGAATCGCGCCAGTACGGCGCGTACAGGCCCGAGAAGGCCGGCACGATGTAGACATCGCCGTTGTCTGCGACCGTGCGTGCCAAGGCTTCCACGTCGGCGCTCGTGCGAATGAGACCGAGGTTGTCTCTCAGCCACTGCACGAGCGCACCGGCAATCGCGATGGAGCCTTCGAGCGCGTAGTGCACTGGCTCATTGCCGAATTGATACGCCACAGTGGTCACGAGACCCGCTGTCGATGCGACCGGCTTGGTTCCCGTGTTCATGAGCAGGAAGCAGCCGGTGCCGTAGGTGTTCTTCGCTTCGCCGGGCGCGAAGCACGTCTGTCCGACCAGTGCCGCTTGCTGATCGCCGAGAATGCCGGCGAGCGGCACGTTCTTCAGCGCGGGCAAACGGATCTCTCCGAGCACGCCGCTCGATGGCACGATCCGCGGCAGAATGTTGGCTGGAATCTCGAACGCGGCGAGCAGCTCGGGATCCCAGGCGAGCGTGCGTAGATTCATGAGCTGCGTGCGACTGGCATTGGTCACATCCGTGACGTGCACCCCCAGCAGATTCCACACGAGCCAGCTGTCGATCGTTCCGGCCAGCAACTCGCCTGCGGCCGCGCGTGCACGTGCATCCGGCACATGCTCGAGCAGCCAACGCAATTTCAGTGCACTGAAGTACGTCGCGAGTGGCAGCCCTGTCTGCGCACGAAAGCGATCCTGGCCACCTGCGCGCGCGTATTCCGCCACCCAGTCGGCAACGCGTGTGTCCTGCCAGACCAATGCGTGATGGAGCGGCGCGCCGGTGCGGCGATCCCATAGGAGTACCGTTTCGCGCTGGTTGGTGATGCCAACACTCGCGATGTCGGTGGGACTAACGCCCGCGCTGTGCATCGCTGCGTCGATCACTTCCTGTGTGTGCTGCCAGATCGTCGACGCATCGTGCTCGACCCAGCCCGGTTGCGGATACACCTGCTCGTGCTCGCGTTGAGCTTGAGCCACGATCGTGCCGCGCGTGTCGAAGAGAATGAAGCGCGTGCTGGTCGTGCCTTGGTCGATTGCGCCGACGAGTCGCGACATGGCCCAGCTCAGGCCCGCATGCGTGAGCGGATCGCGCTGAGCAGCGCCTTGAGGTCGACCGGTTTCACGAAGTGATCATCGAAGCCGGCCGCGAGCGCATGAGCGCGATCATGCTGCTGCCCATACCCGGTGATCGCGATCACGAGCGGATGCGATCCTGCCTGCCGCTCGCGGATGTGTTTGCAAACCTCGTAACCGCTCAAGCCCGGCAACCCGATGTCGAGCAGCGTGATTGGATACGGAAGCGTGTCGTACTTGCGCATGGCTTCCTCGCCCGAGTAGGACGTTTCGACATTGAAGCCCGCGAGCTTGAGGTTCATGGCCAGTGAATCGGCCGCATCGACCTGATCGTCTACGACAAGGACATGCTTGCTGCTGGCACGCTCTCCGGGAGACGACGGTTGCTCGTTGCTACGGTCCGCTGCGAACGCAGGCAGCCGCACGAGGAACTCGCTGCCCTTGCCTTCGCCATCGCTGCGCGCCTCCACCGAGCCTCCATGCAACTCGGCGAGTTTGCGTGCGAGCGCAAGGCCGACGCCCAAGCCCCCTTCGGCACGGTCCAGAGAGCGCTCGCCTTGCACGAACAAATCGAACACACGCGCAACCATGTGATCTGGAATGCCGATGCCGTTGTCTTTTACGCTGACATTCGCCATGCCACGATGGAATTTGACGGTGATCTCGATCCGCCCGGCGGGGGGCGTGTACTTGGCGGCATTGTTCAACAGGTTCATGAACAGCTGTACCAAGCGCGCCATGTCGCCGTTGAGTGTGAGCCCCCGATCGCTGGGCAAGGTCAGCGTGTGCTTGCGCGCGGCCATCATGGGCTCGACGGTTTCCGCCGCGCGGCGCAGGACCTCTTGCAGCTCGATCGGCTGACGCTGCAGCTGAATCTTGCCGCTGCGAATGCGACTGACGTCGAGCAGATCGTCCACCATGCGCGTCAGGTGATCGAGTTGACGCGTGAGGATCTCGCCCGCCTTTTCCAGCGGCGGCGTCTTGCCGACCTGAGCGACGATGTACGCGGCATTGCGAATCGAACCCAAGGGATTGCGCAGCTCGTGTCCGAGCATCGCGAGGAATTCGTCGGTGTGTCGCGCCGATCGTTCGAGCGCTCGCGCACGGTCACGTGCCGTCATGTCGCGCGTGACTTTGGCGTAGCCGCGCAATACGCCGTCCGAGCCACGCAGTGCGGTGATCAGGACATTCGCCCAGAACTCGGTGCCGTCCTTCCGCAGGCGCCAGCCCTCATCCTCGAAGCTGCCGTGCTCGCTTGCGGCGATCAGCTCGCGTGCGGGCCAGTTCCGTTCATTGGCCTCGGGCGGATAGAACACGGAGAAGTGCTGCCCGATGATCTCGTCAGCGGTGTAGCCCTTCAAACGCTGGGCACCCTCGTTCCAGCTGGCGATCCGACCATCCGGATCGAGCATGAAGATGGCTTGGTCGACGACGCCGTTCACCAGCAGACGGAAGCGCTCCTCGCTCTCGCGCGCACGCTGCTCCTGTTCCAACCGCTGCGTGAGATCCCGCGTGATTTTCGCAAAGCCGCGGATCCTGCCTTTGGCGTCGACCAGCGCAGTGAGCACGACAGTCGCCCAGAAGCGCGTTCCGTCCTTGCGCACGCGCCAGCCTTCCTCTTCGTAGCGGCCGTCACGTCGTGCCCTCTCCAGCTCTGCTGCCGGCCAGTTGCGGGCGATATCCTCCGGTGTATAGAAGATCGAGAAATGCTTGCCGAGGATCTCGGCTTCCTCGTAGCCCTTGATCAAGCGCGCGCCCATGTTCCAGCTGGCTATATAACCTTCGGGCGTCAGCAGGAGAATGGCGTAGTCGCGCACGCCGTGGACGACGTGCACGAACAGCTCGGAGTCG
>JBEVDW010000596.1:0-20082 GCA_040513115.1 Steroidobacteraceae bacterium | reverse complement strand
ATGAGCCTTGAACAACAACATATGGCTCGATGGCGTGAGCGAGCGCTCGCAGAGGGTCGGGCTCTGGTGCGGCGTCGCGTTCTACATACTGTTCTTCGGCGCGTGCTGGCCGATGGCGGGTTTCATCCCGCCGCCCGAGCCGGGTTGGACGGGCGAGGAGTTGATCTCTCATTACCGTGACAATATCGCTTGGATTCGCGCCGCGATGCCCGTTGGGCTCATCAGCGGTGTTCTGCTCGTTCCCTGGTCCACCGTGCTGGCCATTCAAGTTGCGCGTCTCGAGCGCGGCATTCCATTCTGGGCGATCACCTGTGTGGCCGCCGGAGCCGTGAACTCGGTTGCATTCTTTCTCCCGTTTATTTTCTGGTCGGGGGCCTTCTATCGGCTCGACCGCACGCCTGAGCTGATCTTGTTGATCAACGACATGACGTGGCTGGAATTCGTCATGGTCTGGCCGCCGGTTTTTCTGCAGATGCTGAGTGTCGCGATCGCGGGCTTGACCCATGAGGGTCATAAGCAGGTCTTTCCTCGTTGGTACTACTATCTGTGCGCGTGGTGTGCTGCTCTCTTGATTCCGGGCAGTCTCATCATCTTCTTCTTCAGAGGTCCGTTCGCCTGGAACGGTCTGCTTGCCTTTTGGCTGCCATTGACGGCGTACACGATCTACATCCTGACGTCTTTCGTCCTGGTTCATCGCGCCATCAAAAACCACGCTGCCGAGCATGCGCTGGAGTCAACTCGCTCCAGGTGAGCGAGCGTGGAATTGAAGTCTGATCCGAATTTGCCGTGAGGCCTCGTACGCTGCTGCTGGGCAATTGCTCAGGAGGACTCCTCGATGTCCGTCTCACATCTGATTGATCCTGAACTGGCACCCATGATGCGAATACTGCCGGTCAACGATCTCACGGATATCGATGGCGCCCGCGTGAAGTACGCCGAGCTCGTGCAATTGATGCAAGCGCAGGCGCCCGATCCGCACGTGGCGCGACACGATCTCGTTGCGCCGGCGCGCGGCGAGCATCCCGCTGTCAAGCTGCGCATCTTCCGTCCGCTCGGGGTCGAGGGTAGCTTGCCCTGTGTCTACTGGATCCAGGGCGGCGGGTATGTGCTGACGAGTCCTGCCATGGACGATCAGTGGTGCGAAGGCATCGTGTCCAAGCATAGCTGCGCGGTCGTGTCCGTGGACTGGCGGCGCGCGCCAGAACATGCTTTTCCCGCTGCATCGGAGGACTGCTACACCGGGCTGGCATGGGTCGTCCGCGAAGGCGAACGAATCGGTATCGACGCGCGGCGCATCGTCATCGCGGGACACAGTTCCGGTGGCGGCTCCGCCGCCAGTCTCGCCTTGCTCGTGCGCGACCGTGCCGAGTTCTCGGTGGCGCACCAGATGCTGATCTACCCGATGCTGGACGACCGCAACGACACCCCGTCCAGCTACCAGGTCACCGATGCCAATCTGTGGAATCGCGAATGCAACGAGATTGCATGGAGGCACTATCTCGGTCCCACATACGGCACAGACAACGTTTCGCCCTACGCCGCCCCGGCACGCATGCGCGATCTTTCGGGATCAATCCCGGCTTCGATACTGACTGGCGGGCTCGATCTCTTTTGCGACGAGAACGTTCTGTATGCCCTACGCCTGATGCAGGCCGGCGTGCCGACCGAACTGCATGTCTACCCCGGCGCGCCGCACGGCTTCGACCGTATTGCGCCGCAAGCATCCATCAGCCGCTGTTTCTATGCCGAGCGCGACGCGATCATCAGTAGGGTGTTCAACGCTGGCTCGCGACAAGCCTGACTCTGTCAGCCGTCGAGCCAGACCATGAGAGTCTGGGTTGACGCAGACGCTGCCCCGCTGTCATCAAGGACATCCTGTTTCGAGCGGCCGACCGAACGCGGGTTCAGATCACGCTCGTCACGAGTCAACCGCGGTTTCCCGACCAGGCACCGTCAGCGCGCAGTTGGAGGGGATGAGGCAATGAAGGTGGGTGGCCCCTTCGCATTCAGCGGTGCTCTCGCGACGCGCGCCAACATCCTCACTACGGTGGCGCGACTGGAGCAGCTCGGTTTCGATCACATCTGGATGGGAGAGCACATCTACCACCCCAAGGTGATGAGCGAGCCGTATCCTCATACGGCCGATGGACGACTGCCCTACGACCCCGAAGAGAACTTCTTAGAAATCGTCTCGACCTACTCTTTCGTCGCGGCTGCGACGACGACTCTTCGGTTGCATACCAACATCCTGATGCCGGCTATGCGCCAGCCATTCCTGGCGGCGAAGCAGCTCTCGACGCTGGATTATCTAAGCACTGGGCGTCTCGATCTGGGGCTCGGCCTCGGGTGGATGCCGGAGGAATATGCCCTGGCCGGCGTACCCTGGAAGACACGCGGTCGATACCTGGACGAATGGATTCTGGCGATCCGCGCGTATATGGCGGGCGAGGCTTTCGAAGGACGCTTCTATCGCTTCAGGGAAGGCTTCTTCGCGCCGATGCCGGTGCAAAGCCCCTTGCCGATCTGGATTGGCGGCGACTCCGACGCGGCGATGCAGCGGGCCGCGAGGTTGGGACAGGGCTGGCAACCGGTTGGGCCGCGCGACGCCTTCGTGCGCGCCACATGGCTCGAACCTCGCCTGGCGAAAATCGCTGAGGCACGGTCGGCGCAGGGTAAAGATATGTCGGACTTCTCCGTGATGACCTCATTCGCGTTCGATAGGCGCGAACCCGCGCGGATGCTGGACGAGCTCAGCCGACTCGCCCATGCGGGAGTCACCCACGTCAACGTTCGCTTCGGTGAACTGAGCACCACCGATCCGCTCGAGCGTGTTCTTGACGATGCCGCGTGGATCGCGGCGGAGCTGATGCCGAGCGCGAGGTGTCTTTAGAGTGGTGTCGTAGTGGGATGTCCTGGTCGACTCAAGCTGTCAGGCTTCGAACGCTCGACAACAGGGGGTAGTAAAGATGTCGTCAAAGCTCGCCATCACAACCGCAGCTTTCAAGATCGGATCGAGCATGATGTGGGAACGCATTTCCGGAATGCGGCCGAAGTCTGTGCCGTCAATTCCACCGTCGTTCGATCGCATCACCCGCGAATGGCTGACCTCGGCTCTGTGTCAAAAGTGTCCCGGAGCAGAAGTGGTCGAATTCAACCTGAAAGGAGGCAGCAGCGGTTCGACCGTCAGAGAACTGATGCACATCAAATACAACGAAGCGGGCGCGCGTGCAGGACTTCCTGAGTGGGTGTTTGCCAAGGCTGCGGCCAGTTTCAAAACGCGCATGTTGGCAGGATTGGCGAAAGCCACTCACAAGGAGGTCTACTTCTACCAAGCCCTTCGAAATGAGCTCGCAATCGAAGCGCCCGTAGCCTACTTCGGCGGTGTGGAAACTCCCTCGCAACGGTCTATCGTGCTGTTCAAAGCGATGACCGATTGCACCTTCACAGATCCCACACACCCTATCGACAGGAAAGAGGCGGAGGACATGGTCGGCATCCTGGCCCAGTTGCATGGCACCTTCTGGAACAGTCCGCGCCTCGGCGACTTGCGTTGGCTGGATTCTTCTCTCGAGTATCTTCAGCGCTGCGATGATCTGCTCAGTTTCTTTGAGCGCTGCGACGTGGGCTTCGAGCGCGCTGGTTCCGTCATTCCATCGCAATTGTCGGCCCGCAGAAACGAGATCAACGCCGCCACGCGGCGCGCCACCGAGCTCAATATGGAAGGAGCGATCACGTTCCTTCACCACGATGTGCACATCGGCAATTGGTATAAGACCGCCGCCGGCAGGATGGGACTGGGGGATTGGCAATGTCTGACCAAGGGCAATTGGGCCAGTGACTTTTCCTATGCGATCACGTCGGCGCTGACCATCGAGAACCGCCGAGCCTGGGAGAAAGAGCTGCTCACGCTCTATCTGGAGCAGCTGAGAAGAATGGATATACAAGACGTCCCCGATTTCGACTCGGCCTGGAAGCTGTACCGGCAGCAGATCTTCCACGCATTGTCGTTCTGGACGTTCACGATCGGATTTGGCGCTCTGCAACCTCAAATGCAGCCGGATGATTTCAGCATCATCAATATCCAGCGCTTCGCGACAGCCGCTGTAGATCTCGATTCGCTCGGCAGCCTGCGTTAATCGGAGGGAATGAGTACCGGACTTGAGTTGTTGGACGTTCGGAGTTGGATCTGCCCACTTCGAACCCATTCTCGCGCGCCATGACTCACAGATCTCAAGTCCGGTACCGAATGCGCGGCTCAGTTGCCCGCGATGGCCATCGCCTTGCGATACGCCGGTCGCGACTGGATTCGCTGCAGGTAGGTCTGTATGTGCCGATAGGGCGCGAGATCCAGTTGCGTGAACCGGCGCATCGTCGTGAACGGATAGACGAGCAGAATGTCGGCCGCAGTGAACTCGCTGCCTGCAATGTAGGGCGTCGCTGCCAGCTCCGCGTCGACGAACTCGATCACCGTCTTACACCGCGCCTTCATCATCGCACCGACTGGATTGTCGTCGCGACCTGCCCCAGCCATGTTGAGCAGCAGCTGCGAGGTGATCTGCGGTCCCACGGTGCCTTCCACGGCATGCATCCAGTAGAGATAGCGCGCATATCCCGGCGCCGATGGCGGCACGCTGAGCCTGCCGCCGCCATACCGATGAATGATGTACTCGAGAATCGCGCCGGATTCCGCCAGCACCGTGTCCCCATCGCGGATCACGGGTGCGGAGCCCAACGGATTGATCATCTTCAACTCGGGCGGCGCCAAGCCGCTCTCCAGCCGATTCAGGTTCTCGAGCTGGTATTCAAGCCCAAGCTCTTCCATCAGCCAGATGACGCGTTCAGAGCGGGAGTGATCGAGGTGGTAGAGGGTAATCATGGCGGTCCTGGCGCTGGGTTGGGGACAGAAAGTATCGCGGGATATTTCCCGCCAGACCACAAGGCGTGGGTCGGGGCATCGGAGTCATATCCAACAGCTTCGACAGAAAGGACCCCGACACCCCGACCTCGGCACTCAAAGCCCTCGAGGAAATAGCTATCCGATGTCGTTTCAGAAGGCCACGATTTGGCCGCGCGTCTCGCCGTTGGGGAAAGTCGCATTGGCTACGACCGATGGGACCTGATTGACCGGCCGTAGCTGTGCAAACAAGCGTTGCGAACCATGGTCAGCGAATGCGGCGGCGGCAAACAGCACAGGAGTCAAGGCGAACAAGATTCCGTGTTTCTACCCGAAGGTCATCTCTCCGGTTCAAATGATGAGGAAGAAGGTATGGACCACGGTGCTTGGCCGGGAATCGCGAATAGTGAGCCGCTCATCTGATCCAGAAATCCTTGAGTTACGATATCTACACAGCTTCCCTCGCCGTCACTGACGTGAAGGTTCACATGTTGCATAAAGGAAAAGTCGTCATCGTCACCGGCGGCGCTACGGGTATTGGTCGCGCGGCCGCGATCGCGTTCGCGCGCGAGGGAGCTTCCGTCGTCATTGGCGACATCAATGAGAAGGAGGGCGAGACCACCGCGAACCTGGTCCGAGATGCCGGCGGCCATGCCATCTTCAGGCGCACTGATGTGACCATCGAGGATGAAGTTAAGGCCATGGTGGCCACCGCCGTATCGGAATTCGGGGGACTGGACGCGGCCTTCAACAATGCCGGCGTCAATCATCCAATGGGCAGCGTTGAGAACATTGCCGAAGAAGAGTGGGACCGGGCGGTCGCGATCAATCAGACATCGATTTTCCTTTGCATGAAGCATGAGGTGCCGGAGATGCGCAAGCGCGGCGGTGGGGCGATCGTCAACACCTCATCGGGCATGGGCTTGTTTGCGTTGCCCAATGTAGCGGCGTATGTCGCGACGAAGCACGCGGTTATCGGCCTCACCAAAGCTGCCGCCGTCGACTTTGGCCCGGACAATATTCGAGTCAATGCGCTTCTGCCTGGCAAGACTCTCACGGAGCTCACACGAGTCTCCTACGAGAAGCTGGGGCTGGATTTGGACAAGGTGGCGGCGGGCTTGCCGCTGCGCCGCCTCGGATTGCCCGAGGACCAAGCAGAGGCGGTGGTGTGGCTTACGTCGGAGCGGGCCAGTTTCATCACGGGACTGTCCCTGATCTGCGATGGAGGAGAGTCTGCTCAGCGTTGACGGCACCGGTCGGCGCTGTGTACTGCAGTATTCTCCCTGCGGGGTGGAGGTACGTTCCCCGTGTTAGCCCCAAACTAGCGGCGGCATCGTCATGGATCCAACACGTCAACAGCTCCTGCGAGCAATCGATCGGGCGTTGTGCCAGAAGGTCGTGCCGTTCACGACTGATACGAATGCACAACGCGCCATCAATGCCATCCGGCTGGCGCTGGATGAGCTGCTGCTCATGGATGCGAAGGAGCCCGGCACCCCAGATGAGCTCCATCGGTTGGCCGCACTCATTACGCGCGGCAAGCAACTGTTGGCGGCCTCGCATGTGGCACCGCCACCCGATGCGTGGCCTTCTCGACCGAAGGAAGCCATGCCAGTCGGCTTGGCAGATCGAGAGCTCGAAGGCCTGTGGACTCAAGTCACCGACGCAGTTTCTTCACTGCTGAAAGCGAGGGAGACCGTTGCCCATCCTGAGCTCCAGGATGATATCCAACGCTTTCTTGTCGATGTTGCCAACGTCGAGATCAACAACAAACGCCGGGACGTTCTGCTGGCGCCCTCCGCAACGGTCACGGAGCAGATCATGGATCGACTGGAGCCGTTGACGGCCTATTTCGCTTCGCATCTGGGTGCGAGCGACAATCTTGCAATTACTTCAGCGCGGCGATTGGCGGGAGGCTTTTCCAACGAAACGCTCTGTGTGTCGGTCAGTGACGCAGGCGCGGCGCCTTCCTCGTTCGTGATGCGAATCTCTCGTCCTCATGGGATCAACTGGCCGTTCGTCGCGTCGTTGGAAGAGGAAGTCCTGTTCGTCGACTTGTTGCGCCGGTACGGCGTGCCGGTGCCAAAGCCCCTGTGGTTCGAATCGGATGCGACATTGCTCGGCGCGCCGTTTCGCGTCATGGAGTGGGTACGAGGCTCGTTGATCGGCAACCAATTGCGCGCAGACAATCAGCTCAGCAACGCGCTGTTGGCTAACTACGCCCGAGCTCTTGCATGTCTGCATTCAGTTCCCTGGCAGGAGCATTGGTCAGGGCTACCGTCACGCTTCGTGCCTGCGAGTGACGTGACGGTCGCCGATTCGGTCGACTTGCTCCTGCGCCGCATGCGCGAGTATCTCGGAGGGTCCTGGATCAAGCCGTCACCCGTCATATGGCTGCTCTTCGACTGGCTGGAGCGCCACAAGCCGACCAGCACCGCACCCGCGGTGTTGACTCACGGCGATCTCGGATTTCACAACTGGCTCTTCGAGGCAGACACGCCGACCGCCCTGCTCGATTGGGAATTGGTCGCGTTGTGCAGCCCGACAAAAGATCTGGCGACCGTTCGTGATGTAGTGGTGCCGGCCGAGCGCTGGGAAGAGTTTCTCAGTACTTATGTGGACGCCGGAGGGGTGCGACCCGTGGAAGGAGATCTGAAGTACTTCGCGGTGCTCCGCCAAATTCAAGCCGTGATCTGCACCAGCATGGCGAGCGAGAAGATGTTCACAGTGGCCGATCCACTCAACATTGATTACCTCGAGTTGGGCGTCACTGCGCGCTCCTACTTCTATCTCGACGTACTGCGTACCCTCCGCGATATCGTCGAATGACACCGGTGCAGCGCCGTGGCTCGACTCGAGCTGGACCTCTTCTTGCTCGGAAAGCTGCTTCGGTCTTGTTCTAAGCGGCACTCACCCGCGGTCGCAGACGGTTCGGCACCATTCCTCTATCACGTCGTAGTCTGCCGATAGGCTGCAATAGGCGTCTTCGGCAAATTGCCGCCACGCGACATCGAACTTTGCGGACACGGAGGTCAGAATCGGCACATTGCTTTCTGCTGCAGCGATGAACGCGGGCATCAATCCGCCTCGCTGTTCGGCCTCAAGCTTGCCGAACTTGCTGAGCACGACCAGATCGCAGCCCGCTTCAATGTTGCGTCGGACGGCTTCGCCAGCAGATAGCGCGCCATCAGGATGAACGTTACACGCGGTTGAGCCACGCCCGAGATCTTGGAATATTGAGAAGCTTGCGCCGTCTGCCAAGCTGATCAGCTGTCCCGCATTACATGCGGCACCGTCAGGCCCACCGGACTCCTCGATGACACCGACGATTCGCGCTGTTTGGCGCCAGCGCGTGGCGAGCTCGCGGAACAGACGCTGAATCTCAGCGCTGGGTCTGCCTCGCACAACGCCTATCCTCTTCATGTCGTGGTTCATCAGGGCCAGCTCCGTGAGGTCGGTGGGCGGCACCGATCCTGTTTTCACCACAGCTCGAGCGTGTCCAGGTCGTCAATGGCCGTGGTAATCCGATGAATGAATTCCTTGACCGTGTCGCGCGGCTGCATGCCTTCCGGCATGTCCTGTTCGGGCGAATACGGAACGGTCCACCAGGTCAGCGCTGAGAGCAGTTGCTGTCGATACAGATCCCAAGCCTGATCGAAGCTCGTATCGGATATGCCGAGCGTTGCCATGCTTTCCAGGTAATACCGTATCAGGTCCTTTTCCCAGAGTCTGCGATCCTCAACGCTGAGCGCGGTGGCGATGGTATATGCGAGGTCACGGGACCAGTGGCCACGGCTGCAGCAGCCCCAATCACTCAGGCCCATCACGTCGTTGGGCAAGACATACCAGTTTGCGAGGTGAACGTCGTTGTGGGTGATGGTACTGGGCAGGCGATGATGTTGTTCGACGCAGGCAAGCGTCGCGGGCCAGATCTCTTCTTCGCGGCGATATAGCCGGGCAGGAATGACGTCATGCGCAGCGAGGAAACCTCGCTTGGCAGCAGCCTGCAGGTTGAATCGCGACGCGTTGGCAAAATACGCCGGCCATGAATGCAACGAGGCGAATCGCGTCGTCAGTGCCTCGCTTTGGTAGAACGGAGCGTGCACATTCGCCAGCAACGCCATCTGACTCTCTGCGCGCGTCCGGTTGATCAGTGTCCTGTGAGAACAGAAGGACTCCACCTGAGCGGCGATGTCCTCCAGCATGATCATCGAATTGTATGAGTGGGAATCGTAGGCAGCGAAATAGCTGTGTGGCGACTTGATCGCCAGGTGTGGACGTATCTGGTTGTAGAACGTGACTTCGGCATGCGTTGCGCCGAACAGCCCGGTCAGCAATCTATTTGCCAGCGCGTGCGTCGCCTTGCAGAACACCTTCACAGGCAGGTCGCCGCGCAGGTTCTCAGGTTGATAGTGGAGCTTGACCGCACGTCTGTTGGTCGAACCGGAATCCACGGGACCCAGCTCGAAGGAAGTAACGTTTACCTTCGGCTGGTTCGCACACAACACCTGAGTGAGCCACTGCGGAGTCATCGATTCGAACGACAGCGGCAACTCATCGCGCGTGGTCGCAGTGCGATTCGCCCGCTGTTCTTGCTCAAACGCAGTAGTGATTTGCTGCGCCAGGTCGGCCATTGAGCTCTTCCGTTCGTTGGTGCTGATCTGCGCATGATAGATGCAGATGATCAGTACCGGTGGGCTGGCGCCATGGTGCCGCGAGATATCCGGGCTCACCCGGCACCGATCACGCCGATCACGTGCGGCACCGATGTGGTGGCCTCTTCAGGCCTCACTGCGCGAACGAGTAACCGACGCTCAGGCCATAGGTGCGCGGCTCCGCATACTGACCGAAGGCGGCGACCGGTGTTGGAATGATGGTGAGAAAGTGAGCTTCATCGGTGAGGTTCTTCACCCATCCGGTAACGCTCCAGCGCGCACGCGAACGATAGCCGATGCTGGCATTGACGAGATCGAAGGACTCCTGCGAGTACACGTTTGACGGCTCGAAATACATGCGGCCGCTGTGGTAGTAGTTCGCGGCACCGAACAATGCGCCGCCGAGCAACGGATAGTCGAACGCCGCTGTCAGGTTCGCCGTCAGCCGGGGTGAACGCGACAGGTTGTTGCCCGCGAGATCCAGATCCACGGCCGGCGCATGGCCGCCTGCAGTGCTCGGCAGCAGCACGCCGTTCGTGTGACCACTCATCGGCGCCATGGCGCGGATCTGAAGGGCCGATCAGGGTTTGTCTCATGCTGGCGCTACGACAGACCTGACATCGGGCTCAGGCTGCGAAATGCGTAGCGATGCTCCCGGTTTAGCGTGCCGGCAGCTCCCCGGAAATGCTTGATATAGCAGCGCTGCATCTATCGAGACATTTTGGTTTCCAGGCCCGCAACCGTCAGAGGGCACAGAGTCATCTGATCAGGGCAACGGCGAACCGTTCGAGCGTCGATGCACTTGCGCTGCGGTGCCGCGCTCCATTTCCGTCGTAGATGCGGTTGGGTGGCACACGGAAGAATCGATACAGCCTGCGTGAGTAGAGCGAGAGCAAAGCTCAGCCGACTCGCCCACGCGGGAGTCACTCACGTCAACGTTCGCTTCGGTGAACTGAGCACCGCCGATCCGCTTGAGGGGATCAGGGGCATTGGCAGCAATGTTAGCTTGGCGCACTCTCTCAGCGCAGAGTCATTACATCGGACCAACGGATGTTTGTTGCGCCGATGTTTCCTGGCGGGAGTCGCATATGGCGCATGACGAAAATGAGAAAGGGGTCCGCTCGAGCGCGGTGCGAGTGAATGGCCGGACAATCGACACGCCGGAATGGGCCGGCATCGAGCAACGAGTCGAAGGCTATCGCGAAGCGCTGCGGATCTATGTCGAAGCCGTCAACAGAGGAGACGTCGAACGCCTCGTCGCGCTGTTCGCGGAAGATGCGGTCATCGAGGATCCGTATGGCGGGATACGCCACAACATCTGTGGTCGGAAAGATATTCGTGCCTTCTACCAATTCGTAGTCCCGAAGACGCGGCTCGAACTGCTTGTGGTAACAGGTAGCGGCGGCAACGCAGCGGCGATGGCCCTGCGCGCCCATGTCGGCACTGATGTCCTGAACAACATCAGCGTTGCTCAATTCGACACAGCGGGGTCGATCATCCGCTACACCACCTACTGGGGCCCGAACGATCGGAGGCCATCAGAGAGCTCCGTGTAAACAGCAAGCAAACCTGACATCGTTACCACTCTGGTGGGAATATCCCGATCGCCCGACCCCGCACCGATGTTCGCGTGAATATCGGAAGGATCCGCACAGGGCCCTTCCTCGCGCCGACGGTCATGGCACCGGCGATTGGTTCGTATTACGAGGTGGGTGCCTTCGCGCTAGCGGCAGGTGCCGGAGTTGCAGAGGGAGCATCCGAATTCCAGATGTCGCGGAACAACAGCCACTTCCCGTTCCTCTTCTGAAACACCGACACATACTTGCCGGTGTCGACTGTGGCACCCGACTTGTCCGTGACCTTGAAGGTGCCCGACTCCCAAGCAAGATCGCCTGAGACCGCGACATCGCCCGTGCTGAGGTTGATAACGCCTCCAGCCGCTTTCGTGGCTTTGATGTCCTTCACGAAATGCTCGCGAATCGCAGTGTGCCCGCGAGCAGCCGGCGCTCCCGGAGGATAGACAACTGCGTCTTCCGCATACAGTGCTGCTACCGCAGCGGCATCACCCGCATTGTAGGCCTTGGCCCAAGCTGGATTGACGGCGCGAATGGCTGCGGTGTCGGTTGCAGTATCTGCCGCTGACGCCGTGCCGGCGAGCACGATGAGGCTAACAGCAAGAATCAGTGCGTTCTTCAACGTGATCATTGTGATTCCCCTCTTGTTGAGCGCGGTAGACAAAGCAGCCGTGCTTCAGCGTTTGCTCATGTACCCGAACGATCGTCTCTTCATCTGCGCTTGCGAAATGCCGAGTGCCTTTCGGCCTGACGATGAAGCTTCCGGCTCTCATTGATTTGAATGCTCGCTCATCCAACTTCTCGCCTAACCCAGATACAGGGCTGAACTTGGCGTGGGGGCAGAATGAGTGCTTCCGAGTCGGCGATGAATACGCAGTTAGAGAACCGGCCACTGCATTGCGACATCACGTGGATAGATGACAAACGTGATCGCCGATGACGGCAACATCTACGATACCGACCGCATCATGTTCCTGCGCAGCTGCCTCACGCAGCTCCAGCGCGCAAGCGCCGACGGTGTGCCCGTGAAGACAACTTCGTGGATCTACGGCTACGGCGATCGCTGCGGACTGATCTACGTCGACTTCAAGACACAGACGCGCACGCCCAAGACGAGTGTTGTTTGGTTCCGAAAGTGGTAGCTCGGAATAGGGTGGTTTAGTCGGAATCGTGTGCCATCTAACAGCTTTGCCGCCCGCCCCACCCGCTCATGCGCAAGCCCTAGCCCGCGGCGCAGCACGCCAACGAGACGGATTGGCGTGGCGCGTGAAACAATATCGCCGCCGAACTTGAACAGGAGAGTCCCATGACCCCCACCCGGAACCGCCAGATCATTCTCAAATCACGCCCTCACGGGATCCCGCAGGCCGAGCATTTCGAGATCATCTCGGCGGACATTCCCGAGCTCAAGGCGGGCGAGTTTCTGGTGAAGAACGAGTTTCTTTCGGTCGATCCGGCTATGCGCGGCTGGGTCAACGTGGCAGCCAACTATTCGGATCCGGTCGGCATCGGCGATGTGATGCGGTCCTTCGCAGCCGGCGATGTCATCGCCTCCAAACACCCTGGCTATGCAGTGGGAGACCGGGTCATGGGGATGCTGGGTTGGCAGGAATATTCCGTGACCGACGGCAAACCCGTACGGCGCAAGTTCAAGGAATCGGATCTGTCGCTGTCTCTGTCGCTGGGCGTGCTCGGCATCAACGGCGTCACCGCGTATTTCGCGCTGACGGAGATCGGCCAACCGAGGCCCGGCGATACCGTCGTGGTATCCGCTGCCGCGGGTGCGGTCGGTTCTGCAGTCGGCCAGATCGCCAAGATTGCCGGCTGTCGGACGGTGGGTATCGACGGCGGCGCCGCCAAGATCAAATCCTGCATCGAAGAGTTCGGCTACGACGCCGCCATCGATTATCAGTCACCCAACTTTGCCGCTGAGGTTGCCGCAGCCTGCAAGAATGGCGTCGACATCTACTACGACACCGTGAGCGGGCCGATTACCGATACGGTCGTGCAGCACATCAACAAGGGGGCGCGCATCATCATTGTCGGCACGATTTCCGTTGCCACCTGGGATCCGTGGCCCAGCGGCCCACGCATCGAGCGACACTTGCTCAACAAGGCGGCAAAAATGCAGGGCTTCTTGATCTGGGACTACGAACATCGCTACGAAGAAGCCGTGGCGAAACTCGCCCCCTGGGTCCGCGAAGGCCGGCTTCACTATCGCGAGGACATTCTCGACGGCCTCGAGCGAGCGCCGGGCTCCATTGCCGACCTGTATAGCGGTGAGAACAAAGGCAAGCGCCTAATTCGTCTGGGCGGGCATTGACGGTAACGGGCCGGGGGTTCGATGGTAAGCATCCGCGACCTGCGGATTGCCCGTAATCTGTGTGATCATGGGCGAGTGCATTTCGACTCAGCAGTTAGTCAGTGCGACAACGATTGCGGTACGTGGAGGATTGGTTGTGAATGCGAAAGTCGACTTGCCCACCACTGCCCGTGAAGCGGTGTCGTTCTGCCGGATCTGTTCCGGCATGTGCGGCATCTTGATGACCATTGATGAGAACGACCGTGTCCTGAAGGTTCGCGGCGACCCGGAACATGCGACGAGTCAGGGGTTCGTCTGCATCAAGGGACTGCAGATCGAGGAGTCCTATCACGGCAAGACGCGGCTTTTGCGATCGCTGAAGAATCGAGGTGACGGTACCTTCGAGGAGATCGATGCCGAACAGGCGCTCGACGAGATCGCCGCAAAGATGCGCGTCATCATCGACGAAAGCGGTCCGGGGTCGGTGGCCGTGTATCGCGGTGGTGGCAGCTTTCTGCAGGCGCTGGCTTTCCAGATGCATGTCGACTGGCTGAAGGCGATCGGGTCGAAGTCGATGTTCTCCAACAGCACGATCGACCAGTCCGCGAAGTGGGTGACATCGGACCGTCTCGGCATGTGGGACGCGGGCAAGGATCATTTCTACAACTCCGACGTGATCATGATCATCGGCGGCAATCCGCTGGTGTCCATCGGCATTGCCGGCTTCGAGATGTTCAACCCGGTCAAGAAGCTGAAGGCGGCCCGGGAGCGCGGACTGAAACTGATCATCATCGATCCACGTCATTCCGATATCGCCAAGCATGCGGACGTGCACCTGCAGCTGCGCCCCGGGGAAGACCCCACCGTGGCCGCCGGGCTATTGCGCCTCATCCTGAGCGAAGGCTGGCATGACAAGGAGTTCTGCGCGCGTCATGTCAGCCAGCTCGATGCGCTACGCGCGGCTGTCGAGCCGTTCACGCCGGATTACGTACAGCGCCGCGCTGGTATCGCCCCGGGTCAACTGCGTGCCGCAGCCGAGTTGTTCGCGCGCACCTCGAAGCGCGGATTCGCCACGACCAGTACCGGCGCATGCATGGCGCCGCGGTCAAATCTCAGCGACCACCTGTACGAGTGCCTCAACGTGATCTGCGGGCGCTATCTGCGCGCGGGCGAGCCGATACCGAATCCCGGTGCGTTCCAGCGCCCGCGTGTGCGCCGGGCCGAAGTGATCGCGCCGAAGCGACAGTGGGAGACCAACGACATCAGCCCTGGCGGCAACCCGCTGATCAACGGGCAGAGGATGACTGCCAGACTCGCGGACGAGATCCTCATGCCGGGGCAGAACCGTGTTCGCGCGCTGATCAATGACGGCGGCAATCCCGCCAGCTCTTGGCCGGATCAGAAGAAGACGGTGAAGGCGCTGCGAGCGCTCGATCTGCTGGTCACGATCGATCCGTTCATGAGCACCACGGCCTCGTTGTCGACGTACATCCTGGCGCCGAAGATGCAGTACGAAATCGCCAATATCGGCAACTGCAACCGCTCTTACGAACCCAATGTCTCGCTGGTGCCATTGCAGCAGTACTCGCCGCCGATTCTGAGAACGCCGCCCGGTTCGCAGCTGGTGGAAGACTGGTACGTGTTTTGGGCGCTGGCAAAACGGCTCAAGGTGCAGCTGGTCTTCGACGGTGTTGCGCTGAATATGGAGCAGGCACCCAGCACCGAGGAAATGCTCGAAGTCTATGCGCGCGGCTGCAACGTGAGTCTCGACGAGGTCAAGAAATACCCGCATGGCAAGGTGTTCCCGCTGCGGCAACTCGTGGAGCCGCCGCGTCCCGAGACGAATGCGCGCTTTCAGGTGGCGCCCGACGACATCGTGGCGGACCTCACGAAGGTGGCCGCCGAGCCGTTCGGCGCACTGACGGAGCAGGCAGGACGAACGTATACGCACCGTCTGATCGTGCGCCGCATGCGCGAGTTCATGAACAGCGCCTGCCAGAATCTCTCGGCGCCAAAGAAACGCATTCCGCAGAATCCCGCCTTCATGCATCCAGAGGACATGCGGGCGCTGGGCATTGCCGAAGGCGATGCCGTGACGCTGCGTTCCGAACACGGCGAAGTGACGGGACACGCGGAAGCGGACACCACGATCCAGCCCGGGGTCGTGTCGATGACGCACGCCTGGGGCGCGTATCCCGCGCGCGGCACAGATGTCCTCGGCAGTGGCGGGTGCACCAACCTGTTGGTAGCGACGGATTGCTACACGGAAGTGGAAAACAAGATGGTGCGGATGACGGCGATACCGGTGAATATTTCGCGCGCGGCTGGCTGAGTAAGCTGACTTCGGCGTGGTGACAGAACTCGCAATGCCTACGAGGTGGGAGCCCTGCACGCTGAAGTGAGCTTGGGATTTGAGGATCTGCAAGGCATTAGGTAACCAAGTCTTCAATAGGGGTTGAACATGAGTCGCTTCTTTGGACGAGCCGCCCATACGGCATTCGTCGTACCCGATCTGCAAGCGGCAGTTCAGCGTTTGCTGATCAGTGGTATGGGGCCGGCATTCATGCTGAGACGTCTGCTGTCGATGGGACGTTATCGCGGGGAACGTCATGACATGATAACCAACGTCGCTTTCATCAACGCCGGTAACGCGCAATACGAAATCCTCGAGCAGGTTGATGATGCGCCTTCGATTTACAGGGAGTTTCTACAAAGGACGCCGCAAGGCGGCTTGCACCACGTGGCCTACTACTCTTCCGACTTCAAAGCAGACATCGAACGCGCCAAACGCGCCGGTCTGGAACTGCGCATCGTGCAGGAGTTCTTGACTCCAGATGGCAGCACGTTCGAGATCTATATGGAGCCCGTCAATGTAGCCGACCCTGTCCTCATACAATTCATGTATCCGGGACCGACTGAAGACCTGTTCGCGAAAATGGATGCCATCTCTGCTCACTGGGATGGCACCGAACCCATGCGCAATCTGTTTGATCTGCTTCCGCCAGAGATCCAGTTACCTGTAGCGCCGGAATGACTCACGCACGTTGATCGCTGAGCTCCTGTGCCGTGAGTGAACTCTAATGTCAGCGGTCTATCGCGCCCGAACTGTGTCTATTCTTTTTTGGAATGACCCCGATCCCCGGCACCGGCACCGAGCAGCTTGCGGAAGGGCGCATCGTAGAACCGCGTTGCCACGGCTGCGATTGTCGCAGCCACCATAGCCACAAGTTGCGACATTGATGAAACCGTAGGTCATCGAGACGCCGGCGATCTGCAGGCCAAGGCCAACGAGTTGCATGATCGGCACATGCAACGCACAGACGCCATATGAGAGAAGCCCGAGCGTGCCGCAGAGCCGGGCCACCACACCGCTGACTTTGGCGCCGGACGCGAAGGCCACCAAAGGAGGCATCAAAAGGCATCGAAGGCCTGCCGCAGAAGACCCGGAGCGGGAACAGCGAAGATGGCAAGAAGAGCAACAACACTGGCCCAAGCCGGAAGAGCCGGAAGCTTCACAACGTCACGAAGCTTGTAAACAGCAACGCCGGCAAAGAAGCAGTAGATGACACGGGAAAGACCCGCGTCGAATTGCGACCAGAGCCAGCCAGGGCCACCGCCGTCATGGCGCAGGACGGTAACCGCTACCAGCAGGGCCGTGACTGCAAGCCCCACGCCTAGCACCAGCCAAGTCAGGTAGCGGGCGATGAAGCCGTAGATGAGGTTGGCGACTAGTTCGAAGAACAGCGACCAGGATGGCCCATTGAACGGATAGAGAAAGCCTCTGGTCCACGAGAACTCGGGCGCCGGGAGGAAGAGCAGGCTGAAGGCCGCTACCGTCGCAATCTCCGGCAGCGGGCTCGCGTCTTCCCAACCGCGCAATGCCGCAAGGACTGGAAGCAAAAGACCGAGCGCCAGACCAAGCAGCTAAAAGGGGTAGAGGCGAATTATCCGGATCCGCATGAAGCTCAAGGTCGATAGAGTCCCCTGCGTGAGCTTTGGCCGTGGGCGTGCGCTAGCACGAAACCGCTGAGCACAAAGAAGAAGTCCACCGCCAGATATCGGCCGGAAACCAGGCGCTCAGCGTCGTTGAAGACACGTGATCAATAATGACAGCGAACGCCGCAACGCCACGCAGGCCGTCAAGTGCGAGGAAACGGCTCGCCTCTCTGGAAGGTGCAGCTTCTCGGCCGACTGATGGCTTTGCCTCGTTCAAGGCAATCTGCTTTCCGGATTCGCGTTCGCGGTGACCCAATCTAACAGCACGGGCGAGACACGATCGACCCCCGATCCGCCGGCCCGGCACCCTCGTCGTTGCTGCTCACCTTCATCCTCCCTCACTGCCACAGTGCGCACAACGCACTGAAGCTGGCCTGGCTTTATCAGTGGCGATATCGCGATACGAGACATTTGCCGGACCACGGTGCCGGGCCGGAAAAGCGAGAAATGCCGAGCCGCTCAACCGATTTCGAAATGCTTGAGTACACAAGCGCTGCACCTGTCGAGACATCCCGGTTTCCCGACCCGGCACCGACTACCTGGCACCGTACCAATGGTCTATGAACTGCTGGCCGATTGTTGCTTCGTGTGCCGCACCCCTAGTTTCGTCTCCGTCATTCACCAAGGAGCGACGCACATGATGATTCGATCGGTACGATCAAAAGCTCGGGTTGGCAGCGCTGTGCTGCTCACCCTGGCTGCACCGCTAGCAATGGCTGAGCAGTTGCCCGTTTACGAACTCGGCACGGCCGAAATCAGTGAAGCCCGCGGGGCCGCAGTGCTCTACAGCATTTACGGCGGCAGAACGCCTGCGAATCTGGAGACGCGCGAGACGAACACTGCACTCATTCAGAACATCGGTCGGACGCAGCTCGAGATCGAGAAAGCGAGCGGCGGGATGTTCCTGCGCGATTCGGATCAGCTGTGGAACGTCGCTCTGAAGCCGAGTCTGCCGGATCCTGAGAAGGCGCGGCAGATCGCGGATGAGTTCCTGAAGTCGGCACAGCTGCTCCCCGCGGGCGACAAGTATCTCGTCGCGCAGTTTGAGGGCTTCGCCGAAACAGCTGTTTCGCCGGATAGCGGCAACCCCCTCGACAAGACCTCGCTGGACGTGCAGGTCAATTATTCGGTCAAGCTGAATGTCCTACGCGAGACTGGCATGCAGGAGCAGCTGCCAATCGTAGGCGGCGGCGGTGACTTCAAGGTGGCGCTCGGCGAGGGCGGGCGAGTGATCGGTTATACGGGCGTTTGGCGTCCGATCACGGGCGTCGCCGCAACGGCCGAGGTGATTCCGCAGAAGGAAGCCGAAGCGCAATACCTCAAGTCGCTGGGCGGGATGAAGGTCACCCAGCTATCGAGCTCGCTGGCGTACTACTCGGCGCCTTCTTTCGAGCAGCAAGCGCTGTTGACGCCGGTGTGGGTGATGCGTGGTGAGGCTGACGTCGATGGCAATCGGGTACCGCTGCGGGTGGGGATTGTCGCAGCGACGAGCTACGGCCCGATCTGGCGCGCGCGAGAATTGCCGCCGCGAGAAGATGGGCAGAAGCCACCGCCGTTCTCGGATGACGGCGATGAGAAGTTCGGTGCGAACCGCTCGCTGCTCGATTTCCTGATCTCACCGGCCCATGCCGTCAATCCATTCGAAGCAGGCACGTCGTGGATCGGGCCGAGCCAAGGTCTGGGCGGCAGCCCGCTGAACGCGGCTGGCTTCGTCAACAATCTCGGCGCCGCCGGGTGGTGGGTCAACTTTAATTGGGGCGAATGGGCCGCCTTCGAATCCGACTGGAACGTCAACGACGACGCTTGGGTCGACGCAGCGGACTTCGTGTTTTATACGGGACACGCCAACTCGGACGGCTGGGTTTTGAACGTGCCGAACGATACGTTCATGCACTTCTCCGAAGTCGGCGCCTCACCGGGCAGCCCCAACGATCATTGGGGTCAGAACGATCTCGAGTGGATGATCATTGCCGCATGCGGTCCACATCAGAGCAGCCACTTCGTCAGCGGCGTCGGCAATGCGTTCGATCGCTGGCGCGGCGCCTTCGATGGCCTGCACACAATGATGGGCTACGGCGCAGTGACGTTCGACAACACGACCGAGGGCTCGCGCGTCACACAGTTGGCGTTGTCGGGCTGGACGGTCATCGACGCGTGGTTCCGCGCGGCCTGGGAAATCCAGCCCAGCACCAACGGCGTGGTGGCACCGAATGGCAGTACGATCTTTGTCACTGCGATGTACGCGTCGAACAGCTCGAACGACACGCGCAACGATCGCATCTGGGGCACCGGCACTACAATGGGAGATTCCAACGCTCCCAACCAGACCCGCTGGTTGATGTGGTCGGGCACCTGATCGCCTGAGTGTGTTGACACTGGCTGCGTCGCGCGAGCGGCGCAGCTTTTTCTCAGTGGGAGGCTCGTTGAATCACGGAAATCAGGTGAGTGTCCTGAGTGTGGCTGAGCAAACACCTGACGTATTCTCACACCCTGAGCTGACCAGCCTTTCACGGACACCGGAGTTTCATGATTGCAAGCCCGCGAACCCGCGGCCCTGGCACCGTCGTCGCAACGGCAGTCTCGGCAATGGCTAGCTTTGAAACCGACATAGTTTGAAACCCATTTTCATTGGGAATCGAGTTAGGGCATCCGCCCAACGCT
>JBEVDW010000595.1:0-7091 GCA_040513115.1 Steroidobacteraceae bacterium | reverse complement strand
GGAACGCACCTGCGTATGGCCTGGTCGCGTGGATATCGACGCTGGCCGGTGATGACTACCAGCCCGATGCGGTGAACCTGCGCTACATCGAGCGCTTCGGTGCCGCTTACAAAGACCTCGAAACCACGCGACTGCTAAGAGGCGAAGGCTGATCGATCGGACTGGGCGAGCTCATCCCACCCACACTCGCGCGTTGCGGAACAAACGCATCCAGCCTGCATCCTCGCGCCACTCTTGCGGGTGCCATGAGTTCTGCACGGTTCGGTACGAACGCTCCGGATGCGGCATCAGCAACAACACACGTCCATCGGGCGTCGTGATTCCACCAATGCCGCGCGGTGAACCGTTGGGATTCGCGGGATAACGCTCGGTGACCTTGCCGTGGTTGTCCACGAAGCGCAGGGAGATCAAGCGCTCTGCTTCCAAGCCTTGCAGTTGCGAATCGCTGGTGAATTCCGCACGGCCTTCACCATGCGCAACGGCAATCGGCATGCGCGTGCCTTGCATTCCACGGAAGAAGATCGCTGGTGAGTCGGCAATCTCGACGAGGCTGAAGCGCGCTTCGAACTGCTCCGAGCGATTGCGCACGAATCGCGGCCAGTGCGTCGTGCCAGGAATGATCTCGTGCAACGCCGACATCATCTGGCAACCATTGCAGATGCCGAGCACCAACGTGTCACGGCGTTCGAAGAAAGCGGCAAACGTGTCTCGCAAGCGGGCATTGAACAGGATTGATTTGGCCCACCCCTCGCCCGCGCCCAGCACGTCGCCGTATGAGAATCCACCGCAGGCGACGAGCGCGGTGAACTGCTTCAGGTCGAAGCGGCCTGCGATCAGATCCGTCATGTGCACATCGAATGCATCGAAGCCGGATCGATGCCAGGCGGCAGCCATCTCGGAATGACTGTTGACGCCTTGCTCACGCACAATCGCCACGGTCGGTCGCGCGCCACGCCCGATGAACGGAGCCGCAACGTCCTCCGCCGGATCGAAGGTCAGCTTCACTGACAGCCCAGGGTCGTTACATTCGATCGCGCTCTCGAACTGTTCGCGCGCGCAGTCAGGATTGTCTCGCAGCTGCTGCATGCGGAAGCTCGTGTCAGACCATGCCCGATGCAACTGCGTTCGTGGTGCATCGATCGCATCCGCGCCGTTGATGCGAATGCGGATCCGGTCTTCCTTCGTCACAGAGCCGAGCTTGGAGCACAGCCCGGCGAGCCGCTGTTTAGCGAGCACCGCATCCACCGCTTCCTTGTCGAGCGCTCGAATCTGTAACACGGCACCGATCTCTTCGCTGAAGAGCGCAGCAGCGCTCGAGCTCTTCGTGTCGAGCGCGATGTCCGCTCCGCAGTGACCTGCAAACGCCATCTCCGCGAGCGTGGCGAACAACCCACCGTCTGAGCGATCGTGATACGCCAGCACCAGGTCTTGCGAGCGCAACTCCTTAATGGCGGCAAAGAATCGCTTCAGCGATTCAGCATCTTCGCAATCCGGCGCATCGGAGCCCAAGCGGCCGTGGACCTGCGCCAACGCCGAACCGCCGAGGCGATTGCGACCTGCGCCCAGATCGACCAGCAACAACATCGTGTCGCCTTGATCCGTGCGCAGTTGTGGCGTGAGCGTACGGCGCACGTCCTGCACCGGAGCAAACGCCGAGATGATCAAGGAAAGCGGCGCGACCATCTTGCGTGTGCGACCGTCTACGCTCCCCACGTTGTTCCATTGGGTCTTCATCGAGAGCGAATCCTTGCCGACCGGAATGGCAATGCCCAACGCCGGACAGAACTCCTCGCCGACGGCTTTCACCGTCGCATACAGATCCGCGTCTTCACCCGGCTCACCGCAAGCCGCCATCCAGTTGGCCGACAGGCGCACGTCACTGAGCTTCGCGATGTCCGCAGCGGCAATGTTCGTGATCGCCTCGGCCACCGCCATGCGACCGGACGCCGGTGCATCGAGCAATGCGAGCGGCGTGCGCTCGCCCATCGACATGGCTTCACCCGCCGTCGAAAAGTAATCGGCCACGGTGACAGCCACATCGCTCACCGGCACCTGCCACGGACCCACCATCTGATCGCGGCTGATCATGCCGCCAACGGAACGATCGCCGATGGTGATGAGGAAGCTCTTGTCGGCCACTGCGGGCAGCCGCAATACGCGCAACGCGGCCTCTTGCAGATCGATTGCACTCGCATCGAAGTCATCGCGCAGCGCCGGCAGGCTCTGCACGGTGCGATGCATCCGCGGCGGTTTTCCCAGAATCACTTCCAGCGGCACATCGACCGGCGGCTCGTGCAACATCGGATCTTCGACTTTCAACCAGCCGTCATCAGTGATCTCGCCGACGACCGCATACGGACAGCGCTCGCGCTCGCAGAACTGCGCAAAGCGTCCCAAGTGCTCCGCTGCGATCAACAGCACATAGCGCTCCTGCGCCTCGTTGCACCAGATCTCGAGCGGCGACATGCCGGGCTCGAGACTCAACACCTTGCGCAGATCGACACGACCGCCGCGATGGCTGTGATCGATGGATTCAGGAATTGCGTTCGACAAACCGCCCGCGCCGACGTCGTGGATCAGCAGAATCGGATTGGCTTCGCCGAGTGACCAGCAACTGTCGATCACTTCCTGCGCGCGGCGTTGGATCTCTGGATTGCCTCGTTGCACGGAGGCGAAGTCGAGCTCTTCGGTGCTTGCGCCACTACCCACCGAAGAGGCCGCACCACCGCCCAAGCCGATGAGCATCGCCGGACCGCCGAGCACGACGATCTTCGCACCCGCGGGAATGTCCGACTTTTCGACGTGTTGCCGGCGCACGTTGCCCAGACCGCCGGCGATCATGATGGGCTTGTGATAACCACGCAGCCCCGCTCGCTCGTGCGCCGCAAGCTCCATTTCGAACGTGCGGAAGTAGCCGAAGATGTTGGGCCGACCGAATTCGTTGTTGAACGCGGCGGCGCCGATCGGGCCTTCGATCATGATGTCGAGCGCGCTGGCAATACGGCCCGGGCGACCGAAATCGCGTTCCCACGGCTGTTCGAATCCTGGGATGCGCAAGTTCGAAACCGAAAACCCCGCGAGCCCCGCTTTCGGCTTGGCACCACGTCCCGTCGCGCCTTCATCGCGAATCTCACCACCCGAGCCCGTCGCAGCACCGGGGAACGGCGAGATCGCCGTCGGATGGTTGTGAGTCTCGACCTTCATCAGGATGTCGATGGATTCGTCGTGCGCGCGATAACAGCCATCGCTCGCCTCGGCAAACCAACGCTGACCCTGCGCGCCTTCGATCACAGCCGCATTGTCGCGATAGGCCGAGAGCACTCCCTGCGGTGCACGCGCATGCGTGTTGCGAATCATCGCGAACAGCGACTTCGGCTGCTGCACACCATCAATCGTCCAATCCGCATTGAAGATCTTGTGGCGGCAGTGTTCGGAGTTCGCCTGCGCGAACATCATCAGCTCGACGTCGGTGGGATCGCGCTTCAGCCGCGTGAAGCTCTCATGCAGATAGTCGATCTCGTCCTCAGACAGCGCGAGGCCCAGCACGCGATTCGCATCGACGAGTGCGGCCCGACCTGCTTGGAGCATGTGAACGCGACGTAGCGGCTTTGGCGTCTCATGAAGAAAGAGCTGCGCCACCTCTACCGCAGTGAAGACGACCGTCTCGGTCATGCGATCGTGCAGCAACGCTGCCGCGGCCAGCAGTGCGGAGCGGTCGAGCCCCTCGCCTGCCAGCGTGTACTCGATCCCGCGCTCGATCCGTTCGATCCCGCTAAGTCCGCACACATGGGCGATGTCGGTCGCCTTGCTGGACCATGGCGAGATCGTTCCGGCACGCGGCACGACGATGACCGCGTGCGTCGTTCCACTCAGCGGCGGGTTCTCGATGCGAGGCCCGTATCGAAGCAACGCCTCCAGAACCTTGCGCGCGTCAGGGGACAGCGGCTGCGGATGCTCGACGAAGTGCAGGTAGCGGGAGCTCAACCCCCGGACCTGCGGGTGGCGCGCTTGCAGCGTGCTCAGAAGTTTCTGGATACGGAAGGAAGAGAGTGCTGGCGCGCCGGGCAGAATGAGCATTGGCTACGTGAGCTCTGAGGCTCGATGTGTCGGGCGCCGGATTATCCTCTTCCTGCGCCTCGGAACCCACCCCGGTCAGCTATTTCTTGTCAGGGGAGTACATCAGCGGGAACTGCGCGACGTTCGAGGTGCCCTCGAGGGTGGAGATCTTGCTCACGCCCTGCTCGCGAACCTCGTCGATGCGCAGCACGGAGTGCATCGGCAGGAAAGTGCGTTTGACGCCCTCGAATTCGGCCTTGATCTTCTCTTCGCTGGGGTCTACGACCACCGCCGACCGCTCGCCAAAAATCAGCTCTTCCACCTCGATGAAACCGAACAGCGAGCCATGGCTCACCTTACGGGCATAGATTTCGAAGACCTTGCCCTGGTTAGCAAAAGCGACTTTGAAAATGTGACTCGCTGCCATATCCGCCGGAGGTCGGGTTGTTAGTCTGCGTGGCATATTACATAGCCCAGCTCAGGAGCGTCAGCCGATTAGCGACGCCCGTTTGGGCGTGCGCGAGAGACCCACCTGCAATGGCGCTGAAACTGCGTGTCATAAGTGATCAATACAAGGCGCTCGGTCGGCGCAGCTCGTGCCTATTCGGCGTGACGGGCGGCCGCATCGGCCGTGCTCAGAACAATGACTGGATTCTCCCGGATCCGGATCGCTACGTCTCCAGCCATCACGCGAAAGTCGTCTTTCGCGCCGGGCAATGGGTGCTCGAGGACACCAGCACCAACGGCGTGTTCGTGAATGGCGGGGACACACCCATCTCGGTCGAAGGCGCCTACACGCTGCGTGACGGTGATCGCCTGCGTTTCGGCGACTACGAGGTCCTCGTCAGCATCGATGAGCGCAACGATTTCTCGCCCGACGCAAGCGGCCAGATGCCCGCGCCGCCCGCCGTCACCGGCAACAAGCGCCGCGCCCCCAAACCGCGCGTCATCGAACCGACGATCGAGGATCTCGGCGAAGACCTGGATATCACAGACCTTCTCAGCGAGTCGGCGATCCGACGCCAGACGCCCATCTCCCATGGCTTCGAGCTCTCCGACTCCATGTCGGTCGAGGTACCACAGGCCAAGTCCGCGCTGGGCACCATGCGCGAGGGGTTCGCCTCGCTTCTGGAAACGGCAGACAACGGAGCTCAGCGCACCGTCGCGCGCGACAAGAAATCGCTCCCGCCTGAAAAGTCCGACGACTGGCAGATGCAGACGCGCCCGTACGACCGCCGCACGATGGGCGTGCCCGGTTCGCCGGCAGCGTTGGCTCGTGACTCCAGCCCGACTCCTGCAGCACCGACCCCGGTGGCGCCGGTCGAAAAGCCGCGCCGCGCAACCGATACGGCTGGCGATGGTCTCGACGCGTTCTGCCGCGGCGCAGGAATCGATCCCACGGCCCTGCCGATGGATGCCCAGAACGCAGTGCTGACGCTTGCCGGTCAGATGGTCCGCGAAGTGGTCCTCGGCCTGATGGAAGCGCTCAAGAGCCGCTCCGACACCAAGAACCGCCTGCGGCTGTCACAGACCACGATCCAGCCCACGGAAAACAACCCGTTGAAGTTCTCGGCCAGCGTGGATGAGGCCGTGCTGAAGCTCCTCGACGCGCACAGCTCGCGCTACCTCGGGCCCGTCGAGGCGATCCGCAGCTCCTTCGCCGATCTGAAATTGCACCAGCAGGCGCTCGGCGGTGCCGTGCAGTCCGCTATCGATGAAATGATGAACCGCATCGAGCCCGGCGAACTGCAGGAACGCTTCGATCGCGGTCTCAAGCGCGGTCCTCTCCTGGGCGCGACCAACCGCATGAAGTACTGGGACCTGTACATCGAGTTCTACCAGGTCCTGAACCAGCGCAACGAACAGGGCCTGCCGCCGATTTTCGCGGAGGAGTTCGCGCGCGCGTATGCGGAGAAGGTGGGCGAGCCGAAAAAGAAGAAGTAGCGGCTGGCTGGCTTCGCACCACAGCTTGAAGTGCGCAGAAGTGCGCTAAGGCAGTCGCTCCTCTTTACGCACTGACCCCCGTTCCCCCACAATCCGCCCCCCTCGGAGAGGTACCGAAGCGGTCATAACGGCACCGACTCGAAATCGGTTGAGGGCTTACGTCCCTACGAGGGTTCGAATCCCTCCCTCTCCGCCACTTCTTTTTAAGGTTTTCGTCGACTCGTACGGAAGCTGTACGGAAGGCCTAGCAAGGCTTCTCAGAAGCAAGGTGAGCCACCGTCGGTGTAACAACATCGGCCACGGCTCTGACTCATCAACCTGCCCTGAGAGTTACAACCATGCCTGACGGAAATCCCACGCCCTCATCGCTCGGGCTGCGCGATGTGCTGGACGAAGTCCAAGATCTGATTCACCGCGCTGACTACTGCGAAGCACTGTGTCTACTGGCGCAAGCTCGCGACCTTGCCCGCGAACAGCGCATCCAGGGCCCTGATTGACCTGGAGGTGTGCCATGCCTGACGGAACGCACATGGCCACAGCGGCCGCGGCAACCAAGTCCATCACCGAGCGCATTGAGGATCAGCGCGGCGAGCTGTTCGGGGCCATGGCCCTTGTTGCGGTCACTCGCGATTCCCATCGACTTCGACAAGGATTGCGATCGCCACCTAGGCGCTGAATACCGCCTACACGCGCCTGGCTGAGATCGCGACCGACCTGAACCGCATCTCAGGCGAAGTTCAGCGGATGGAAGCAAGGACTCACAAGGAGGTGGCCCATGGATAACGTGGGCTTTTTTTAACTGCGACGGGGCCCGAGCTACATTCTCGCGCACTTACCAATCTCGATGAAGGGCGTACCGTCGCGGTTCCCATTGATTCCAGTGTGCACCTACCCGAGTTTCTGAACTGCCATGAAACGCAGGTTGTTGCGGTTGAACTGGAATTGGTGGCTAAGAACATCGCATGTAAGTAGCCCGTTCTCGTTGAAATTCTGATCGCAGTAACCAACGGGGTACTTTTCGCCGACTTGGGCAACCCTCCCAGGTTGTTTTCAACATTCCACTGGCCGTCTGAAGATCGTGCTGTGCTTTT
>JBEVDW010000594.1:0-19575 GCA_040513115.1 Steroidobacteraceae bacterium | reverse complement strand
GCCGGTATAAAACGTTACCTATCCCACCGGAATGGACAAGCAAAGATTGGTCGGGGTGACAGGATTTGAACCTGCGACTCCTACGTCCCGAACGTAGTGCTCTACCAGGCTGAGCTACACCCCGATGATTCGTGCAGACCGTGAGGCGTCAGTAGTGGCGATTCACGGCGAATTCGGCGAGATCGCGCAATGACTGCTTGTGGGCAGACGCGGGAACTGCGGAGAGGGCTGCGAGGGCAGCGTCGGCCTCCCGCCGCGCGAGGCGCGCAGTGTAATGAAGGCCCCCGGTCGATTCAATCAATGTGGTGATGCGCTGCAGGTCGGCGGTCGAGCCTTCTTCGATGGCTCGGCGCAGCAGGTTGCGATCGGCGCCGGTGCTGTGTGCGATGGCATGGATCATGGGCAGGGTGGGTTTGCCTTCCGCCAGATCGTCGCCGAGGTTTTTGCCGAGCGCATCGCGGTCGGCGCTGTAGTCGAGTGCGTCGTCGATGAGCTGAAAGGCGATGCCGAGGTGTTTGCCGTACGTGATCATTGCTTCTTCCACGGCGGGCGTGCCGCCACTCAGGATCGCGGCGATCTGCGTGCCCGCTTCGAACAGCTTCGCGGTTTTGCGGTAGATCACGTCGAAGTAGCGCTGCTCGGTCGTGTCCGGGTCGTTTGCGTTCATCAATTGCAGTACTTCGCCTTCTGCGATTTTGTTCGTCGCCGTCGCAAGCACATCCATGATGCGCATGTGACCGAGGCCCACCATCATTTCAAACGCGCGCGAGTACAGGTAATCGCCCACAAGCACGCTGGCTTCGTTGCCCCAGACGGCGTTGGCCGTATTGCGGCCGCGGCGCAGCTCGGAGCCGTCGACGACGTCGTCGTGGAGGAGGGTGGCAGTGTGGATGAACTCGATAATCGCAGCCGCCGCGCGGTGATCGCCGCCGTTGACTCCGCAGGCGCGGGCGGCCGCGACGACCAGCAATGGGCGCAGCCGCTTCCCGCCACTGTTAATGATGTACTCCGCGACCTGGTTGATCAGTAGTACATCACTGGACAGGTGCTCGCGGATGACCCGGTCGACTTCCCTCAAGTCCTCCGCGGCCAAGTGTCGGACGGCTTCTAATGTCATGAATAGTTGCGCAATAGCGGGACCGGGATGTTAGCTGATGGCGAGGTCCCCGCGCGCTCGGCCGATCCCCGAGGGTCGCGCGGAGGACATTGAAAACCTAAGACTTTGCTCTTGCCGCTGTCCCGCTCGGCCCGTACACTCTGCGCCCTTTTCCGCCGGGGCTGGCCCTGGCTCCCGGAGTTTTACAGTCATGTACGCCGTCAGTGCCACCGGTGGGAAGCAGTATCGCGTGAGCGAAGGCTCGGTACTGCGAGTCGAAAAGCTCGAGGCCGATGCCGGAGCACAGGTCGAGTTCGGCGAGGTTTTGCTCGTCGGCGAAGGCGACAAGGTCAAGCTCGGCACGCCGTTGATCTCGGGCGGTAAGGTGCTCGCGACCGTGCAGAGTCACGGCAAGACCGACAAGGTGAGCGTGGTCAAATTCCGCCGCCGCAAGCACTACCTGCGGCAGGGCACGCATCGCCAGCAGTACACCGAAGTGAAGATCAACAGCATCGTTGGCGGCTGACGCGACGATCGCCCTCGTATCGGAGAGTTGAGACATGGCACATAAAAAGGCTGGCGGCAGTACCAAGAACGGCCGCGATTCAGAGTCCAAACGACTCGGGCTCAAGAAGTCCGGTGGCCAGCAGGTCATCCCGGGCAACATCATCGTGCGCCAGCGTGGTACGCAGTATCACCCGGGCGATAACGTCGGCTGTGGCACCGACTACACGCTGTTCGCGAAGATCGCGGGCAAGGTGCAGTTCCGCCGTCGCGGTGTCGATCAGCGCACCTATGTGAGTGTGTTGCCCGAGTAATCCACTCAGCCTGCATCGATTGCGATGAAGCCCTGGCTCGCTGCCGGGGCTTTTTCGTTTCTGTAACCGGTACTCTCGTCCTATGAAATTCGTCGACGAAGCCACGATCAAGGTTCAAGCCGGCCACGGCGGGCGCGGTGCCGCGAGCTTTCGTCGCGAGAAATTCATTCCGTTCGGCGGGCCGGATGGTGGCGACGGTGGAATAGGGGCGAGCGTCTATCTGGTCGCTGCGGCGGGTATCAACACGCTCGCGGATTTTCGGTATCAGCGCGGGTTCAAAGCGCCTTCCGGCGTGGCGGGCTCGGGCAATGACTGCACGGGCGCGGCGGGAGTGGATCTGGAAGTTTCAGTGCCTGTCGGCACCGTCGTCTTTGATGAGGACACGCAAGAGCAGCTGGGTGATCTGACCGAAGTCGGGCAGCGTCTGCTGGTGGCCAAAGGCGGGAAGGGCGGTTGGGGCAACACTCGGTTCAAGAGCAGCACGAATCGAGCGCCGCGGAAGGCGATGCCGGGGTTGCCGGGTGAGGCGCGGCAGTTGCGGCTCGAACTCAAGGTGCTGGCCGATGTGGGTCTGCTGGGGTTTCCCAACGCAGGCAAATCGACGCTGATTCGTTCGGTATCCGCCGCACGTCCCAAAGTCGCGGACTATCCCTTCACGACGCTCCATCCCAATCTCGGTGTTGTGTCTGTCGGGATGCAACGCAGTTTCGTGATGGCGGATATCCCGGGATTGATCGAAGGCGCCGCCGAGGGTGCCGGACTGGGAATTCGCTTCTTGAAGCATTTGCAGCGCACGCGGTTGCTGCTGCACGTGATCGATATCGCGCCGTTGGATGACTCAGTCGATCCCGTAAAGGAAGCTCGAGCCATCGTGGGTGAGCTGAAGAAGTTCAGCCCGGAGCTGGCAACCAAGGAGCGATGGTTGGTCCTGAATAAGATGGATTTGCTGCGCGAGGATGAGGCGGAAAAACGGTGCCGGGACATCGTCAGGCGGCTGCGGTTCAAGGGGCCGGTGTTCAGGATTTCGGGCCTGGCGCATAAGGGGACGGAGCAGTTGGCGCAGGCGTGTATGAATCGGTTGGAGGAGATGGATAAGGAGATCAAGGAGTCGGAGGCGGGTTGAGGTGGCTTTCCTTGGCGCTGCCCCCACGCCAGCCCTCCCCGCTTCGCACAGCCACCCCCAAACGAAAAAGGCCGGGACGAACCCGGCCTTTCACACAATCTTAATCAGCCCGGCCGATCAGTCCGCCGAGCCCATCCCCTTCACCGCCGCGCTCAGCTGGCTCTTATGCCGCGCAGCCTTGTTCCGGTGAATGATGCCCTTGCTCACCATGGAGTCGATCACGGGTACGGCAGCCTTCAGGCTGGCGGCGGCCTCTTCCTTGGTGCCCGATTCGGTGGCCGCAACCACGCGTTTGATGGCCGTGCGCAGCCGGGAACGTGCTGCCACGTTGTGGGCGCGCCGCTTGAGGGTCTGGCGGGCTCGCTTCTCGGCTGACTTGATATTCGCCACGGTCGTACGGACTCCGGAAAAAGAGCGGCGCATTCTGCCGACCTGATCTCGCCAAGGCAAGCCAAGTGCCGCATTTTCGGCCTTCATAGCTCCTCATTTCTGCAACAAATCGCCTCACACTTGGCCGGCACACGCCCGTAACATGCGCGCCCCATGTACCTACCCGTCTTTTCGTCGCTGGCCGCGACTTCGCGCGCATGAATCGCGCCTTCTTCCGCAGCACTGCCGTCGTTGGAGTGACCACGTTTTTGTCGCGCATTACCGGGTTGGTGCGGGACATGGTGTTCACACGCATGTTTCCGACGAGCACGGGCGTGCTCGATGCCTTCCTGGTCGCGTATCAGATTCCGAATTACCTGCGCCGCTTGTTTGCCGAAGGGGCGTTTTCCCAGGCGTTCGTGCCCGTCGCGTCGGAATACCGCGCACAAAAATCGCATGAGGAGGTGCGCGAGCTCGTCAGCAGCGTGGCCGGCACGCTCGGCGCTTTCTTAACGGTCCTCTCGATCCTGGGCGTGTTGATCGCGCCCGTCATCGTGTGGATTTTCGCCCCGGGCATGGGACTGCGCGCGGATACGGGACGCTTTGATCTCACAGTGGAAGTGTTGCGGTGGACGTTCCCGTACCTCTTATTCATCTCACTAACCGCGCTCGCAGGCGGTGTCCTCAACAGCTACGACCGCTTCGCGATTCCCGCCTTTGCGTCAGTGCTCTTGAACGTCGTGCTGATCGTGTTCGCGGCCTGGATCTCGCCGCATTTCGACAATCCGGCGGTGGTGCTCGCGATCGGTGTTTTCATCGGCGGCATTCTGCAGCTCGTGATCCACATGCCCACGCTCAAGCGGTTGAAGCTGTTGAGCTGGCCGCGTGTGCGGCGGCAGCATGAGGGCGTGCGGCGAATCTTGGGACTCATGGGACCGGCGATCATCGGTTCGTCGATGGGGCAGCTCGCCGTGACGCTGAATTCGATCGTGGCGTCCTTTCTCGCCACCGGCAGTTATGCGTGGCTCTACTGCGCCGACCGTCTGGTGGAGTTTCCGCTGGGAGTGTTCGCTATCGCGTTGAGCACGGTTATCTTGCCGTCGCTCTCTGCGCATCATGCGCAAGCCTCGCCCGAGCGGTTCACGGCGATGATGGAGTGGGCACTGCGGGTGGTGTTGATGGTCGTGATCCCCGCGTCGGTCGCATTGTTCGTGCTGGCCGGCCCGCTCACCGTCGTGATGTTTCACGACGGTCATGAATTCAAGGACAGCGACGTCTACATGACGCAGTGGGCGCTGATGGCGTACTCATTCGCGCTGCTGGGGTGGAGCTATATCAAAGTGCTCGCGCCCGGATACTTCGCGCGTCAGGACACCAAGGGCCCCGTGCGCGTCGCGATGCTGGCGCTGGGCGTCAACATGGCGTTGAACCTGGTGACGGTGCTCGTCCTGGCTTATCTGGGATGGCTGCACCGCCCGGGCATGCATACGCTGCTGGCCATCAACAACGCAATCGGAGCGCTGCTCAATGCCACGCTGCTCTATACGGGACTGCGTCGGGCGGGCGTGCTGAAGCACGGTCCGGGATGGGCGCGACTGTTCGGCCAAGTCGGCAGCGCGACGGCGGCGATGGTGGCCTTTCTGTATTGGACTCACGGTCCGCTGGCGGAGTGGTTGCACGCGGGCACTTGGGAAAGGGTCTACCGCCTAGCGATTTCGGTGGGCGGGGGAGGCGCGGCGTATGCGCTCGTCCTGCTGTTACTCGGCGTGCGGCCCGCGCATCTCAAGTTGCATTGAGCCAACGCGGGCGCATCGCTCCCCTATAATCGGCCCGCTCTCACTTCAACGGATTTGCCGGTCGACCGATGCAGTTCATTCGCGGTCTTCACAATCTGCGTCCCCGCCATCGCGGCTGCGTAGTCACGATCGGCAACTTCGATGGCGTGCATCGCGGCCACCAGGAGATTCTGCGGTTGCTGGCGACACGTGCTCGTGAGCACGGCGTGCCGGGCGCGGTCATCTCATTCGAACCGTTGCCGCGCGAGTACTTCGACCCCGAGCATGCGCCCGCACGCTTGACGCGGTTTCGCGAACGTTTCGAGGCACTCGAGCGATACGGCGCAGAGCGCTTCGTCTGTCTGCGTTTCAACCGTGAGACACGCGACATGGATGGGCCGCGCTTCATCGATGAGGTGCTCGCACGCGGGTTAGGGGCCAAGCACGTGTTGATCGGGCATGACTTTCACTTTGGCCGCGACCGCAGCGGCACCATCGACTTGTTGCGCACCATGGGTGCGAAGGCGGGGTTCACCGTCGAAGAGATTCGGCCCGTCACGGACCACGGCGAGCGCATCAGTAGCACGCTCGTGCGCGCGGCGTTGGCCAGCGGCGACCTGGACCGAGCCCGCGCGTTGCTCGGTCGGCCGTACTCCATGAGCGGACGAGTGACTCACGGCGACAAGCTGGGTCGAAAGCTCGGATTTCCGACGGCGAACGTTTTGCCGAAGCGTCTGCATGTGCCCTTGACCGGTGTGTTCGCAGTACGGGTGCAAGGCGCCGGATTGATCGACCATCCGGCTGTCGTTAACGTCGGAAGCCGGCCGGTGGTCGGCGGCAACCAGACACTGATCGAGGCTCACCTGCTCGACTTCTCTCGGGATCTCTACGGTTCACTTCTGCAGGTCGACTTCATCGCCCGGTTGCGAGCGGAGGAATGGTTTCCCTCGCTCGATGCGCTGGTGGAACAGATGCGCCTGGACGAGCAGCAGGCTCGCGAAGTGTTGACGGCAGCCTCACCACACGCACCATAAAGCGCCGTCTTGCGCTCGCCCGGATGGGCAGCGCGTGTTAGAAATACCGGCCCGGCGCGGCGACGCGCGCCATCAGCGTTTTCCATTACCCCTGACATGCCCGACTACAAGAGCACCATCAACCTTCCCAGCACTGAGTTTCCGATGAAAGCGGATCTCGCGCGCCGTGAGCCGCAGATGCTTCAGTGGTGGGAGGAGCAGGGCATCTACGCGCAGCTGCGTGCGACGGCGAAGGGGCGGCCGACGTTCATCCTGGCTGACGGCCCGCCGTACGCGAACGGCGCCATCCATCTGGGCCACGCGATCAACAAGGTGTTGAAAGACATCGTGGTGAAGTCGCGCACGATCGACGGCTACGACGCGCCTTACGTGCCCGGGTGGGATTGTCACGGCCTGCCGATCGAGCATCAGATCGAGAAGAAGCGCGGTCGCGACATCAAGCGGCTGGAGCCGCGCGCCTTCAGACAAGCATGCCGCGAGTACGCGCAGGCGCAGGTCGAGCAGCAGAAGAAGGACTTCAAGCGCCTGGGCGTGATGGGCGATTGGGACCGCTCGTTCATGACGATGCTGCCGGCCTACGAAGCCGAGCAGGTGCGAGCGTTCGCGACGATCCTGCGTAACGGTCACGTGTACAAGGGCTCGAAGCCCGTGCATTGGTGCCTGGATTGCCGCTCGGCGCTCGCAGAGGCCGAAGTCGAGTACGAGCAGCGCACGTCACCCGCGATCGACGTTCGTTTTGCCGTGCTGAATGGGGGCGAGCTAGCGCGACGCTTTCAGTTGCAGCAGCGCGTTGCGCTGCCTGCGAGCATCGTGATCTGGACGACGACGCCCTGGACGCTGCCGGCGAACCAGGCCGTAGCCGTGAATCCAGAGCTCGAATACGTGCTGCTTCAAGCCGGCGACGAAGCGCTCATTCTGGCCGCGGAGTTGGCTCCTGCAGTCGTCGCGCGGGTGAAGCTCGGTGAGACGCAGCAGCTTGCCGTTGCGAAAGGCAGCGCATTGGAAGGGCTGGAGCTCAAGCATCCTTTCTATGATCGCGTCGTGCCGGTGATTCTCGGCGAACACGTCACGTTGGATACGGGTACTGGCGCCGTCCACACCGCACCGGGTCACGGTCAGGAAGACTTCGCAGTAGGGTTGAAGTATCGCTTGCCCGTCGATAACCCAGTGGGCAGCGACGGGCGCTTCGTCACGGGCACGCCGCTGTTCGAAGGCCAGCGCGTGTTCGATGCCAACCCCGAAGTGATCAAGGTGCTCGAAGAGCGCGGCACGCTGCTGCATGCAGAGACGCTGGTCCACAGTTATCCGCATTGCTGGCGTCACAAGACGCCGGTGATCTTCCGCGCGACCGCGCAGTGGTTCATCAGCATGGAACAGGCGGACTTGCGAAAAGCCTCGCTGCGCGAGATCGCGAAGACGCAATGGGTTCCATCGTGGGGCGAGAGCCGCATCGGCAACATGATTGCGACGCGGCCGGATTGGTGTATCTCGCGGCAGCGCTCGTGGGGTGTGCCGATTGCGCTATTCATTCACCGCGAGACGTCGCAGCCGCATCCGCGCTCGGTGGAGTTGCTGGCGCAAGTGGCGGACTTGATCGAAGAGAAGGGTCTCGATGCGTGGTTCGATCTCGACCCGGCGGAGATACTCGGTGGCGACGCGGCGAATTACGAGAAGGTCACCGACATCATGGATGTCTGGTTCGACTCGGGTGTGTTGCATCACTGCGTTGCCAAGATCCGGCCCGAAGTCACTTCGCCTGCCGATCTGTATCTCGAAGGCTCCGATCAGCATCGCGGCTGGTTCCACAGCTCGCTGCTGACGTCAGTCGCGATGTACGACCGCGCGCCGTATCGAGCCGTGCTCACCCATGGATTCACGGTCGATGAGCACGGCCGCAAGATGTCGAAGTCGTTGGGCAACGGCATCGAGCCGCAGGAGATTTTCAACACGCTGGGCGCCGATGTCCTGCGGCTGTGGATCTCGGCGACGGACTACGCGAATGAAATGAGTCTGTCGAAGGAGATTCTGAAACGCATCGCCGACTCGTACCGCCGTATTCGCAACACGACACGCTTTCTGCTCGGCAATCTCGCGGGCTTCGATCCGAACCGCGATACCGTGCCGTTGTCCGAGATGGTGGCGCTCGACCGCTGGGTCGTGTGGCGCGCGCAGCAGCTGCAGGAAGAAATCATCGCGGCGTATCGCAAGTACGAGTTCCACGTGATCTATCAGAAGGTGCACAACTTCTGCAGCGTCGAGCTCGGCGGGTTCTATCTGGACGTGCTGAAGGATCGGCTCTACACGATGCAGACGACGAGTCGCGCACGCCGTTCGGCGCAGACCGCAACAGCGTGGATCGTCGAAGCGCTCGTGCGCTGGATTGCGCCGATCCTGTCGTTCACGGCTGAAGAGATCTGGCGCTATCTGAAAGGCACGCGGCCGGCGTCGGTGTTTCTCACCACGTGGGTCCAGTTGCCGGACGGAGCGGACAAGCGGCCCGAGCTCGATTGGGAGCGAATTCTGGCAGTGCGTAGCGCCGTGGCGCGTGAGTTGGAGAAGTTGCGTACAAGTGGTGCGATCGGCGCGCCGCTGGATGCCGAGGTCGATTTGTATTGCACGCCCGCTCTCCAACAGCTGTTGTCGCCGTTGGGTGAGGAATTGCGGTTCGTCTTCATCACATCGGATGCGCGAGTGCATCCAGTTTCCGAACATCCTGCCGATGCTGCGCCGATCGATGACAGCGCGGAGCCGCCGGGGTGGATCGTTGTGAAGGCAAGCTCGAACAAGAAATGTGTGCGCTGCTGGCACAAGCGGCCGGACGTTGGCTCGCATCCTGAGCATCCGGAGATTTGCGGCCGTTGTGTGACCAATGTCGAAGGTCCTGGCGAGCAGCGACGGTACGCATAACAACACTATGAATGCGAATACCACGCCAAAGGTTTGGTTCTCACCAACGCGGGGCGGCAGCAACTGGTTGTGGCTGTCGGCCTTCGTCATCCTTCTCGATCAGGCAACCAAGGCCATCGTCGGCAGCTCCATGGAGCTCTACGATCGCATCGAGTTGTTGCCGATTCTCGAGCTCACGCGCCTGCACAACACCGGCGCGGCGTTCAGCATGTTGGCGGGGGCATCGGGTTGGCAGCGCTGGTTCTTCATTGCGCTGGCGCTGAGTGTCAGCGTCGTGCTCATGATCTGGTTGCGTCGCGTGCGCACGCCCGAACACACGCTGCTCGCGCTCGGGTTGGCCTTGGTGCTCGGCGGCGCACTGGGCAACGTGATCGATCGCGTCTGGCTCGGACACGTCATCGACTTCATTCATTTCCATTGGCAGGGCTGGTACTTCCCTGCTTTCAACGTGGCGGACAGTGCCATCAGCATCGGGGCGGGCTGTCTCATTCTCGATGCCTTTCGCGACGGCGGCACGGCATCGAGCAGCACGGATTCAGACCGTGCGGCTGAGAAGCGCTGACCATTGGTGGGTCACATGTGGTCTGCCTCCATTCCCCATTCGCGATTAGTTGCACTTCGACGCTAGGGACGGTTCATGGCTTCTGACGTATTGGTGTCTCGCTTCGCTCCGAGTCCATCGGGGCATTTGCATTTGGGAAATGCTCGCACGGCATTCCTGAACTATCTCGCTGCGCGCCGTTCCGGCGGTCGCTTCATTCTGCGCATCGAAGACACGGATGAAGCACGCAGCGACGAAGGCTATATGAGCAGCCAGATGAGCGATCTGCGGTGGCTCGGGCTCGACTGGGACGAAGGTCCTGACGTGGGTGGTCCACAGTCGAGTTACCGGCAGCGGCATCGACGTGCGATCTACGAAGAGTGGCTCGCGAAGCTGGATGCGGTCGGTCTGACCTATCCCTGCTTCTGCACACCCGCAGAGCTGAACATGGCGCGCAAGCGTCAGCTCGCGCGCGGTCAGCCGCCTCGCTATCCGGGTACGTGTCGTAATCTCACCGAGGAGCAACGCGCGGAGAAATTGGTGAGCGGACAGCCTGCAGCGTTGCGGTTCAAGGTTCCAGCGGGCCGCACTGTGGAGTTCGTCGACGTCGTGCATGGCAAGCAGCGTTTCAACACCGATGACATCGGCGACTTCATTATTCGTCGTACGGACGGCAGCACGGCGTTCTTCTTTTCGAACGCGATCGACGACGCACTGATGGGCGTGAATCTCGTGCTCCGTGGCGACGACCACCTGACCAATACGCCGCGTCAGCTGCTCGTGCTCGAAGCCCTGCAGCTGCCGCAGCCGCGCTATGCGCATGTGGCATTGCTCTTGGGGATGGATGGCTCGCCGCTATCCAAGCGTCACGGTGCGCTCAGCTTGCAGGACTTGCGCAAGCGCGGTTTCTTCCCCGAGGCGATTCGGAATCACCTCGTGCGCCTGGGTCACGCTTGTGTGACCGACGGCTGGTTGGAAGATGCCGATCTCGTGCGCGAATTCGATCTCAATCGCCTCGGACGTGCCGCGGCAAAGTTCGATGAAGCCCAGTTGTTGCACTGGCAGAAGGAAGCCGTGGCGCGCCTGCCGCTCGAGCGCATCGAAGCCTGGCTGGCGGAGAATCTTCCCGAAGATATGGATGAGCCGACGCGGCACGTGTTCGTGCAGGCTGTGCGTCACAACGTGCTGTTCCCGAAGGAGGTGCAGCTGTGGATCGATGTGGTCTACGGCGAAACACTGCGGCACGAGGAACCCGCGTTGGCATCGATTCGCACGGCCGGCGAAAGTTTCTTTGCTACGGCCGTCAGCGTGTTTTCCGCGGGCGGCGACTTCAAACAGCAGGTGAAGACGCTGGGCGAGCGCACCTCGCGTAAAGGGCCGTCGCTCTATATGCCTTTGCGTGCCGCGCTCACGGGCGTCACGCACGGCCCCGAGTTGGGCCCCATCGTCGCGTTGCTTGGGCCGGAGAAAGTTCTGCAGCGGCTCGAACAGGCGCGTGCGTTGGTAAACACTTGATGCTCATTTTCAATTCGCTCACCGGCCGCAAAGAGGAGCTCAAGCCCATCGAGCCCGGCGTCGTGCGCATGTATCTCTGCGGCGATACCGTGTACGACTTCTGCCATATCGGACATGCGCGCTCGAAAGTTGCGTTCGACGTCGTGCGCCGCTATCTCCTGCATCGTGGCTACAAAGTCGTCTTCGTCCGCAACATCACCGACATCGACGACAAGATCATCGACCGCGCACGTCAGAACGGAGAGCCGTTCGATGCGCTGACTGCGCGCTTCACGCAGGCGATGCACGAGGACTACGCGCGTATCGATGTGTTGCCGCCCGATCACGAGCCGCGTGCAACCGGATACATCGAAGAGATCATCCGCATCACGCATGCGCTGATCGATCGCGGCCATGCGTATGTCGCGAGCGATGGCGATGTCATGTACTCGGTGACGTCATTCGAGCCGTACGGGAAGCTGTCGGGCAAACGCTTGAGCGATCTGCGGGCGGGTGCACGTGTCGAAGTCGATCATGCGAAGCGCGATCCGCTCGATTTCGTGCTGTGGAAGCGCGCGAAGCCGGGCGAGCCGCATTGGTCTTCGCCATGGGGCGAGGGGCGCCCCGGTTGGCATATCGAGTGCTCGGCGATGTCGCTGTCTTTGTTGGGGGACGAGTTCGACATCCACGCCGGCGGCATGGATCTGAAATTTCCTCACCACGAAAATGAGATTGCCCAATCCTGTGCCGCGACGGGCAAAGGCTTCGCGCGCCTCTGGATGCACAACGGCTTCGTGAATGTCGACAACGAAAAGATGTCGAAGTCGCTCGGCAACTTCTTCACGATTCGCGACATCCTCGATTCGGGCCGCGTGCGCGATCCGGAAGTACTGCGTTATTTCTTGATGGCGAGCCACTACCGTGGGCCCATCAACTTCTCCGATGCGCACCTGGACCAGGCCGATGCGGCGCTCACGCGGTTGTACAACGCGTTGCGTGAAGTGAAGACGGCGGGTGGCGTCGAGCGGGGTGAAGCGAGCACCGCATTCGAGCGCGCGATGGATGATGACTTCAACACGCCGGAAGCGCTGGCGGCGTTGCAAATGCTCGCGAACGAATTGAACAAGGTGAAGGCGCAAGGCAATGCCACTGCGGCGGCAAAGCTTGCGGGCGAACTGCGCCAGCTTGGCAATGTGCTGGGATTGTTGAAACGGGATCCCGAAGCGTTCCTGCGCGCGGGCAGGAGCGCACGGGATTCAGGCTTGAGCGACGCGCAGATCGAAGAGCTGATACGGGCGCGTGCTCAGGCGCGCAAGGACAAGAATTTCAAAGAGTCCGATCGCATCCGCGACGAGCTGCTGGCCAAGGATGTGGTGTTGGAAGACGGGCCGCAGGGAACGACCTGGCGCCGGAAATAGCAGCTCAGCACGAACGGATCACTCGAGCTGTACTCCCAACCGCTTCACGCACGCCTGCACCGTGTTCTCCATCAGCACAGCCGGCGTCATCTGACCCACTCCACCAGGAACGGGCGTGATCCATGAAGCCCGTTCCTTCGCTGCTTCGAACTCGACATCGCCGACGAGCTTGCCATCGGGCATGCGATTGATGCCGATGTCGAGCACGATGGCGCCCGGCTTGATCCACGCGCCTTTGACGAGGCCGGGTTTGCCGGCGGCGGCGGCGACGATGTCCGCGCGCTGGACCTGCGCCTGCAGATCCTGCGTGAAGCGATGGCAGATGGTGACCGTCGCGCCAGCCAACAACAGTTCCAACATCATCGGCCGGCCCACCTGGTTGGACGCGCCCACCACGACCGCGTGCTTGCCCTTTGCATCCACGCCGATGAACTCGAGCATCTGCATGCAGCCGTAGGGCGTGCAGGGCCGGATCAGCGGATTGCGGACGGCGAGGCGGCCGACGTTGTAGGGATGGAAGCCGTCGACGTCCTTCGTCGTGTCGATGTGCTCGATGATGTCTTCCTCATCGATGTGGTCGGGCAGGGGGACCTGCACCAGAATTCCATCCACTTCGGGATTCGCGTTGAGCGAGGCAATGAGCTGCAGCAGCTCGCGTTGCGACGTGCTGGCAGGCAAGTCGAAGCTGAGCGACACGATGCCGCATTCGTCGCAGGCTTTGCGCTTGTTGCGCACATATACGCGCGATGCGGGGTCGTCGCCGACGAGTACGACCGCCAAGCCCGGCCGGCGCAGGCCGCGCTGCTCCAGAAGATCGCTCTGGTGCCGCACGCGCTGTTTGACGGCCGCAGCAATGACACGTCCGTCGATGATTTGAGCACTCACTTCGCCTCTCCGATAGCCAGCGGGCAGTGTGCCGCACACCCCGTGTGGAATATGCAATTCGCGGCCCAGGCCCGCGGGTTCTTAAATTGACGCTCGCGGATACCGGCACGTATGATTCGCGGCCCGTACGGGGCCGGATCAACGTGGCGCATACAGGCGGGGCATGGCGCAGTCTGGTAGCGCATCTGCTTTGGGAGCAGAGGGTCGGGGGTTCGAATCCCTCTGCCCCGACCATCAAGCCCCACGTAACGATCAGCGACGCTTGCGCCCGTAGCTCAGCTGGATAGAGCACCGGCCTTCCAAGCCGGGGGTCGCAGGTTCGAGTCCTGCCGGGCGCGCCACTAAAGCGCGAGGCAGGACGAGCAACTGCGAAGCAGGTTCGACAAAAGTCGTCGGGAACGACTTTTGAACAACCGAAGGTTGGCCCGAAGCGCGCTCGTCATGGATGACAAGGGCGTAATCCTGCCGGGCGCGCCACTCGGCGCAAGGCAGGATCAGGCTTCCTCGCCTCGATGGTGGACGTAGCTCAGTTGGTAGAGCCCCGGATTGTGATTCCGGCCGTCGCGGGTTCGAGTCCCGTCGTCCACCCCACTCCCTCTTCCCGTCGTGGACATTCTCTTGGCGTCGCTTCGGGGCCGTTGCGCACCAAGCTGACGAGCGCCATTGAGGGCAGAATTCCGCCGTCGATCCTGTCATTCATATCAAGCGGCAACGGGTGGGGGCACAGATGACCGTAAGCACCGATCGAGCGTCGGGCGGGAAGCCACGGCTCTCAGGGAAAAAGGCCGTCGTGACGGGGTCGTCGTCGGGTATCGGCCGCGACATCGCGTTGCTACTGGCAGCCGAAGGCGCCAGCGTCGTGGTCAACGCCCGAGGCACGCGAGGCGGTGGAGCGGGCGCGATCGATGCTGTCGTCGACGAGATCCGAGCGGCGGGTGGAAGCGCAATGGCCTTCCGCGGTGCGGTCGACGATCCCACTGTTGCCCGCGAGCTCATCGATGCGTGCGTGCAGAACTTCGGTGGGATCGACATCCTGATCAACAACGCTGGGATCGTGAGCCCGCAAAGCCTGGGACCTGTCACTCGCTGCTCATTGGAGGAGTGGGAGCAAACCCTGAAGGTGAATCTGAACGGGCCCTTCTTTACGAGTCGAGCTGCATTGCCGCACATGGTGAAGCAGCAGTGGGGCCGGATCATCAACGCGGGTTCATTCGCAGGCGGCGGGCGCATGGGCGGCAGTGCGTACTCCGCCTCGAAGTCTGCGCTGCTCGGTTTCAGTCGTGCGATGGCTTCGGACTATGGTCCGTACGGCATCACGGTGAACGTCTACACCCCGGAAGCTCGTACGCCGATGAGCGACGACGGTCTGCATGTCTATGAGCAGTCGCTCAAGTACTGGGAAAACAAGGGATTTCGCACGCCCGCCGAAACACAATATCTGCGGGGGCTGGGGGGCCCCGAAGGCGTGGCACCGTGGGTCGCCTATCTGTGTACCGAAGAAGCCGGCTACATCAATGGACGTGCATTCGCCGTGGAGTCGCGGCGCGTGGCGCTGCTGGGTCAGCCGGACGAGGAGCGTGTGCTGTTTCGGGACTTCGAGGGTAAGGGTCGCTGGTCCGTCGATGACCTCGTGAGCGTGGCGCCGCTCGCGTTTCCCATTCAGAACCCTTGGCCGCGGCGAACCGGCGAAGATCTCGCGCGCTGGGAAAAGGGCTGACTACGCGAGGTGCACCATGAGCGCAGTGCTGCAACCGGACAGCTACTTTCTGTCGGCCTCGAACCCCACGTGCAACGTCGATCAGATCGAGTGCGAGCGTCTCGCATTGGAAGTGCTGCGCCTGCCGCTCGTCGCTCGCGCGGTGGAGCGCATGGCCATGCGGTGGCGCCGCTTGGTCGGTCGCGACGCGCCAGAGGAAGCGTGGTCACGCTTCGATGAGCTGGTTTCGGAATGGGCGTTCCATTACGCAATCAAGGCCGTCAACGCGGATGCCAATTACCCGAAGGTGGTCGGTCATCTCTTCGGCCCCCCGCATCGATGGCGCGGGATGGATGTTCCCGGATCGCGTGCGAGTGGCGGCGACAACCCCGATAGCAATCAGTTGATCATCCCGGTCGATGCCTACGCGCGGTTCGAGTTGCATGGCAAACGACTGGATCGCGATCTGGCTGACGTGCCGTTCCAGTTGTGCGGCGATGTCGCGTTGGCGACGACGCTGACCAATTTCGCCTGGGACGACGTGAAGTTCGAGGACGATGACAGCTTCGTCATGACGCTCGATCCGGAACCCGCTAATGGCCGTCGCAATCACATCCAGACCAAGCCAGATGCGCGCTACCTGTTCGTCCGCGACTGTCGCTCCGATTGGCGGCAGACACCGAATGCCTATCGCATTCATCGCCTCGATCCGCCTGTTGCAGCGCCGCTGTCGCTCGAGCAAATCGGCGAGCGCGCCGCCCGCTACATGTTCGAAGACGTGCCGTTGATGTATTCGGTCATGCGTGCATCCGCGATGAACGAAGCCAACGTCATGGCGCAACCGTTCAATGCCGGCAGCATCGGCGGTATGCCGACACAGACGGTGTGTCTCGCGCGGCTCAGCATCGGGGACGACGAGGCCTATGTCATCACGACCGGTCCCAGCACCGCGCGGTACCGCAACATCGTGCTGCACGATTCCTGGATGCGCACTTTCGACTATTGGAAGCGCGTCAGTACGATGAACAATGCTCAGGCGGCGGTGAGTGCGGATGGCTCGACGACATACGTCGTCTCAGCGCAGGATCCCGGTGTACACAACTGGCTCGATACCAGCGGCTTTCGCGAGTTGTTGCTCGTGCATCGCTGGCAGGTGCCGAGGCAACCGGAAACGCCCTGGATCAAGGGTGAGTTGGTGAAGTCGAAAGAGCTCGATCGCGCCTTACCGCGCGACATCAAAACAGTGAACGCTGCCGAACGGAAGCAGCAACTTGCGCAACGGCTGGAGGCCTTCAACCTGCGCTTCGTTGACGCTTGAGCGAGCAGCATGAGTAGGGGTGAATCACGAATGTCGGATCAATCGCTCGATCGAAAGGCGGCCTGGATTCCACCGCCGCGACCGGACTGGGTGCGGCGATTCAATCAAGAAGGCGAGTACATGGACATCGCGGGCGTCGTTCCCTTGGATGTCGATTCGCTGATGCAGTCTGCGACGCGCTCGACCGGCTTGTCGGATTTCGGGACCGATCCGTGGTTCGAGCCGTTCAAGGTGCTCGTGAAGTCGTTGAATGAAGAAGCGTCGTTCAACTTGCTGGGACGCATCCGCGCGCGTGCCGAGCTGATCATCATGCTCGAGGCACGATTGCAGATCGAAGATTGGTACAAGCGTCATCCCGAAATCGATGACGAAGTGATCACGAAGCCGATCTTCATCATCGGGCAAGGTCGATCAGGCACGACCATGCTCATCAACGTGCTGTCATCGAACCCGGACAATGGCGTGGTGATGACGTGGGAAGGCATGTTCCCGTGTCCGCCGCCCGAGAAGGCGACGTACACGTCGGATCCGCGAATCGAGAAAGCACACCACTTGATCACTCAGGTGAATCGAGTGACGCCGACGATGGTGTCCATGCACAACTTCGCGGGCAATGTGCCGCACGAGTGCTTGCAGTTGTTCGGTCCCAGCTTCATGTCGGCGGCCTGGTTCAACAGCATGGGGCAAGTGCCGACGTACACGGACTTTATTTCGAAGCTCGACCACGAGTCGGCCTATCGCTATCACAAGAAGATTCTGAAGCTGCTGCAGTGGCGCAATCCCCGCTCGCAATGGGTCGTGAAATCTCCGTCGCACTTGGATCAGTTGCCGACGCTCCTGAAGGTCTATCCCGATGCGTGCTTGATCTGGCCGCATCGCGATCCGGTCAAAGCGCTCGCGTCATTGGTCAGTCTCGTGGGCACCGTTCAATGGGGGCGCACGGATCAACCGTTCAAGTTCGGATCGTGGGACGACTACGTCGATGCGAAAGGTGTCGCCGCGCGCTTCAATCGCGTCATCGATTGGCTGGAGAGCGGCGTCGTGCCGAAGAAGCAATTGTTCAACATGCTCTATCGGGATCTCGTCACCGACACGATGCGCGTGCTCGAAGAGATGTATGCGTACTTCGGTTTGACGTTGACTGAACGCGGCCGTGCCGCGATGGCGGATTACATGGCGCGTAATCCGCGAACAGCACGCCCCGCGCACAAGTTCGATGTAGGACCGTCCACAGTGATCAAGGAGGATCGACAGGCATTGGCGCGGTATCAACAGTATTTCGGCGTGCCGAATGAAATTTGATTCGATGGGTTGGAGACGACAGTGAAGACACCGATTTGCGCAATGTTGGGTATCGAGTTTCCATTGTTCGCATTCACGCACTGCCGCGATGTGGCAGCGGCCGTGAGCAGGGCCGGCGGCTTCGGTGTGTTCGGTGGTGCGATGATTGGCGCCGACCAGTTGAAGATCGAGCTCGACTGGATCGATGCGCATGTCGATGGCAAGCCTTACGGGGTGGATCTTGCGATTCCCGAGAACATGCCGACGAAGGCTGAGCGCGATCAGAACAGCGCGACGATGTATGCGCGCATTCCGGAGCAGCACAAACGCTTCGTCGACGATCTGCTCACCAAACATGGCATCAATCCGCAGTCGCCCGTGCCATTCGACGAGCCGCATCAGCTCAGTCCGTTTCTCGACGAAGCGGAGCGCATGGTGATCGAGAGCCTGCGCCATCCGATCAAATTGCTCGTGAATGCGCTGGGTCGTCCGCCTCAGTTCCTGATCGACCGTTCGCACGCCGCGGGCATTGCGGTCGGTGCGCTTGTAGGCTCGAAGGAGCACGCACTCAAGCAATTGGCAATGGGCGTGGACGTGCTCATCGCGCAAGGCACAGAAGCCGCGGCGCATTGCGGCGAGGTCTCCACCATGGTCCTCACACCCGAAGTCGTACGTGCGGTTGAACAGGTCCGGCCAGGGACGCCTGTTCTATCGGCTGGCGGCATCGTGACCGGGCGGCAAATGGCTGCGGCGATGGCGATGGGCGCGGCAGGCGCCTGGACCGGTTCGGTCTGGCTCACGACGACCGAATCGAGCGTGGCGCCGGTCGTGAAGGAAAAGCTTCTGGCCGCCAGTTCTAGCGACACATTGCGTTCGCGTGCCATGACCGGCAAGACGGCGCGCCAGCTGCGCACGGCATGGAGCGATGCATGGGAAGGTCCGGGAAGTCCCGGTCCGCTGCCTATGCCGTTTCAACACCTGTTGACGGACCGCGCCTTCCAGCTTGCGACCAAGTCGTACGAGACCGGCAACACCGCTGCGCGCGCAGTGGTATCGGAAGGCGTGGGGCAGGGCGTTGGCATGATCACGGCCGAGAAATCGTGCCGGACGGTCGTGCAGGAATTCATGGAGGACTTTGCCGAGGCGCTGGAGCGCGTGCGTGCGCTCGAGGACTGATGCCATGCACGCGCGGGCCAGAGTCGGAGCCGTAGCTTTGGGCACCGACTCTCGCTACACTCCGCGCCCGCGCAAGCGCGCGACCATGCAAATCCGAATACTTCGACACTGGATTTGCTCGGTGGACGCTGGGATCCCATCGCTCCACCCACCCTCTCAATGGGCCGTTAGCTCAGCTGGTAGAGCAGGAGACTCTTAATCTCTTGGTCGTAGGTTCGACTCCTACACGGCCCACCACTCCTTCACACCTGCGAGAACATCAGATGCAAGTCGTCGGCGGCGGCACGGTCATCGAGTTGGGTCCGGAGACAGAGGTGCCACACGCCTCGCAGCCGGATGAGTTCTGGCAAGAAAGCGTCGTCCTGTTCTGGTGGGACACGAAGGCGGGCGTGGGCGGGTATCACCGCATCGGGCACGAGCCCAACTATCGCGATGGCCCGATCATTTCGCTGTGGAACAACATTTTCACGCCGGATTACATCTACAAGGATGCTTCGACGCTGCCGCTCCGCGAGGCGGACAAGCTGGCGAACGGTTTTGGCGGCGGCGACACGTGCCGGTTCGAATACACGGATCACGCGATCTGGAGCGTGAATGCGAAGGACGTGAAGGCGACCATCCACGCGCGGGATTTCCATACGCCG
>JBEVDW010000593.1:0-24936 GCA_040513115.1 Steroidobacteraceae bacterium | reverse complement strand
GACAAAGCCGGCCGGAGCTTCGATGGCGGAAAGACCTATCGACTCACGGTGCCGGCCAATCCACCGGTCAACCAGTACTGGTCGGCAACGGCATACGACCGTGCAACGCACGCGCTGATTCGCAACACCCGCTGGTCGAGCCGCTCTTCGCAGACATCCGGATTGCAGAAGAACGCCGATGGATCCGTGACGGTCTACTTGGGACCCAAGGCGCCTGAGCGTATGGCGTCGAATTGGATTCCAACGAAAGCCGGCCGCAAATTCGAAGTTCTCTTCCGCTTCTATGGCCCGGAAAAGGCGCTGTTCGACAAGACGTGGCGGCTGCCGGACATCGAAGCGACGAACTAGAGCAAGGCGAACGTTGAGATCGGATCGACGTCAGATAATGGACAGCGCGCGCGCCACTACCCGATCGGTCGTCAGCGTGCGACGACGTTCAAGCCACGCAGCCACGCTGGCTGTCGTCCAAACGCCTGCCTGCCAAAAGAGCGCGACAGTGAGCACGGAGCGAAGATCTTCTCTGCGGTCGGTCCGTAGTGCAAAGGAAATGGGGACATTCCCCATTTCCTCAGACATCAGCACATCGCGATTACGCCGCCTGCCTCTTCATCTTCGGCGGGTGTCGCCGTGGGCGTTGCGATTGAGAGTCTCTGCGTGGGATAGGCGGACACGTTGCGCGGTCCGCGCGACGCGCCAGTCGGTTCCTGGATGACGAGACCGCCGATGCTGTGATCGGCAAATATCGATCGGCAATCCGCAGGCCGGGCACGGAAACCGCTGGGTTTTGCGTCTTCCCGCAATACGGATGGCTCGTGCACACCGCGTCCTCGATTCTGCGGCTCATGAATACAGCAGCCCTCCCCTCCTGGAACGATTGTCCGGCCAAGCAGGCCATCGTCAGATTCGTCGCGCGCGTCACTCGCGGACGCGATGCCGTTCCCCCCAACGAGCGCATCGCGGTCTTCGACAATGACGGCACGTTGTGGGCGGAACAGCCCGTGCCAGTACAGATCTATTTTGCGTTGGATGCCGCCAAGGAACGTGCCGCCTCAGATCCGGCACTCAAGGACCAGGAGCCCTTCAAATCATTGCTTGCGGGCGACCTGAAGGCTGTCGCGGCACAGGGAATGAAAGGACTCGCCGCCATTCTCAAGATCACCCACACGGGCATGACGACCGTCGAGTACGAGGCATCCGTTCGACATTGGTTGCAGAGCGCGCGTCATCCGAAGCTCGATCGGCCCTACACTCGGGTCGTATACCAGCCCATGCTCGAAGTGCTCGACTATCTGCGAGCGAACGGCTTTCTCACCTTCATCGTCTCAGGCGGCAGCGCCGACTTCATGCGCGTGTTCGCCGAGGAAACCTACGGCATTCCACCGCCGCAAGTCATCGGCACGACGTTCAAGACGCATTTCGAGCTGCGTGAAGGTGTCCCGGTCGTCGTGATCGATCCCGAGCTCGATCTGTTCGACGACAAGGCAGCGAAGCCCCTTGCAATTCACAAGTTCATCGGGCGCCAACCCATCGCCTGCTTCGGCAACTCCGATGGCGATTTCGAAATGCCGGAGTGGACCACACTCGGCTCAGGCGTGAACTCTCCGCGCTTCGGCTTGATCGTTCACCACACCGACGCAGAGCGCGAGTTCAAGTACGACCGCGAGCATGTGCCCAGTGGGCAGCTGGTCAAGGGGCTGGATGAAGCGTACACGAACGGATGGGTGCTCGCCGACATGCGCAATGACTGGAAGACGGTATTCCCGAACGCATCGAGCCACTAGCTGGAAATAGATCCTTCTCATTCCGTCGTCATCGAAAAGAGAAGTCACGAGCTAGCTGCTATTTCGCCGTACAGCGAATCGGCGCCATGCGACCGATCTCGAGCGTGAGCTCATCGCCCTTGCCGCGAATGGTCGTGTGTCCGTTGCTGTAGATGAAACCTGAACCGGAGCGCTCCTGCTGCAGCTCTACGGGCTCGCTGCCTCTTATCAACACAGCGGACCCTTGCTCATTCAAGAAGCGCACTTCGATCTCATCGCCGCTGTCGCAAGAACGAGAACGGAAATGGGGACATTCCTCATTAATCTTGCCGCTCTGGCAGTGCAGACCCTCTGAAATGAGGAATGTCCCCATTTCCCATTTCATCCCATCATTTCTCGACAGACACGCTTCTAATTCTACGTACACCCCGGGCAGCCGACCGTGCAAGCTCGCCTCATGCCACGGACTGCCAGGGCGATCGTCGCGCACCATTGCTACCACGTCATCAATCGGGGCAACAATCACGCGCGCATCTTTCACGAGCATGCTGACTACAGCGCGTTTGTGTCGCTGATGAATGAAGCGCGTGCACGGTTTCGTCTGCCGCTCCTTGCCGCCTGCCTGATGCCCAATCACTTACATCTGGTCGTGCGACCGCAAGAGGATGACGATCTGACGCGATGGACGCACTGGCTCTTCACCACGCACGTGCGACGGTACCACCGCAAGTACGCAACGAGCGGCCGTATCTGGCAGGGGCGTTTCAAAGCCTTCCTCATCCAGCAGGATCATCACTTGCTGACAGTGATGCGCTACGTGGAACGGAACGCGTTGCGGGCAAGCCTGGTCAGTCGCGCCGAGCAGTGGCGCTGGGGCAGCCTCTACTGGCGCACGTTGAACTCAACAGCAGTCGAGCTGGACTCCCCGCCCATTGCGCTTCCCACCCGCTGGATCGAATACGTGAACGAACCGCAGTCCAGTAGCGAAATTGAAGCAATCCGTACCTGCGTGAACCGTCAACGTCCCTTCGGTTCGGTCGGCTGGGTCGAACACAAAGCGCGCGAACTCGGACTCGGACACTCCCTAGCGAATCTTGGCCGGCCAAGAACGAAATGAGGAATGTCCCCATTTTCCATTTTCTTCGTGGCGCTGTTTTGAGCTTCTGCATGCGCGCCGGATACGTCGGTGCGAAAGGAACGTAGCGACACTTGCGAGCCGCTGCCCGCCTCACGGATCGACTTTCTGCGTCTCCTGCCGATGATGCAGGCGCAGCACCACGTGCCTGCTTAGCATTTTCCGGAGACCGACATGCCAGCGACCATTCCCGTCACGGCCGACAACTTCATCCGCGCGGAATCCGATCTGTACTTCGGCAACGTCGTCAAAGACGGCGGCTTCGGTCGGTTTCACCACCGGCGTGAGCCGACGCCCATCGATGAGCAGCCCGTCATCCGCATGAATCGCGACACGCTCTACTCCGGCGCAGTGTTCGATCTCGAAGCCGGGCCAGTAACGATCACGCTGCCCGATGCGGGTCAGCGATTCCTGTCGATGCAAGTGTTCGACGAGGACGAATACTCTCTGATGGTCGTGTATGGCCAGAGCAAGCACACGCTGACGCGCGAAAAGATCGGCACGCGCTACGCGTTGGCAGCGATCCGCATCCTCATCAATCCATCCGATCCCAAGGACGTGAAAGAAGTCCATGCACTGCAGGATGCGATCACCGTCGAGCAGAAGGATGCCGGGCGCTTCGAACCCCCGAACTGGGACCAGGGAACGCAGAAGATCGTGCGCGATGCACTGCTCGTGCTCGGAGCTACGCTGCCGGATTCGAAGCACATGTTCGGTACGAAGGATCAGGTGGATCCGGTGCGGCGCTTGATTGGCGCGGCGATGGCGTGGGGCGGCAACCCGGAGAAGGAAGCGACGTATCTGAACGTCACGCCACGACAGAACGATGGGAAGACCGCTTACCGGCTCAGCGTGAAGGACGTGCCTGTGGACGGCTTCTGGTCGATCAACGTCTACAACGCGCAGGGATACTTCGAAGCGAATCCGCAGAACGCGTATTCACTGAACAATCTGACAGCGAAGAAGAATGCCGATGGATCGATCGACATCCAGTTCGGCGGTTGCGACGGCAAGGCAGCGAATTGCCTGCCCATCACGCCGGGATGGAATTACATCGTGCGGCTGTATCGTCCGCGTGCAGAAATCCTGAGCGGGAAGTGGACGTTCCCGGAGCCGCAGCCGGTGCAGTGAAGCTCAGGGCCGGGCGGCCGCGAAGGTGTTCGTTTCCTGCTCGCGCTTGAAGTGCTCAGGGAACATCAGCTCCCGCATTTGCGGGCTCCAGTGCTGCGTGGCACGGCGATAGACCTCCATCTCCACATCCGACGGGGGACGCTTGCGAAATGGGATCACGTTGTCGCAGGTCATGAGATCTCCGGCAGTGGATCATGTGACTGAGCACGAGTGTGCCCGTCTTGCGCCTGCGCTCGTGTGCTGCCGTTCGCAGTTCATCCTTGGATTTTCGACTGTGCGCAGTACGCCCACCGGGACCGGGATCCACTGACGGATCTCTAAGGCAATGCCCCCTCCACTGATCGACTTTGGCCTTACAGCGGCGAAGATCCAACGCCCCGTTCGGTGAACAGATACGCGGCAAGCACTTGGAGTGCCGCTCCGTTGGCTCAGAGGAGGCTCAATGAGCATCGATCTCCTGGATTCAATGAACTCCGTATTCGGCGGTCCCTTGTTGCGGCAAACCGCCACGTTGCTGGAAGAGTCCGAGAACAACACACGTGCCGCTTTGCGCGTCGCGCCGCCCGCACTGCTGGCAGGTCTGCTGCAGAAAACGACCGCACCGGGTGGTGCTGTCGAACTGCATCACATCGTCAGTGGTGCCGATGTCGATGGAGGTCTTGCCGGCAAGCTCTCCGGCATCCTGGGCAATCGCGGCAGTCTCGAGTCGATGCTCGGCGTCGGCGGCGGCCTGCTGAATACGATCTTCGGCAATCGCAGTGGAGCACTTGCCCATTCGGTGTCTCAAGTGGCCGGCGTCAAGCTCGCCTCTGCGACGGCCATGCTGTCGATGGCAGCACCCGTCCTGTTCGGCATGCTGAAGAAACAAGTGAGCACGGGCGGTCTCGATGCCGGCGCGCTGATGAACCTGCTCCTCGGTCAACGCAGCTCGCTGGAGAAAGCGGGCCTGGATCACCGCATCTCGCAGGCACTCGGATTCAGCAGCTTATCGAATCTACTCGGCTCATTGCCTGGAGGCGCCCGCGAGACGGCATCGGCTGCGACTACCCACGCAGCACAGAAGAGCACCGCATTCGCAACCGCGAGCCCTGAACACACTCGCAAGAATCGCTGGATACCGTGGGCGGCTGCTGCCGCCGTAGCCGTGTTCGCCGTTTGGGTGTTCGGCAATCGGGCAAACAATCCCGGCGCTCCTACCACGGCATCCACGTCCACCGCCACGCCGACGACTGGCAGTGAGACGCGAGCCGGCACCATCGAACCGAATCGAATTCGCGTCGCCTCGCTGCCCGCCAACGTGTACTTCGATTCCGGCGAAGCGAGCATCGACGCAAACGATCGCAAGACGATTGCGGAAGTCGCAGCGACGGTGAAACAAGCCGGGCAATCGGTCGAGGTCACTGGCTACACGGATCGCACAGGCTCGCCGCAGCAGAATCTCGAGCTGGCAAAGGATCGCGCCGACGCAGTACGCGAAGCGCTCGTGCGCGAAGGCGTCGCGGAATCGGACGTCGCGATGTCGCCACCGGAATTCGTTACAGGCACCGGGGCCACAGACGAGGCGCGACGCGTGGAGATCAAGCCCGCGAAGTAGCACAGCTGCATCGCTGCGCTGCTGTACCGGACGAGGGAATGTGTTCGGCGGCATCGCCGCGGACGAACACTGTTCCCCCGTGCCCCACGCCGCAATTGGCACGCAGCGCGCTCGCATCGATGATCACCTGGACTGCCTGCGACGCATCCACTGGAGGAATTCGCCATGCCGAAGGGCACATCCGACAAGCCCAACATCCTGGTCATCTGGGGCGATGACATCGGTATCTCGAACCTGAGCTGCTACTCGCACGGAGTGATGGGATACCGCACACCGAACATCGACCGGCTCGCCAAAGAGGGCATGATGTTCACGGACTCGTACGGTGAGCAAAGCTGCACCGCGGGCCGCTCGTCGTTCATCACCGGGCAAAGTGTCTATCGCACCGGCCTGTCGAAGGTTGGCATCCCTGCAGCCCCTCAAGGACTGCAGCCGGAAACCGTGACGATCGCGGACTTGCTCAAGGATCAGGGCTACGCGACCGGTCAGTTCGGCAAGAATCACCTCGGCGATCTGAATCGCTTTCTGCCGACCGTCCACGGCTTCGATGAGTTCTTCGGCAACCTGTATCACTTGAATGCCGAAGAAGAGCCGGAGATGGACAACTATCCGAAGGATCCGAAATTCCGTGAGACGTTCGGACCACGCGGCGTGCTGCACTGCTGGGCGACGGACAAGGACGATGCCACCGAGCAGAAGCGGTGGGGTCGCGTGGGCAAGCAGAAGATCGAGGATACGGGACCGCTCACCCAGAAGCGGATGGAAACCTGCGACGACGAGTTCGTCGCCGCCGCGAAGGATTTCATTCAGCGACAACACAAGGCCGGCAAGCCGTTCTTCACCTGGGTGAACACGACGCACATGCATCTGTTCACGCACACCAAACCGGAGAGTCGCGGCCAGGCGGGTCGCTGGCAATCGCCGTATCACGACACGATGATCGATCACGACAAGAACGTGGGCGAACTGCTCGATCTGCTCGATGAGCTCGGCATCGCTGAGAACACTGTCGTTATGTACTCATCGGACAATGGGCCGCACATGAACACCTGGCCGGACGGTGCCATGACACCGTTTCGCAGCGAGAAGAACACGAACTGGGAAGGCGCGTTCCGCGTGCCGCTGCTCGTGCGCTGGCCGGGCAAGATCGAGGCCGGGCGCATCTCGAACGACATCGTTCAGCACCATGACTGGTTGCCGACATTCGTCGACATCGCGGGCGACAGCGATGCCGTGGCGCGATTGAAGAAGGGCGCGACGGTCAACGGCAAGAAATTCAAGAACCACATCGATGGCTTCGATCTGCTGCCGTACCTGACCGGCAAACAGAAGGAGTGCCCGCGCAACTTCTTCTTCTACTTCAGCGATGACGGCGACATGCTGGGCATCCGCTACGACAACTGGAAGATCGTGTTCATGGAGCAGCGGCTGCAGGGCACGCTGGGCGTCTGGGCCGAGCCATTCACGCGGCTGCGGTTGCCCAAGATGTTCAATCTGCGCACGGATCCGTACGAACGTGCCGACGTCACCTCCAATACGTACTACGACTTTGTGCTCCACAACGCGTACTTCATTTACGCAGCGCAAACCGCTGCAGCGAAGTTCGTGGAAACCTTCAAGGAGTTTCCCGCCGTGCAGAAGCCCGGCAGCTTCACGGTCGACGACGCGCTGGAGAAGATGAGCGCAGCTGCCGGCGGCAGCTAGCCACACTCCCAAGAGTGAGCCGCCATGCGCGAATGGCTCATCACGGCCTCGGAAGTGGCGACGATCATCATCGATGCGATGGCATTGCTGATCGTCGCCATCGGCACGGCGATCGCGTTCTATTCGGCGCTGCGCATGATGCTGTCGCATCCCGACGGCCACGAGCGGCGCATCGTGTGGCTGAGCTATGCGCGCTGGCTCGTGGCCGGTCTCACCTTTCAGCTCGCTGCCGACATCATCGAGTCGTCGATCACCACGAGCTGGGAAGCGGTCGGCCGGCTGGGCGCCATCGCCTTCATTCGCACGTTCCTCAACTACTTCCTCGAACGCGACTTGATCGAAACGCGGGTTCGGGAGCGCGAGGCGGAGCGTGAGGTAACGCGGCCTGCAACGACGTAAGCAACAATGCAGATCACTCCAACAACCTTCCGTTCTTGCGTAGTCGCGCTCGCGATGCTCGTTTGCGTGAGCGCAATGGCAGCCGACCCGCTGCCCTCATGGAACAACGGCGCCGCAAAGACCGCGATCACCAACTTCGTCGGGCAAGTCACACGCAAAGGCAGTGCCGACTACGTCGAGCCCGCCGAACGCATCGCCGTGTTCGACAATGACGGCACGTTATGGGCCGAACAACCGGTCTACTTCCAGTTCGCGTTTGCCGCTCACCGGATTCAGCGGCTGGCTCCGGAACATCCGGAGTGGAAGACGAAGCAGCCGTTCAAAGCGGTGCTCGAGAACGATCCGAAGGCGCTGGCTGCCTCTGGCGAGCATGGCCTGCTGGAGATTCTGGCCGCAACGCACGCCGGCATCGGCACCGATGAGTTCAATACGCTGGTCGGCACGTGGTTGACGACGGCAAAGCATCCGCAGCTCGGCCGTCGCTACACCGAGCTCGTGTATCAACCGATGCTCGAGCTCCTGCAGTTCCTGCGCACGAACGGCTTCAAGACCTTCATCGTGTCGGGCGGCGGCGCAGAGTTCATTCGCGTCTTTGCGGAACAGGTTTACGGCATCCCTCCGGAGCAAGTCGTCGGCTCGACGGGCGTCGTGAAGTACGACGCTACGCGGGGCAAACCGGTGCTCATCAAGGAAGAGAAGGTCGAGTTCGTGAACGATGGCCCCGGCAAACCCGTCGGGATCAACCGCTTCATCGGCCGCCGCCCGGTCGTCGCGTTCGGCAATTCCGATGGCGATCAACAAATGCTGCAGTGGACTGCAGCGCGTAACGGCCCCTCGCTCGTCGCATTGGTTCATCACACCGATGCGGAACGAGAGTTCGCATACGACCGCCAGTCGCCTATCGGTCGACTCGATAAAGCGCTCGATGAAGCTCAGACCGACCGCTGGCTCATCGTCGATATGAAACAGGACTGGCTGCGAGTCTTCCCTCCACCGTCGCCGTGAGCACGAAGTCATGACCCAACCTGCATGCGCAACGACGCCCGACATCGTGACGTACGAAGACATGATCCACATTCCCGGCGGAACCTTCCGCATGGGATCCGATGACCACTATGCCGAGGAAGCCCCCGCGCATCGCGTCAGCGTCGATCCGTTCTGGATCGATCGCACGCCCGTCACCAATGCGCAGTTCAGGCGCTTCGTGGAGGCAACGGGCTACGTTACTTACGCGGAGATTCCACCTGACCCGAAGGACTATCCCGGCGCGCAGCCGCACATGCTCAACGCAGGCTCGCTCGTGTTCTCTCCGCCCGCACACGTCGTCGACCTGCGCGATTGGAGTCAGTGGTGGATGTACTGCTTCGATGCGAGCTGGCGTCAGCCGTATGGACCCGGCAGCTCGATCGAAGGCAAGGATGATCATCCCGTCGTGCACGTAGCGTATCGCGATGCGCTGGCCTACGCGCAATGGGCTGGTAGGGAATTGCCCACTGAAGCCGAGTGGGAGCTCGCGGCCCGCGGTGGTCTCGACGGCGCCGAGTTTGCTTGGGGTGATGAGTTCACACCCAACGACCGGCAGATGGCGAATACATGGCAGGGCCAGTTCCCGCGGGAGAACCTAGCACTCGACGGCTATGAGCGCACATCACCCGTCAGAACGTTCGACGCCAACGGCTACGGTCTCCACGACATGATCGGCAACGTCTGGGAATGGACGATCGACTGGTTCGCGGCGAAGCACACGGCCGATGTCTCGAAGGCATGCTGCATCCCGCGCAATCCGCGCGGTGGACGCATGCAAGAAAGCTACGACGCGTGTCAGGCCGAGGTGAGGATTCCGCGCAAGGTGCTCAAAGGAGGTTCGTTCCTGTGCGCGCCGAACTACTGCCGACGGTATCGCCCCGCGGCGCGCCATGCGCAGCCGATCGATACATCGACATGTCATGTGGGGTTTCGGTGTGTGGTGAGGACGACTTCGACATGAACACGCTGCGCATAGCCGTCCCCTCCCCTTCGCAGTGGGCAAAGGGACGCAAATTCTCGCGCCGTGCGCTCATGTTCATCGTCGCGTTCGTCACCACCACGCCCGCTCTCGCTCAATCCACCAACGATTGCCGCCTCATCACGGACAACACCACGCGCCTGGCCTGCTATGACACTCAATACGGACCTCCGCTGAGTGAGCCGCCTCGAGCGAAGGCAGATGAACAGACTCTTTCCGCTCTGGAGCGCCGCGAGCGCAGCGAGATCGAATTGCAACAGGACTGGTTTGCGCTCACACCCTATCGGCCCAACTACATCCTGCCCGCCACATACCTGGACAACGCTGATTTCTCGCCGTATGCAGAATTCGGCGATAGCGGCAAGATCAAAGACGTGGAAGCCAAGTATCAGCTCAGCGTACGCACGTTGATCTGGCCGAAGATGTTCCAATCGAACGTGGATGCGTGGGTCGCATTTACGCTGCAGAGCTACTGGCAGGTCTACGCGTCCGACATCTCCGCGCCATTTCGCGAGACCAATTACGAGCCGGAGTTCTTCGTCTCCACCCCGTTGAAGTGGGATGTTCTGGGTTGGCGGCTGCATCGCCTCAACTTCGGCCTCGTGCACCAGTCGAACGGCCGCAGCGAGCCGCTCTCACGCAGCTGGAATCGGGTCTTCGGACAACTTACGGCCGAACAGGGCAACGCCGCTCTCTACGCAAAAGCATGGTGGCGCATCCCCGAGGACGATGAGGACGACGACAATCCACACATCGAACGCTACATGGGCCAAGGCGAATTCGGCGGCGCCTATCACTGGGGCAATCACACGGTCGCCTTGATCATCAAGAACAACTTCCGCTCGGAGAACAAGAGCGGCGTGCAGCTCGACTGGAGCTTCCCACTCACGCATCACCTCAAGGGCTATGTGCAGCTGTATTCCGGGTATGGCGAAAACCTCATCGACGGACCGAACAATCAGAATCGCGTGGGACTGGGCCTCATGCTGACGGATTGGTTGTAGCAACGAGTGCAGCTGCGCGCCGGCGGGTGCGATTGACCGCGAGCTGTTGCTAATGCATTCGCCGCTCCGGCGATTAACCTCCGTGTCAGCAGGAGCCTGCTCAGTCGCCTGCGAATCGCACGTCCTTGCGAGCACCCGAGTCACGAGTGGACGCCGTTCGAACCTGAGCATCTGCGTCCTGCTCGCCTTCCGTGTAGATGAACTGCGTGGGCATCGCAAAGCCGCTGCCTGCCGCTTCGACAATCGTCGCGATCTCGAGCAAGAGGTCCTCGCGCACGGCGAGGAATTCCGGGTTATCGCCCGTCAAAACGTACGCAAACAGCTCCAGCTCGATCGCCTCCGCTCCGAAATTGACGAGACGAATGCGCGAGGTCCCATGCTCGATCTTCGGGTTCTCTTGCAGAATCCTGCGAACGCTGTCGAGGATGCTTCTGAGCTGCTCCACGCTCGTCCCATGCCGCAGTCTCAACGTATTCTGCGCCAGGATCTTCGTGCGCGTGGCGAAGTTCTCGATGCCCGCCTGGGCCAGTACACCGGCAGGCACCGACACGAGCGTCTGGTCGACCGTCCTCAAACGCACCGAACGCAGCGTGATGTCCTCGATCCAGCCAAGACGGTTGGAGATGTTGCACAGATCGCCGATTGCGAACGCTCTATCGCTCAGCATGAAAACACCACCGAGCAGGTTCTCCACCGTCCGTTGTGCGCCGAGCGCAAGGGCGACGCCGACGATGCCAATCCCCGCGAGTGCGGTCTTCGTATCGACGCCGATGATCAGCAGGATGATCGTGATCGCAACAATGATGACGAGCGCCTTGACCAGTCGCTCACCGAGCAGCATCAGCGACTGTGTGCTCATGCGGTCCTTACCCCACACGATGCTCCGGGCACGCGCGAAGCCTACCGTCAGAAGTCGACGCAGCAACCACGCGAACGCAACGATGTCCAGCAGTAGTCCAACGCGAGCGCACGTAAAGCGGAAGGTCAAGGGCAGCTTGAGGAAGCGCAGCCACGCGAGCCCGATCGTGAGCGTCAACACAACGATCAGCGGCCAGCGGATCGCGGTGTACCACGCATCCACCTGGTACTCACGCGAGGCGTTCTTGAAGTACCGCCTGCCGAGGCGGATGACGATGTCCGTCGTCAGGACGAGCACGATGAAGGGAATGAGCAGGATTGCCGCAAGCAGCATCCAGTGAGCGAGCGAGATTCCGAGCAACTCGCGAGTCACGAGCGCGGTCGGCATCACGCGCTCGAGCCAACCTTTCGCGAGCGTGCCATGGAGTGCAGGCACTTGAGCAAGCGTCTGCGAAGCGATGAGCCAGATGGGCCCACTCTGCGGATCTTTCACCCGCACCAACAAGACGTCGATCCTCTGCTCGCCGATGATCAGCGGACCGACTCGCTCGCGGTCCATCGGCAAGCCATCATCGAGCGCGCCCGCGGGCGAATCGCTGATGCTCATGAGCGTCTGGCTGAAGTAGCGGTCCATCAGCGAGTTCAAGTCGCTGGCCAGTTCCTTGATCTGCTGACGCTGGCTCTGGTTGACCTGCAGGTATCTCGAGGCGGACACGAAGTCATCGCGCTCCACTGCGCGCATGAACGCCACGATCACACCGCGCGGCGTCGTGCGCCCCAGCGGATCTTCGACTGGCTGCGGAGCGGCTTGTTCTTTCGTGACGTTGAGGCCCGGAATCTGCGCCCCTACAGGTTGCACGAGCGCAACGAACAGCAGCGCTCCCAGCCACAAGGAAAAGGGGACATTCCTCATTTGACCAGTGTTGGAGTCGAATGCGGACCCTGAACATCCGTAATTCGGGTAATGGAATGACGCGGATGATTGGCGCGGTATCGCCCTCCGGTCGTCGAAATCTACGCAATGGCCGTGTCATCGATCCGGAGTCGAAGCTGGATGCGGTCCGGAACGTCGGTATTCGCGGCGGCAAGATCGTCACCATCTCGGAGCAGCAGATGAACGGCGGCACGCTGATCGACTTTCATGGCGATCATGATGACCACGGGCCTGGCTCAGACGCTGGCGGGCGATGATTGGCTGTAAGCGACTGGGGCAAGAGCCTGACATACCGTCAGCTCAAAACGGCGTCCCAGGGTCCGCGTGACACTTGAACCTTGCCCACCTTGCGTATGCATGCGCGTGCGGCATCTCTCCAGACTCGTGCTGCACTCGCGACACGAGCCCAAGCTGAAAACAATCTCAGCTACTCAGACCCCCGCGGAGACCGGCATGCAGCCCGCCAAGTCGTTCATCGACGGCCTCGCGTTCGTGCTGTCAGCAATGACTTCAGCGCCTCTCTGCGACGGGGCGCTCGCACAAGGCACCGCGGACAGCGCTGACGCCGATGAACTCGCCAAGCAGCTCTCGAATCCGGTCGCGGCGCTCATCAGCGTTCCCTTCCAGTTCAACTATGACGCCGGCTATGGAGCGGGCGATGACGGCGAACGCTGGACGTTGAATGTGCAGCCCGTGATCCCGATCAGCATCAGCGAACATTGGAATGTCATCTCCCGCACGATCCTGCCGCTCATCGATCAGGACGACGTCATTGGCAATGACAGTCAATCCGGCCTCGGCGATACGACGCAGAGTTTGTTCTTCTCACCGAAAGCGCCGACTGCAAGCGGTTGGATCTGGGGCATCGGCCCGGCGCTGCTGTTACCGACGGCAACTGACGATCTACTCGGCACGGAACAATGGGCGCTCGGACCCACCGCCGTCGTGCTCAAGCAGACGCATTCCGGTTGGACCTACGGCGCACTCACGAACCACCTCTGGTCCGTGGCTGGCGAGGATGATCGTGCTGATGTGAACGCCACGTTCCTGCAGCCGTTCCTGAGCAAAGCACTGGGCCAGGGACGAACCCTGACGATCAATCTCGAGTCCTCGTACGACTGGGAAGGCAAGGAGTGGACCGTGCCAGCGAACCTCACGTATTCGAGGGTCATGAAGCTCGGCAATCAACGCCTCAGCATCGCTGGCGGCGGGCGTGCATACCTGGATAAGCCGGAAGGTGGGCCGGACTGGGGGCTACGCTTCACGGTGACACTGCTGTTTCCGAAGAAATAGCGACCGATCGCGATGCGAAACTCCCAGCTGCCCGCAATGCTGATTGAGCGCTTCGACACGCGGGATAAATGATGCTCCGATGGAAGATTTCGCACGACCGCAGGAGAAATCCATGAACACGCGTCGGCTTTCCGTGATGTCCGCACTCATGATGCTGCTTGTATGCCTGGCGATGCCTTCGTTCGCTGAGCCTTCAGGCAAGTGGCGCATCAAGCTCAATCACACGGCCGAGAACAACGGCACGATCGTGCTGCGCATCGCACCCGTGAGCGCGGATCCCATCGACGTGGAAACGAAGATTCCTGCCAATACGAGCGAGAACCACGCTGCAGACATCCTTCGCGATTCGTTGCGCGCATCCCTCGGCGAGGGTTACCACGTCGAGATCGACGACGGCGAAGATGTGCTGATCAAGAAACGCGGCAAGACGCCCAAGTTCGATCTGACGCTCGTGAACTCCTCGCTCACCGGCTTGCAGATCGAGATAAAGCACGACTGATGATCGCGTACGAATCGTACGCAGCGCGCGATCGGAACGCGGTGAAGAAATGGTGATTTCCGAACTGCGCCCATTTCTTTGGGCACAGTGGGAGTAGTGACGAGCGACACAGAGAATCTGCCCATCAGATCTGCACGGACTGCGCACGAACCACGTCGCGCCTGATCGACTGGCGTACCGCTGCGCCAGCTACTTGTCGACGCATGGTGTTGGTGCGATTCTTCGGCGTGAAGGATCAAGCCACGCGAATCATCGCGCCCCGAGCGCGTAAGGACAGAGCGATGACGCAAGCGACCGTCTCTGTGGCCGCCAATGCGACTGCCGAAGCCATCAGCAAAGCGGTTCTGGAAACGCTGATATTTCCATTGTGGGTCGGTTTGCTGCTGGGCCTTATCGGCTACCTTGCGAATCTGTGGTACCAGCGCCGGTCGATCCGACTCGCATTGCTGGTCGACATCGGAATCATTCTGCCGTTCGCAGGCGAGATCAAAGAGTACCTCGCGCATGCCGATCACGATTGGCTCGTGCCGGGCGCGATGCTTTCGAGCGCGCCAGCGGCAACCAGCCCTACCACGATGCTGTTCACCGCGCTGATACCGCAGCTCTATCTCCTGCCGAAAAGCGAGATCAGCCGCGTCTTGCGTTTCTATCGGCATTGGGAGCTGTGCGAGGGCCTCACCAAAAGCCTGTACGAGCGGATTGCCAAGCACGCCGCGTCGGGACAGGCGCTTACACTGGAAAACGTGCAGCGACTGATCGTGCGACGCAATAGGATCTGCACTGGATTGAATAGTCTGCTGGAAGTGGCGGGAAAGCCAATCGCCAGCCTCGGCGATCTTCCGGACTCGTATGTCATTCCATCGACGAAGGCTACGCTGACGCAATTGCTCGGAACGTCCGCCGCGGCACACGCAGCGATCCCCATCGCGCCATGATCACGACAAGGGAGAAGACATCCATGACCCCCTATCACGACCCCAGTCCGCAACCCAGCCGCCCGATTCCCAACCCGAGCCCTCGACCCAAGTAGATCGGAAATCCGTACACCTGCGTTGCGCCGGCAAGCCGCATGGTCAATGCGGCGCGGGGATGCTTTTGGCCGCAGCAACGGAGGCAGGTTGGAGGCGGCAGTGCCGGAGGCGGCAGTGCGAGGCGGCAGTGCCGGGTTTCGGCTATTCGGTATTTCTGCGCGAGGCGGCAGTGCCGGGTTTCGGCTATTCCGCAAGGCGGCAGGTGCCGGGTTTCGGTTATTCGGTATTTCTCGAGAGGCGGCAGTATTCGGCGACAGGTGCCGGGTTTCGGCTATTCGGTATTTCTGGGCGATAAGGCACGCAGTGAATGCCCGGGCGAAATCGCAAGCGACTCATACTGCCGCTCTCTTCGTTCCCGGAGTCGGCAAGGATGCCTCGACGACCTCGATTGCATGTAGACGGCGCGTTCTATCACGTCATCCTCCGTGGCAATCATCGCCAGAACATATTCTTCACCACCGCAGATCGAACTCGCTTTCTCGATATCGTCTGCGAGGTTATTGAGCGCTTTCGAATGCGCGTGCACGCGTACTGCTTGATGAGCAATCACGTGCACCTCGCGATTCAGGTGTCGGACATCCCCTTGGGTCCAGCGATGATGCGCGTCGCCAGCCGCTATGCGCGTGAGCGACAACGAAATCTCAACACGACAGGGCACTTCTTCGAACGACGCTATCGGGCACTGATGGTGGATGCTGATGAGTACCTGTTGGCGTTGGTACGTTATATCCATCTCAATCCAGTCCGCGCTCACTTGGTGAGAGATCCGGCCGACTACCCCTGGAGCGGCCATTCCGCCTATCTCGGAGGGCAATCTCCGCCCTGGCTCACCACAGACTTCGTCCTGGGAATGTTGGGCAGCGATCCCGTCGCCGCTGGATTCGCCTATCGACGATTCGTTCTGGATGCCATCAACAAAGACGACCAGAAAGACTTCATGGTTGGAGCGTCTAGTGAACCCAGAGCGATCGGATCAGACCAGTTCCTCGCCCAGTTAGCGGGCCCGGTTACTCACCGGCCGCGCATTTCTCTCGAGACGCTCATTGAGCGCCTGTGTGCAGTTCATGGAGTGCACCCAGAACAACTCACCGCTCCCAATCGGTCGCGAACCCTAGCCAAACTCCGGTCCAATGTTCTTCACCATGCACTGCATCTTCGCATCGCCTCGATGAGCGATATCGCCCGTCACTGCAATCGATCCGCGTCCACGTTGTGTGAATCCCTGGAGCACTATCGCCGCACCCAACCCGCGCTCTTCGCTCAATCTCTGGACCTCGAATAACCGAAATACCGAAACCCGGCACCCTCCAACCCCTCGAACCGCGGACCTGCCCTTCGTGCTGATTGAGACGGGCCAGTCGCTGCGCAACGATCTGGGACCTGCCGTGGCATGCGCCGACAGAGCGCGATAGGCCGCAGGGACAATGAATTTCGATCAATAGCGGTCGCCATGCTGACGCGAATGCAGCGCAACGCACTCTGGCTCTTTGCGTCGATCGTGGTGGCGGTCGGGCTGTATGCGGTTGTTGGATTTTTCGGCGCGCCGCGGCTGCTGCGCTCCCAAGCGCAGGAATTCATCAGCGACAAGTATGCGCGTCAGTTGAACATCGGCACCGTTCGTTTCAATCCGTTCACCCTCTGTCTCGAAGTGCACGACGTGATGCTGCCGGACGCAGACGGTGCACCGATGCTGGCCTTCGGCCGGCTGTTCGCCAATCTGGACGTCTCCAGCGTGTGGCGTCGCGGGGCGAGCTTTCATGCAATCGAGCTGGATCGGCCGTTTGTACGCACGCTCGTTCGCGCTGACGGCCGTCTGAATCTCGTGGATCTTACGCAGCCGTTCGCTGCATCGAAGCCCGCATCTCCCGATGAGCCGCCGACACGTGTATTCATCGATCGGGTGCGGGTCAGCGCCGGTCACGTGGACTTCGAGGATCGCCAGCATGCCTCGCCCTTTCATGCTCAAGTGCGCCCGATCACGTTCGAATTGCGCGACTTCAGCACGGCCGGAACGTCCGGCAATGCGTATGGGCTGGAAGGTCAATCGGTTGCGGGTGAGCGCTTCCAATGGAACGGCACCTTCGCATTGCAACCGTTGAGCTCGCGCGGCAGCTTTACCTTCTCGAACCTGCAAGCACGGACGCTCTGGAATTATCTCCGTGACTCGCTCCACTTCGAGATTCCCTCCGGCATCGTCAATGTCGCAGGAGACTACGATCTCGCGAGCACCCAAGCGGCGTTTCAACTGCGTAGTCGAGTACAGAGCGTGAACGTCGCCAACCTCGCGATCAGACCCAAGGGCGGCACCACCGACTATGTGAGCATCGACAGTCTGCAGATCGACGACACGCATCTCGACCTTGCCGCCCGACGCTTCACGATCGGCAAAGTACGCGTAGCCACCGGCCATGTACGTGCGTGGCGCGACGAGTCCGGACACATCAACCTGCTCGAGTTGTCGGCACCCAGCGTGCAGACAGAGACCGTTCAAACCAACACGGCTGTCCAGGAAAACACAGCCAAGTCTCCAGCATGGAATGTGTCAGCTCCCAACATCATCGTCGAAGGACTGAAGGTGTCACTCGACGATCGCCAGACAAATCCCGCCGCGGCCTTTACGCTGGATCCGGTCAACGTGCACGTGCGCGGTTTCAGCAATGCGCCGGGCGGGCAACTCGACATGACGCTGGAGATGAACATCAATGGCTCGGGCACGCTCGAAGCGACGGGGCACGTCACGCCGGACTCTGACGAGCTCACCGCGCACGTCGAGCTCGGCAGGATCGAGCTCACAGCCTTGCAACCGTACATCGATCAACTGACACAGGTGAAACTGCTGAGCGGCACGCTCGCCGCAAGCCTCGATCTCGATCGCAGCGCCGCGGGTGACATGGTCATCAAGGGCGGTACGACAGTAGAGAAGCTGCGCACGGTGGACAGCGCTCTGCAGAAAGACTTCATCAAATGGGATCTGCTACGGGCAGAGAACATCCATTACGCATCCGGGCCGGCACGTCTACAGATCGGAACCATCACGACCGTTGCACCGTATGCGAGGGTCATCATCGCGCCGGATCAGACGCTCAATCTCACGCAGATCCTCAGCAGCAAGCCGGCGAGCTCACCTTCTGATTCGAAACCGATTGAAATCGCAGCGAGTAACAACGGTGCCGCCACTTCATCTCCGCAACGACCCCTATCAGCGACGATCGGCAAAGTGCAGATCGCGAAGGGCTCGGCGACCTTCGCCGATTTCTGGATTCGGCCGAACTACGCCGTCAGCATCCAGGACTTGAACGGCACCATCACCGGCTTGTCATCCGACCCGAGCTCGCGCGCCAAGGTGCAGCTCAAGGGCAAGGTCGATCGCTACGCACCTGCCCAGATCGACGGTGAGATCAATCTGTTGTCGGCGAGCCTCTACAGCGACATCAAGATGAGCTTCAAGGGTGTGGACATGACTTCCGTTACGCCCTACTCCGGTCGCTTTGCCGGCTATCGGATCGAGAAGGGAAAGCTCTCGGTGGATCTCGCGTATCACGTGGAGAATCGTCAGCTCAACGCGGAGCAACGCTTCGTCATCGATCAACTGCAACTGGGCGAGAAAGTCGAGAGTGCCGATGCTGTGAATCTGCCGCTGAAATTGGCGGTCGCGTTGCTCAAGGATCGCAATGGCGTGATCGACATCGGCCTTCCCGTGAGCGGCAGTCTCGATGATCCGAAGTTTCGGCTGGGCCCCATCATCTGGAAGGCCTTCGTCGGCCTGTTGTCGAAGATCGCCACCGCGCCGTTTGCGATGCTCGGACGGTTATTCGGTGGCAGTGAAGAGATGAACCTCATCGACTTCGAGCCGGGCGACGCAGCGCTTGATGCTGCCGCTGAGGAGCGGCTCGCCTCGGTGCTGAAAGCATTGCAAGATCGGCCGCAACTGCAACTCGATGTGCCGATGGCATTCGCTCCTGACACCGATGGACCGGCACTGGCAACTCAGCGACTGAATGCAAAGCTGCTCGCGCTGGCTCAACAAGCGGCGGAGAAGCACAAGCGCGGGACGCCGATCGATGCAGCGGCGCTCGATGATCCCGCACGACGTTTCGAGCTGCTCGTTGCTCAGTATCGTCTGGACTACGGCAAGCAGACGCCGCTGCCGCCGATCGCACTAGCCATGGGCGCAGCACGCAAAAAAGACGAAGCACCGGACTTCGCTTTCGCGAACACGGATCTCGAAGCTGCCCTGAACGCGAAGCATCCGATCACACCGGCCGATCTCGAAGCGCTCGGCGCGAGCCGCGCGCAAGCCGTGCAGGAAGCATTGCTTGGCGGCGGCACGATCGATCCTGCACGCGTGTTCGTCATCGCCGCCAGACCGCAAACAGGTCCCGCAGACGCAGTACGACTCGAAATGAGCCTGAAATAGTCTGGGGACTGTCCCCATTCCGCTATTCCGATGCTTGTGCGGCATGCTTCCAGAGGTGAAGCACGGCATAGCTGCGCCACGGGCGCCACGTTTGAGACATCTCCTCCGCCCGCTTCGCCGAAACTCGGCCCAGGCCATTGCGCACGGCGATGTCTTCCTTGGGAAAAGCATCGGGCCACCGTAATGCACGCATCGCGATGTAGTGCGCGGTCCATTCGCCGATGCCGGGCAGCTCCGTCAGACGTGCGATCGCTGCGTCGGGATTGTGATGCAGACCGTTTTCGAGCGACGTGTCCCCCGATAGCTGCGCTCGCGCAAGCGCAACGATGCTCCTGGCACGCGCGCTCACGATGCCCAACTCACAGAGCTCATCGATGCTCGCCTTGCCCAGACGCAGCGCTGTCGGCGTGAGGCGATTAAGTTCGGGGTACGGCGTGACGATGCGCTCTCCGAACGCAACGACCACTCGACATGCCACAGTCGTCGCGGCTTTCACCGTCACCTGTTGGCCGATGATTGCGCGCAACCCCAGCTCGAAACCGTCGAACGCACCCGGCACGCGCAAACCAGGCGTGCGTTTGACCAAGGGCGCGAGGCGCTCATCCTTGCGCAGATGCTTCGCGATGATGTCCGGCCGCGCGCTCAAGTCGAACAGGTCGCGAATGCGGCCCAGCAGCGCCGGCAGCATGGGTGTGAGCGTGTGCGTGAATTCGAGCAGCAACACGTTCTTGTGCTTCGCCTGCGTCACCTTGATCCAACCCTTGCACTCGCCCAAGCGCACGGTGCGAGCGTAGCTACTGTCGGTCACCCACTCGATGCCGACGAGCTGCCGCGCGGAGAGAAACGCGAGCACGCCATTCCAGTCGTAGGGCGGTCGGTAGGCCAGTTGCAGTGTGGAAGTTTCTGCTGCGTATCCAACGCCGCCGCAATCCCCAGCCTGCTTGCGCAATCGGCTGGGCGCCAGGCCATAGCGTGAATTGAACGCGTCGTTGAAACGCCGCAGGCTCGAGAAGCCGCTCGCGAACGCAATCTGAGTGATCGGCAACACCGTGTCGGTGAGCAGTTGTTTCGCCAGGAGCAGACGCCGCGTCGACAGCAACTGGATTGGCGACACGCCGAGCTCCTTGCGCACGATGCGTCGGATCTGCCGCGAGCTCAGCTCGAACTGGTCCGCAATCGCCTCCAGATTCGCTTCGGTCCCGATCGTCCCGTCCTCGAGGCGCTGTACGATGAGATGCGCAATGCGCTGTGAGTCATCGACGGGCGCATTGCCCGGCGCGAGCTCCGGCCGGCACCGCAGGCATGGGCGGAAACGGGCTAGCTCGGCTTCCTGCGCACCGTTGAAGAAAACGCAGTTCGCCTCCTTCGGCGTCTTTACGGGGCAGATCGGCCGACAGTAGATGCCAGTGGATGTGACGCCCACGAAGAAGATACCGTCGAAACGCGGATCGCGTGCGGTCAGCGCCTTGTAGAGTGTCTTGCGATTGGTGTTCATGGCACCACGATATAGCGCTCAGTCGTGGAGTTCTAGCCGTTTTCGGACATCGTGTCGTGCGGATCTCGATGACCGAAAATGGCGAGCATCGCCCACCGTTTCCGCTAACGTGAGGCATTACGAAGCGGAGACCTGCCATGAGACAAGCTGAAACGATCGATAGTGGGTCAACTGAATTGTCGAGCGCAGTGAGAGGTCCAATGGCGAACAAGAGCACCGCGCACTACTTCTCCACGCTGCTCCCCTCCCCTGTCGGCGTGCTCAAGCTCGTCGCGAGCGATGCCGGACTGGCGGCGATCCTGTGGGAGAACGATGACCCTCGGCGCGTGCGACTGAACGGTGTGATCGAAGACGACAGCCATCCCATCCTCGTCGAAACCGAACGGCAGCTCGGTGAGTATTTCGCCGGTCGACGCAGGTCGTTTTCCCTGCCGCTGGACTTCCAGGGCACGCCGTTCCAGCGCCGCGTATGGGCTGCCTTGCTCACGATTCCCTATGGCGAGACGCGATCGTATGGCGAGATCGCCAGGCAAATCGGCAATCCAACGGCAGTGCGCGCGGTCGGTGCGGCCAACGGCAGGAATCCAATCTCGATCATTGCGCCCTGTCACCGCGTCATTGGAGCGACCGGCAAGCTCACGGGTTTTGCAGGAGGCCTCGATGCGAAAGCGCGCTTGCTGGCGCTGGAAACCCCTTCGACGACGGCAAGCTCATCCAACTGATCGGTGCTGAGGAATCGTGAAGTGAAACGTCGCGCCGCCGTCGACGTTGTTCTCCGCCCAGATCTTGCCGCCGTGAGCGACGACGACCGAGCGCGCGATGCTCAAGCCCAGACCTATGCCGCTCTGACTCGTCGTGAAGAAGGGCAAGAACAACCGGGGCAATGTCTCCGGCGAGATACCGCATCCGCGATCCTGCACGATCACTTCGATGTCTTCGTTGCCGTTCGGCTTCGTCCGCACGGTGATGTGACGTGCGCCCTGCGGTGTGTCGGCCTGCGCATCCATCGCGTTGATGACCAGGTTCAGCAACACCTGCTGCAACTGCGTTCTATCCCCGACCACAGGCGGCAATCCGGGCTCCAACTCGACGCGCATCCGCATGTGCCGGCGACTGGCATCGCTCGAGACGAGCCGCAGGACGTCAGTGACTGCGGCATTGATGTCCAGTGGCTCGCGCAGGGGCTCCTGATCGCGCAAGAAGGCACGGAGGCGGCGAATCGTTTCTTCGGCGAGCAGATCGTCGCGGCGAATGTCATCGATGATCTCGCGGAGCTGGTCGAGCGGCGGCGCCTCTTTCTGCAGCAACGCGCGCGCCGTATCTGCGTTCAGCAGAATCGCGCTGAGCGGTTGACGGACTTCATGCGCGATCAGTGCCGTGAGCTCTCCCATGGCCGCAAGCCGTTGGGCATGTGCCAATGCACGATCGACTTCCTCGGCGCGCTTGCGATCGGTGATATCGACCACGGAGCCGATACAACCGAGGAATTCGCCGTTCGGTGCATAGCGTGGAACGCTCTTGTTCAACATGTACCGGTATTCGCCATCGTAGCGGCGCAAGCGGAATTCCATTTCGACCTGCTCGTACGCGAGCGACCCTGAGTAGGCGCTCCTGACGCGCGACTGATCGTCGGGATGGACGCTTTCAGCTCCGCGCGAGCGCACCTCTTGCTCCAACGTGCGACCCGTGAACTGGAGCCAGCTCTGGTTGAAGAACACCCGATTTCGATCGCAAAACCAAATGAGGGCCGGCGTGGTATCGGCGATCGTCCTGAAGCGCTCTTCGCTCTCACGCAGTAACCGCTCGGCATTGCGACGCTGCTCGACGAGTACCGCGACCAGATACAGTGGTCCGGCTCTGAGCAGCAGAAAGTTCTGCAATGCGAATGCCGTTTCGGCGGGCGAAAGCTGAGCTAACGAGCTCTCACCATGAAGGACCGCGTGGAGCCGCATCACAGCGGTGACGACCACCGCGCCCGACGCACCGAGCATGCCGAAGCGAATGGCAGCCCAGAACATGAACGGAACCGGAGCATAGAACCGTGTTTGCAGGAGATCGACGGAACCGCCGCCGGTGTTGGCCGCGATGTAGCTGGTGACCACGAGTCCCACGGAGAGCAGAGTGACCTCGATCGCCTGGTCGCGGCTGATCACCGGTCTCCACGTGCGCGCTCGAAACGCGCCCACGATCCAATAAAGAATGGCGGGGGTGACCACCAGATGTGCGAGCGCATCGCCAAGAAACCACTGCTCCCACGTGGTCCAGAAGTCGTGACCGAGTGTGTGCCGTGCCGTTGCGCCACCCAGCGCGCCGACGGCTGGGATCAGCAGCACCGCGAACAAACAGTACACCGCGAAATCCCGCAGGGTATCGAGTCGCAGGGGATTCTTCATGAAGTGACGCAACGCGAGCGCCGTGAGCACGGCCCGGGTCGAATCGATCAGGAACGTGCCCATGAGAAACCACAGTGGAACTTCCGGTGCGACGTCTGAAAACAATCGAATCGGCAGCACGGAGAGCACGTACAGCGCCCACCATCGCGGTGGAACGAGCAATAGCGTGCAGAGCAGCACGGAATCGGGGAACCAGAAGGGAGAAGCCGACGCCTGACTGAATGCCATTCCATAGCGATAGGCGAAGTAGAAGGCGACCTGGAATACGGCGAAGCCCAGCACCCGATGAAGCAGGTGCGAGCGATCGGCCGTTCGAGCATCGCGCGACGGCGCCAGTGAATCGCGATCGGTCAACTCGGGAAGAGCGCTCATCCTGGACGCCTCGTGCGACCCGCATCCCATCTGGATGAAGGGCACTGGTTATGCGAAACGCGGGCGATTTGCAAGCTGGGCTGCTGCCGGACAAGCGGCACTCAATCCGCGTGAGAGCGCCACCTTCGCACCCCTGATCCGTATGGCGCGCGGCTCGGTCCGGAGGAATAGTCGACGCCAGGCCTTGCTGTGGATCGACGATGTCCAAGCCTGAAACCCGATCGCGATGACGACGAAACTCGCTTCTCTGCATCGCAGGTATTTGGCGTGGGGCTGCCGATCAACGACCGCATTCACGTGCGTTTTGAAGAGCGCGGAGATGACTCAATGAGCACGCCGGCAACCCACTTCGAAGTCCAGCCGAATGTCGGCAATCACTTCGCTTGGCTGCGTACGGTACTGGGCTTGCAGCGCACACTGATGGCGGCCGTTCGCACGGGCGTCTCGTTGATCGGATTCGGCTTCACGGTGGCGCAGTTCTTTCAGCGCATCAAGAAGAATCTTCCGGAAGGCGTGCGCGACATAGGCGAGGAAGTACCGCGCAATCTGGGCTTGGTGTTGATCGGTGCCGGCGTGTTAGCGCTCGCGATGTTCACCTGGCAATACCATGCGGCCATGCGTTACATGCACAGCGAGCCGTTCAAGACGATCGCTCAGGAAAAGCCGATGCACACGTCGGTTTACATACTTTCCTGGGTCGTGATGTTGATCGGCGTGATGGCCTTCCTCTCCATCCTGATCCGCTTCTAGGGGACTGTCCCCATTTCCATCCCCCACGATCCGACCCGCCTCAACCCCAAATGGAAATGGGGACTGTCCCCATTTCCCAGTTTGTCCCCATCCGACCCGTACTTCGGCTGCAGAATGCCCGCGGGCGCGTCATGGAAGATCGATCGTTTGAGAACGAGCTTC
>JBEVDW010000592.1:0-3130 GCA_040513115.1 Steroidobacteraceae bacterium | reverse complement strand
CAGGCTTCTATCCGCAGATCGACAGCGTCTATGCGGGCGGAGGTTTCACGCCGGGTGTCGGCTATCGCGGCCGGTCTGGCGATCAGGCGCAGTGGAACGTGAGAGGGCTCTACTCGATCAAGAACTACAAGCTCGTGGAGCTGACGGCGAAACTGGCCGATGTCGATCAAAATCTTGCGCTGGATTTGCGGACTGGATGGAGAGATGCGACGCAGGTCGGCTTCTACGGCCTCGGCATGGCCACAGCGCAGGACGACCGAGCCGACTTCCGTCTGCAGATGTCGTATGCCGGGGGATCGATCACGTGGCACCCTTCCCGGTGGAGCGTGCTCGTCGGCGATGCGCAATACGAGGGTTACAGAACTCTTTCTCCGACAGGATCGGAACGCCCAGTTGAAGAGGCGTACACGCCTCTCACGGCTCCAGGCCTGGGTGCTGATCCGAACTACCTGCACGGCTCGGGCGTGGCCGCCATCGATTGGCGTAGTTCGCCTGGCTACACTCGATCGGGTGGCTATTATGGCGTCGCGTTTCACGAATACGTCGGCACGGACCAGACCTTCAGTTTCAATCGGCTCGATCTCAATCTCGTCCAACATCTGCCCATCTATCGCGAGACATGGGTGGTGTCACTTCGAGGCCGCGTGCAAACGACGCTCGACGGGGACGATCTCATCCCGTACTTCATGATGCCGTCGTTGGGAAGCGGTAGTACCTTGCGGGCGTACTCCAGTTGGCGATTTCGGGACCGACACAGCGTTCTTACGAGCGTCGAATGGCGCTGGATACCCGATCGCCCCTTCGACATCGCGGTGTTCGCGGATGCAGGAAAAGTCGTCCCGCGCACGCAGGATCTGAATCTCAAAGACCTGCGCGGCGATGTGGGCATCGGGATCCGGTTTCATGGCCTGAAGACGACCCCTCTCCGAATCGAGGTTGCGAACGGCACAGACGGCTGGCAGCTGGTCTTCGCGGGAACACCTGCCTTTTAGAGCGTATTGGATGCTTCTGGTGTCAGCTTGTAGACTTATCCTTCAAGCGCACCAGCAGTGCCTGAAACCGTGTCGGTCTCGAGCGACGAACCCTGATGAAACTCAAGACGATTGTTCGGCGCGCGCGAAAGCTTGCGAAACGGTATCGCATCAGCGATGGGAGCGGCTTCCGGCTGAAGGACATCGACCCTTCCGATACGGGCAAGCTCGAGCGGGAGGACAAGGGCATTGCCCAGGAGCTGTTGACAACCGGTATCCAGGCCCTCGCCGAGCTGCAGGAACGGCTCTACGCCCAGGATCGGTGGGCGGTACTCCTGGTTTTTCAAGCCATCGATGCGGCTGGAAAAGACAGCGCCATCAAGCACGTGATGTCGGGCGTCAATCCACAAGGGTGTCAGGTGTACTCCTTTGGCGTCCCGTCCGCGCACGATCTCGACCACGATTACCTGTGGCGGTGTCTCAGCGTGCTGCCGGAGCGTGGCCGGATTGGCATCTTCAACCGCTCCTATTACGAGGAAGTGATCGTCGTTCGAGTCCACCCTGAGTTCCTCGCGCGACAGAAAGTGCCTGCAGCGCTCTTGAACGACAAAGAGCTGTGGCAACATCGATTCGAGGACATCCGCAACGTCGAGCAGTATCTCTCGCGCAACGGCGTGCTCATCCGGAAGTTCTTTCTGCACGTCTCGAAAAAGGAACAGAAAAAGCGGTTTCTCGAGCGGCTCGAAAAGCCCGAAAAGAATTGGAAATTCAATCCCGAGGATCTCGAGGAACGCGAGCGCTGGGACGACTATCAGGCGGCGTACGAAAAGACGATTCGCGCCACTGCAACAAAGCATGCGCCGTGGTACGTCGTCCCGGCCGACCACAAGTGGTTCACGCGGCTGGTCGTGGCATCCGCCATCATCGAAGGATTGGCCGGGCTCGATTTGAGATTTCCCGAGGTCACGTCAGCACAAAAGCGCGAGATAGCCCGGGCCCGGCGGCTTCTCGGCGATCGCTGACCGCCCGTCGGCGGCGCGGCGCGACTCTTACTGACTGCGTTTCCATCGGCTCACCGACAGGGGGCTGCCGGCGTCGTCTTGGGTGGTCAGAATCAAGACATCACCCTGGACCTCCCAGTGGCGGGGCCGGCTCACGTCGAGCGGACCAGGAGCGGCCCTGGCCGTCTGACCAGATAGGACGTACGTCAGGGTGCGGTTCTGCATGTCGACGGCCGTGCGTCCATCGGTTGAGATGACGCCGTTGCGGATGTCGATTCCGGCAGCGCGTAGCAGATCGGTGGACGCCTTGTCTGCGCGGATCTCCATCTTCAGATTGCTGAACTCATCGTAGACAAGCATGCCGGACCCATTGAGCGCAATCGGTGCCTTTCCCGGAGGGCGCATCTCGAATGATTCGAGCGCCCAGCGTCCTTCCAGAAACCGCCGGGCCGCGGCTACCGTTCCAGCGCCCGTCTCCGCAGGTGCCACATCGATCGGCTTCTCAATGGCTTTCGCCGCACAGGCCGTCATGGCCATGAGGAGTGTCGACATCAGAACTCGATTCACTGCATGTGTCATTCGCATAGGTATCTCCGGTCGCGCGCGGATCGAACTCCGCTTCGCAGAGGCAACTTAGCCATCATAGGTTGAGGAGACCTTTCAGACCGCGAACAAGCAATTCGTCTAGGGGGAGCACGAACAAGAGCAGGGGCAACATCGGCAGGCCGGCCGCGAGTCCGAGCAGCAGCGCATCGCTTTTCGAAAATGGAACGATTCGCATGTTGGCGACGACTTCAAAGCTGTTCCCGAGATCGGCCAGCGACTGAAGGTCAGCTGTGCCGAGGAGTTCCTCTTTGGCTGGAGTGCTCTTGATCCATTTCGCCTCGAACGCTTGGGTATAGGTCGACGCGAGCGCGCCATATTTCAGCAAGCCACGCTGCTTCACTTGCAAGAGCTTCGGTGCGAAAAGCAGCAGTGGCGTAAGCACCAGCAACACGCTCAGCCCGACAATCTCTACCAAAGGCAGGACGAGGCTCGCCAGTTTCGCGCCGCCAAACATCACGTCTTCAGCATAGGTGGCCACCGCCATGCCGGATAATCCGAAGATCAGAGGAGACAGGTTTACATGGGTCACGCCCAGCCCACCCAGGCCACCGG
>JBEVDW010000591.1:0-5723 GCA_040513115.1 Steroidobacteraceae bacterium | reverse complement strand
CTCCAACCCCTGTTGGACGGCGACATCGTCTCTTGCTACTCGATGACCGAGCCAGATGGCGGTTCTGATCCGGGAAGTTTCACATCCCGCGCTGTACCTGACGGGGATGACTGGCTGATCAATGGCGAGAAGTGGTTTTCGTCGAACCTGCGCTACGCGGCATTTGTGATCGTGATGGTGGTGACGAACCCCGGCGCGCCTCTGCATGAACGCTTCAGCATGTTCATCGTGCCGACTGACACGCCGGGCATGAAGATCCAGCGCAATGTTGGATTGTGGGGCGAGAGCGCGGAGGAGGGGACGCATGGCTACGTGCGTTACGAGAACGTTCGCGTACCCGCGGATGCGTTGCTCGGCCGAGTGAACGGCGGCTGGGAAGTGGCGCAGTCGCGCCTCGGTGGCGGACGGCTGCATCATGCTATGCGCTCGATCGGCTTTTGCCAGCGGGCGCTCGATATGGCGTGCGAGCGTGTCGTCAGCCGCAAGAGCAGGGGGCAGCGCCTCGCCGATCTCGGGGTGGTGCAGGACGATATCGCGCGCTGCTGGATTCAGCTGCAGCAATTCCGTCTGTTCGTGTTGCACACCTCATGGCTCTACGATCAAGGGAAGCGTGAGGAAGCATGGATCGCCACTGCCGGGGTGAAAGCCGCTACGGCCGATGTCATGCACGACATCATCTGGCGCTGCATGCACTTGCACGGATCATGGGGTGTGTCGAACGAGCTGCCGTTCGCGTCGATGGTTCACACGGCAGCCGCCGTTGCGGTCGTGGATGGCCCGACCGAGGCGCATCGCTCGCTCGTCGCAAGAACGTTGCTCAAGAGATACGAAGCCGTCGACAGCCGTCAACCCAGCGAGCACGTGCCAACGCGGCGTGCGTGGGCTGAGCGGAAGCTCGCGTCATTCTTCGACGATCCCGATGGGGGATGACACCCGTCGTTCGAGCGCACCCGCTGCAACGAGTACGCAGCAGGTGCGGGATCGCTTGCGGCGCGAGCCGTGCGCCGCTGGCCGGTTTCTTACGGCTTCAAAATGGAGCCACCATCAACGCACCACGTTTGGCCGGTGACCCAGCTCGCCTCATTCGACAGCAGGAAAAGGCACGTATCCGCAATGTCGTCCGTCGTGCCGAGGCGCCCGAGGGGCATACGCGCGATGATGCCATCGATGATGGCTTTGTCGACTCCGCGCATCGCCTCCGTGTCCGTCGGTCCCGGTGCGATGCCGTTGATGCGGATCCTCTTCGGGCCGAGCTCTGTGGCGAGTGCCATGGTCAACGCATTGACGGCGAGTTTCGCCACTCCGTAGTACCCGCCCACGGGCCCAGCCATGTATGCAGCGGTCGACGATTGATTGACGATCGCGCCGCCGCCGCGCTCCGCCATGAATGGGGCCACGGCACGGGTCGCGAGCAGCACGCCGTGCAGATTGACGCTCATGAACCGCATGTAATAGTCGAGATCCACGTCGAGCAGAGGCTTGTAGTCCATGCCGGCGAAGATCGCGGCATTGTTGATCAGGTAGTCGATGCCGCCAAACGTTTCTTTGCCCGCGCGTGCCATGGCTTTGCACGACGGTTCGGAGGCCACGTCCGTTTTCACGAACAGCGCTTTGCCGCCGGCTGTCACGATCTCATCGGCCACCCGCCGCCCCTGGCTCTCGTTGAGCTCCGCGATAACGACGGCCGCGCCTTCCTGCGCCAATCGCTTTGCATATCGCTCGCCTATGCCCTGTCCTGCGCCGGTGACTACAGCAACCTTGTTAGAGAATCGCATGCGGATGCCTCGAGGGCGCTCAAGCGCCGTGGAATGAGATGTGTTTGATTTGTGTGAATTCGTTGAGGCCTTCGATGCCGTACTCGCGGCCTATGCCCGAGCGCTTGTAGCCGCCGAAAGGCGCATAAGAGCTCATCGTGCCGCCACCGCCATTGATCAGAACGCCACCCGTGCGCAATTCGAGCGCCATCTCATATGCGCGGCCCACATCGGCCGAAAAAATCCCGCCGCTCAGCCCGAACTTCGAGTCGTTGGCGAGTGCGATCGCTTCCTCATCCGTGTCGAAACCAATGACGACGCCTACGGGCCCGAAGATCTCCTCTTGGGCAAGCCGCGACCGGTTGTCGACGTCGTTGAATAGCGTGGGCTCGTAGTAGAAACCTTTCTTAAGCTGCTCCGGGCGACGGCCGCCCGTCACGAGCCTTGCGACCTCCTGCTTGCCGACCTCGACGTAGTTCTCGACACGCTTGCGTGCACCTTCTCGAATCAGCGGACCCATGCCGACACTCGGGTCCGAGGGATCGCCCAGTTTGACGTGACGCACCATGCTACTCAGCAGATCGACGTACTTGGCTCGTACCGAGTTGTGCACGAGGTGACGCGTCAACAACGCGCAGCCCTGTCCACATTGCACCGTGAAGCCGCCCAGTCCAGTCTCCGCGGCCTGCTGCAAATTGGCGTCTTGGCGCACGATCAACGCGGACTTGCCGCCGAGCTCCAGATGCACGCGTTTAAGGGTCGGCGCGGCTTGCGCCATGATGGCAGCGCCGACAGTGTCGGATCCCGTGAACGAAACCATGTCGATGCGGGGGTCACGGGTCAACAGCTCGCCCACGTCCGCCCCACCGGTCACGATGTTGAGTACACCCGGCGGCAGTCCTGCTTCATCGGCGGCCTCCCCGAGAATGAGCGCTTCGAAAGGCGTGTAGGGGGAGGGCTTCAAGACGAGTGTGTTGCCCGCGGCGAGGGCGGGCCCCACTTTGGCGAGGTTGAGAAAGAACGGAAAATTGTATGCGCTGATGCCAGCGACGACGCCCTGAGGCTCGCGCACCATGACGCCAGCGCCGAGCGTCTTTCCACCCTGTGCGTTTGGCGTCAAGTCGATGGGTAGGGGCGTGACCGGATCGCGCACGCTCGCATCGATGTAGAACTGCAAGTGCTTCATCGGAATGCCGAACTGCAGGAACTGCGCAAGCATCACGGGTGCGCCGGCTTCGGCGATGATCAATTGGCAGATCTCTGCTGCACGACGCATGAGTGCGCCATGAAACTTCTGCAGCAGCGCTGCGCGCTCTTGCGGCCGCATGCGTACCCACGGACCTTTGTCGAAGGCCCTGCGGGCACTCGCGCCGGCGGCTTCCACCTCGGGCTGACCGCCCACCGGTGCTTCACCGATGAGCTCTTCGTTGGCGGGATTGATGATCGGTTCGAGGATCGCGTTCTGAGGCTTGATCCATTGCGCATCGATGTAGAGCGAGCGCGGATTCTTGATGGCCCACGGCATCACGGTTCTCCAGTCGTCGTGCTCAGGCCGTGCCGGCCATTTGCTTTTCCAGCTGACGCACGATGTCGCCGGAAGTGATGGGTTTCTGTGGGCCTCGGTCGCCTTCCAGGCTGCCTAGCACCATGGGCGATATGTCGACCCCCTTCGCCTGCGCACGCAATGCGCCGACAGTGCAATTCGCCCGGCCCAGAACTGCGAACGGGTCATAGTGAAATTCACGCATCGCATTCTCGTGCGTGACCTTTGCGAGGTCGGCCGGCGCAAGATCCTTGAGGCCGTTCCACAGCAGTTCCGGGGATTCAGGCCATGTGCAATCCGAATGCGGGTAGTCGCATTCCCAGGTCACCATATCGACGCCCACGTCTTCGAGATTCTTGAGGCCGAACCGATCGTCGATGAAGCACGTGATGATGTGGCGCTTGAACACGTCACTGGGTCTTTCTTTGCCGAAGTCCGAATGTGTCCAGGCGCTGTGATGCTGATACGTGAAATCTGCTCTTTCCAGGAAATAGGGAATCCAGCCGATGCCGCCTTCCGAGAGGGCCATGCGCAAGTCGGGATACTTTCTCCACATCGGGGCAAAGAGCCAATCCGCTGCACTGTTGGCGATGGCAATGGGCATGGAGGTGATCCACGCATCGACGGGAGAATCCATCGAGGAATGAGGGGCGGCGGCGCCGGTGCCGATGTGACAGCAGATGACCACCTTATTATCGGCACACGCCTTCCAGAACGGATCCCAGTAGTCGGAGTGGATGCTCGGAAGCTTCGAGATCGCCGGGTTGTCCGGGAAGGTCACGGCATGCACGCCGAGCGTCGCCAGGCGTGTGACTTCCGCCGCCATCAAGGCGACGTCCCACAGCGGCAGAATACCCAGAGGGATGAACCGACCGGGCGCCGCTCCACACCAATCGTGCACGTGCCAGTCGTTATAGGCACGCACCGTTGCGAGGGCGAGATCCTTGTCGTCGACATTGAGGAGCATGCCCCCGGCAAATCCGGGGAAGGATGGAAAGCACAACCCGCCCAGCACTCCGTTGACATTCATGTCATCGACGCGCGCTCGCACGTCGAAGCAGCCGCGGCGCATCTGTGCATACGAAACAGGCTCCATCCCATATTCCTCTCGCGGCCGCCCCACCACCGCGTTGAGTCCCACCATGGGGAACCTGCGTCCGTCATACAACCACGTGTCCGTGCCGTTGATCGTTTGCAGGCGCGGCGCGCGGCTCTTGTATTGAGCCGGCATATGCCGTTCGAACGCATCGGGCGGTTCCAGTAGGTGATCATCCACACTGATGAGAATCAGATCGTTCACGTTCATTGACGCGCGCTCTATGTGCTGGGCCGGTTCAGAACTATATACACAGTTGGAGTCGTTCGGTACTCTGCCACGTACCAAATATACAACTAGACCACGAGAGACGGAGCCGATGTCAAGAAGCAGCCCCGCAGGCTGGAACTGCAGCGAAAGCGATACCGTCATCGGCATTCTCAGCCGCGCGGCGCTGCGGCATCCTGAGCGGGAGTATCTCGACTTTGCAGGCGAGAAGTTCACATATGGTGAAGTCGATCGCCTCTCCAGCTCACTTGCGTGTGGGTTGATCGCGTTGGGAGTGAAGCCAGGTGACACGGTCGTGTCGATGCTGGACAACAACGTCGATGCGGTGCTCAGTTGGTATGCGATCAACAAGGCGGGAGGGATCAGCGTACCGCTGAACACCGCGCTCAAAGGCGAGTTCCTGCGTCATCAGATCAGTGATGCGGGGACAGCTATCGTCCTGGCGGAAGCGGATTACGCGGATCGGATTGCGGGTTTGGCCGATGCGCTCCCGGAACTGCGCACGATCGCCTATCGCGGCGAGTTGGGTTCCGCCTTGGCTGGGAGCAGCATGGCGGCAGTGCGCTTCGATTCTCTTCGCAACGAGCCGGCGGTGCCACTGCCAGCGCCCCCGAGCCCTCGTGATCTGACGATGTTGATCTACACGTCGGGTACGACGGGCCCCTCGAAGGGTTGCATGATCAGTCACAACTACGCGTGCAGCCTTGCACGACAGGCTGCCGACTGCTCCGGCCATAGCGAAAAGGATTGCATCTGGACGGCGTTGCCGCTCTTTCACATGAACGCCACGGCAACCACCGTGTTGTCGAGCGCGTTGGTCGGTGCCCGTGCCGCCATTTATCCGCGCTTCTCCCTGTCCAGATTCTGGCGGGAGATCGAGCGTACGGGCGCGACATTTGCGAGCCTGCTCGGCTCCATGATTGCGCTGATTGCTCAAGCTGAAGATACCGCGGAATCAAAACGGTGTTATGGCCAGCTGCGTGCGGTCGGCGGGCAACCGTTTCCTCCCTCCATGCAGGAAGCCTGGAAGAAGCGCTTCGGCGTTCAGCACGCCGGCACCCCCGGGTACGGGCTGACGGAGGCATCCCTCATGACTTCGCTG
>JBEVDW010000590.1:0-3210 GCA_040513115.1 Steroidobacteraceae bacterium | reverse complement strand
GTCGTTTGAGGATCGCCAGGACTTACTCGGTCACAAGAGTGGGCGCATTACAACCCACTACTCAGGAGCTGAGCTTGGAAGCCTCATCGCAGCAGCAGACAAAGTGTGCGAACCAAACTCCCGCAATTCCCCCACAACGACCTGGTTGAGGCGCCGAGTGGGATGATGAATTGACTTGTAAGTTATTGAAGCGAAGAGAGGAGATTGGTGCCGGCTGAGGGACTCGAACCCCCGACCCCCTGATTACAAATCAGGTGCACTACCAACTGTGCTAAGCCGGCATGGAGAGAAGAAGTGGGTGCATTGTAAACGCAGCGGGTCGATCTGACATCGGCCGAATTCGCAATCAGCCGCCTGTCGGCTGCGGACAGGGTTGCAGCTCAATGCGGACGATCTTGCCGGGCTCTGGCGGAAACATGGATGGATCCAGCGTTTGGCCGGGCTGCGTCGGGGTCGCATCGATCCAATAGATTGATCCCGTGCGCTTGCGATCGACCATGCGCACTCTCAGGCCCAATTCTTGAGCAGTCTGCGCGCGGCGGCGCGCGCGGTCGATATCGACGAAGACACCTAGCGATAACACCGGTGCTGACTCACCCGGAAGCACGAACACATCGGCGACACCGCGCTCCCGTAACTGGCGGATTGCGCTCTCTGCGGCGCCGGGCACGCCGAGGTCCGGCACATACACCCAGTATCCGGCCCATAGCTCGCCTTGTTCGATGCGCTGCTTGGGGTTGAAGCCTGCTGCCGACAATGTCGCGGCCGCACGCGTTGCCTCGGACAACGTGGAGAATGGCCCGACACTTACGCAATCGCCGGATGCATTCGGTGGCGGTGCAGGAGGGACATCTACCGGCGAGCCGGCGGCGGCCCGGCTGGTTTCAGAGGCGAGCATTATGTTGCGAGTTGCGGCATCCGCGGCGGGTGCCGAATAACTGGAGAAGTCGAGATCGATGAACTGGGCCCAGATGAGATACAGAACGTTGCCAAGAATCAGCAGCAAACAGAGCGAGCGCATCACCCATCTATTCGCAACGTCTGCGCCTCACTTCTTATCGCCACGGGCCCAATAGGCCGCGATGTTTTGAATGTCGGTATCGGAGAGCTGCAGCGGACGTTTGTGCTTTACCTTGCCCGCGACGATGTCGCGGATCAGGCTCGCGAGAGAGGCAGCGTCCTCTCCTTCCCAGTCAGATGCTTCATGGCATTCCAGACATTGCCGATCAGCAACGGCTTTGCCGGCAGCGACATCCGCAGCAAACGTTGCGTTCGTCATGCCAAGAGCCACGATGCCGACGATCATCATCAAGCGCGTCATGCGTTCGACCCTTTGTTGCCGCTGAATTCGAAACGGGAGGCGCACGGTATGTTGAAGATGATACACGAGCGCAGGAGCACCATTAGGAGTCCTTGCTCGATGTATGCGAAGCGACGGTGGCCAACCCGCGGAGCGTGAGATCCGGCACGACCACGAGGGGGTTGCGCAGTAACGGTTGGATCGATTCGCTGGCGCCGCCAGTCAAAACCAGTGTCAAGGTCGCTACCAGCCGGGCTTCGAGCGTGGTAGTCACACGTTCTACCAGTGCGACCAACATCTGTTCCGCTCCCTGAGTGATTGCACCGAGCGTGTCGACTGCCAGCAGTTCGTAATCTCGCTCGCCTTGTTGTGCGCGAGGAGCGATGTCGCTGGTATTCGTGAGTAAGCTGGAAATCAGGAGTTGGGGGCCTGGAACGATCAGGCCTCCAAGATGTTGAGTAGTGGCGTCCAATACGTCTATCGTCATGGCCGTTCCTACGCTTACGACGCATAGAGGGCCAGCGATCGAATGTCGCGCACCGATCATGGCCACCCATCGATCGACGCCGAGTCTCTCAGGTACGCGATAGGCGTTACGAATGCCGCAGAGCTCGCGCGAGGAACGTAGGTACTTCGGATCTCGGTCAATGTGCTCGCGCACGACGGCCGTTAGCGTCTGCTCGAGTGATGGACCTGCAACGTTAGCCACAAAAGTGCCTGTGATCGATGCACTGTGCTCGATCAAGTAGCTGCGCATCGCTGCTGAAAACTCGTCGTGACTCGAAGCTGCATGGGAATGAAGCGATGCTCCATCCGCAAGCGCCCACTTTGCTCGCGTGTTGCCAATATCGACGAGCAGGTACATGCAATCAGCCCGATGCCACTGAAACAGAAGGCACGTGTCTGACGCTCACTTCGCCGGAAACGAACTCTTGCAGCTTGCCGTTCACATCGACGAGCAGGGAACCGGTCGGGGAGATGCCGCGCGCTTCTCCCATCACGGTTTCGGCCTGGGTGAATACTTTGACCGAGGTATTGGCGATCGCATCGAACCGTCGCCATTCATCGCGGAACGGGGCAAGACCACTCAACGCGAAGATTGGCAGCGCCCCCGCTAGCTCTTTAAGCACAGCAACGATGAGCTCATTACGGCGCGGCACGCGTAAAGGCGCGATCTCATATAGATCGGCAAGTACTACCGCGTTCTGCTTCGCAAGCTCCAATCTCACGCTGGCGGGCATGCGCACATTGACGCCGATACCGATAATCACCTTCGCGGGTCCGTCGGCTTCGCCTCGCATCTCGATCAAAATGCCGCCCAGCTTGCGGTGACGCCATACGAGATCATTCGGCCATTTGAGTTGCACATCGGGTATGCCAAGCCCGACCAAGGCCCGACTGACTGCAACACCGACGACCAGACCGAGGGCGGAAAATTCGGGTGGAATCTCTGCGAACTGCCAGCTGAGTGAGAGGCACACGCCGGAGCCGAATGGAGCAGTCCAAGTGCGACCACGTCGACCACGCCCGGCGCTTTGTATTTCGCACGCGCATACGCGCATCTCTCCAGGCTCAGGTGCCGGTGCTTCGAGCAAGAACTGATTGGTCGATGGGACGGTCATCAAGACATCGAGTGCCTGCAGCGGCACATGCCGTTCGCGGAGACTGCGAAGGATCAACTCAGCATCGAGAAGATCCACGGCTCGCTGCATTCGATAACCCAAACGTGGCAACGAATCGATTGGAATCCCCAGCTCGCGCAATAAGCCAACCAGTTTCCAGACGGCTGAACGCGACACGCGCAATGTTTTGGCCAAACTGGAGCCTGAGTGGAATTCTCCATCTGACAGCAGGCAGAGCAGCTTGTCTCGGCGCTGCTCGCCGCTCTTGGGGTGTGACTTCATGTTGTG
>JBEVDW010000589.1:0-5650 GCA_040513115.1 Steroidobacteraceae bacterium | reverse complement strand
CACGACCAATGCGCAGACACTGTTCGGGTGGCCACGCACGCGGGCGTGATGTTCAGCGCACGGCCGTTCGCGCGTCCGCTACGGATCCGCGCTCGGCGGCGCTCAGCTGCCGCTCCAGGCAGGCCTCGAGCTGATTGCGATCGATCGGCTTGGACAAGTAGTCGTCCATGCCCGCGCTGAGGCAGGTCTCCTCCGCGCCTTTCATCGCGTGTGCCGTGAGCGCCACGATGGGGATATGCGTTTCATTGTTCTCGAGGCGCCGGATCTCCGCCGTCGCTTCATAACCATCGAGCTCGGGCATCTGGCAGTCCATCAGGATCAGGTGATAGCGGCCGGTCTGCCAGGCGTCCACGGCGGCACGACCGGTGCCGACGACGTCGACGCGATAGCCCATCTTTTCCAGCAGTCGCATTGCCACCTTCTGATTCACCAGGTTGTCTTCGGCGAGCAGGATGTGATTCTTGCCGCGCGAACGCCGCGCGCGTAGCTCGTGGCGCGTGATGATGGTCTGCGTCTGCTGTTGCCACGCCTGCGCGGTGCGCGCCAGCACCAGCATCAGACACTCGGTCAGATCGCGCTGCGTCACCGGCTTCAACAGATAGCCGGCAAAGCCGATGTCCGCGAACAACTGACCATCGCCGCGTTGTCCAGACGACGTGAGCAGGATGAGCCGCGTGCTCTTCAGGTCATCGTCCTTGACGATGCGCCGTCCCAGCTCCGCGCCATCGCACTCCGGCATCTGGTGATCCAGGAGCGCGGCCTCGAACGAACGGCCTGCGGCATGAGCATCGCGCATCAAGGCCAACGCCTCGTCGGCCGAACTTGCGGCGATCGGATCGACACCACAGCGCAGCAGCTGCCCCATCAACACTTTGCGGTTCGTGGCATTGTCGTCCACCACCAGCACACGTTGACCTTGCAACGCCTCTTGGGGTCGACGCGACGCGCTCTGTTTCTGTTCCGCGTGGGCGAAGCGCGCGGTGAACCAGAACGTGGAACCCGCGCCCAGCTCGCTCCTAACGCCGGTCTCGCCGCCCATCAGCTCCACCAGCCGACGCGCGATCGACAGCCCGAGGCCCGTGCCGCCGAAGCGACGCGTGGTCGAGGCATCGACCTGCACGAAGGGACGGAACAAGGTGTAGATGCGGTCGGCGGGGATACCGATACCCGTATCGCGTACTTCGCAACGCAGGAGCGTGGTGCGCTCATCGCGCTCGATCAACTTGAGGTCGATCGAGACCTCGCCTTTGTGCGTGAACTTGATGGCATTGCCGCCGAGATTCAGCAGCACCTGGCGGATGCGGCCCGCATCGCCGCGAACGCTGTCGGGTAGCTGCGGATCGAGCTGCACGGTGATCTCGAGACCCTTCGCATGGGCCTGAATCGACAGCAACCGCGCCACGTCTTCGACCGTATCGCGCAGTTCGAGATCGAGCAGCTCCAACTCGAGCTTGCCTGCTTCCACCTTGGAGAAATCGAGAATGTCGTTGATAACCGTCAACAGCGCCTGCGCGCTGCCGCGCACGGTTTCGGCGTAGTCGCGTTGTGAGGCATTGAGCGAGGTGTCCAGCAAGAGATCCGTCATGCCGATGACGCCGTTCATCGGCGTACGAATCTCGTGACTCATGTTGGCGAGGAATTCGCTCTTCGCACGGGTCGCCGCTTCCGCAACGTTGCGCGCGTGCTCGAGGTCCCGATTGCTCGCCAGCAAGCGATCTTCATCGCGACGCTGCGCGTTCACGAACGCAGCGGACCCGCCGAGCATCATGACCAGCAGCGAAAGGAGCAGTGAAAAAGCAAAGACGGGCTGGAGATTGCCCGGCACGATGCTGACGAACTCGACGCCGCGCAGCTCCAGCAGGAAGAAAGCAGCCCAGATGCCGGTGACGGCGATGGCGTAGCCGATCGCGGCGGCAAATCCCGAAATGAAACTGGCGTACACGGGATAGATCATCAGCAGCACCAGAACCATCGAATGCGGTCCGCCCGTGCGGGCGACCACCGTCGTGGCGAGCGACATGCCCAGGATGATCTGGATGTGAGCGATGGCCGTGAGATTGGCTCCGCGCCGCAGGGCAAAGCCGGCAACCGCGAACAGCAGCCACGAAGCGACGCAGAACAGCTGCATCTCGGCCGAGTCGCCCAGGGCCCAATAGACGCACAACGCGCCGCCGATGAGACTGAGGCAGAAGCCGTTGGCAGTCCGCAACCGGCGCATGTAGTTCCGATCGAGCGTGCGTGGATCCTCCGGACCCAAGCCGCTGCCCAGTAGATCGGCCCAAATTGTGTTCAGACTAGCCAAGCCCTTCTCCGTACGGCGAAGTCCTTCATCCGCACGGTATCGTGCCCGGTCGCCCGATTCTTGAAGGCGCACGCGCTGCGCAGCACGAGGTCCGGTCGGCTCTGGAATGGGCAAGGAAGGGATGGAGAAGCGGCGCTAGGCCGCGAGCGGATTCGGCTCGGAGTTCCTTTTCACGTTGGCCCACACATCGCCGAATGCCGCCGTGATGTTGCCGCGCGCGCGGTCCACCGGTGGGAACTGGCTCGGCAGATCATCGATGCGCAGCACGTTGCGTGGGCGCCCTTTGGGGAACTCGCTGCGGGTCGTGAAGACGACGCGGCCATCGACTGGCACATCCCCGGACAACAGCTTCACCGCCGCCATGCGGTCATAGAGCGAGTGCTGGGGATTGGGAAACGTGTACCGGCGTTTGCGGCCAATGGCCGTCCACTCGATCATCTGGTCACCGCCGAAAATGGCGCCCGGCAGGTCGAGCAAATCGAGCACGAGGAGGCCGCGCTGGGTGAGCAGCACGTAATGCAGATGGATATGACCGCCGTTACCGTTCGGCACCAGGACGTCGCGCAGGATCTCGTAAGCGATGTTCGAGATTGCCGCCTGGTTACCTTTGCGGAAGCGATATTCGCGGTACTTCAGGTATCCCCATACGCACGCGGCAATAAAAAGAGCGGCGCCAACGAGAGGGTAGATCCACCAGGGAACGTCGACCGGCATAGGTGACTTCAAGCGTTCTGCAATTGTGCGCGCAACGCGCCAAGAGTGGGGTCGAGTTCCGTCTCGACGCGTGGCAATGCCATGAGCTTGGCCAGTGCCTCGGGCATGGACACTTCGCGGCCGATCTGCGGCTCCACCACTTCATTGAACTTGGCCGGGTGCGCCGTGGCCACCACGACCCATTGTCCGCGCGCACCGCGCGAGACGAGGCGACGGTACACCTTTGCCCCCGTGGCCGAATGCGGGCACCAGATCCGGGACAGCTCGTTCGCGTCGCGGCGGATCGTGGCGCGGATCTCGATGTCATCCACGCTCGAGGCGCCGATCTGGCTCTGCAGCTCCTCGAAATCCGGATGCAGGTCGCGCAGGCGTTCCATGTTGCTGGGGTTACCGACATCCATCGCATTCGCCAAAGTCTGGATGCTGGGCCGCGGCCGCCATTCCCCATCGTGCAGGAAATCCGTGATCGTCTGATTCGCGTTGGTGGCCAGCACGACTTCGCCGATCGGCAGCCCGACGTGCCGCGCCCACAAGCACGCGAGCGCATTGCCGAGATTGCCCGTGGGGACGATGAAGTTGGGACGCTTGCCGGTATCGCGCCACAGCTCGAGGCTGGCGCGGGCGTGATAGACCATCTGCGGCAAGAGGCGGCCGATGTTGATGCTGTTCGCGGATGAGAACTCCCGCTCTTTAGAGAGTGTCGGATCGAGGAATGCCTCCTTCACCATGCGCTGACAGTCATCGAACGTGCCGTTCACGGCGAACGTGCGGACGTTGTCGCCCCAGCAGGCGAGTTGATGTGCCTGGCGCGGCGAGACGAGACCCTTCGGGTACAGCACGACGACATCGACCCAGGGCCGGCGATGGAACGCGGCGGCTACTGCGGCACCAGTATCACCTGACGTGGCGACAAGGATCGTGAGCTTGCGCTTGGCGCCGCGCCGAATGCGTTCTAACGCTGCCGCAAGAAAGCGGGCGCCGAAATCCTTGAACGCCGCTGTCGGACCATGGAAGAGCTCGAGCACTGCAAGCGGTGTCGCGGTCTTGTCGATATGGACCAGCGGAGCGGGAAAGTTGAAGGCTTCCCGACAGATCGCCCCGATCTCCGGCGCGAGCAGATCGTCTTCTGCAAACGGCGCGAGCAATTGCTCGCCCACGCTCTCCAGCGTCATCGGTCCGCGAAAGTCGTGCGGCACGAAATGCGGAAATTCAACCGGCACGTACAACCCGCCGTCGGGGGCAATCCCCTGGGCAATCGCCTCGCTCAACGTAACCTGATTGTCGTGATTTCGGGTACTGTAATAGCGCATGGATGAGTGCCTATACCAAGCGAGCGCCAGCCGGATCGAGCGTTGAGATCCATGCATCGCTCTCGAGGTCATGCGCCTTGAAGCCGGCGACCATGGCGTCACGCACAGCATTCGCGTGCTGCTCTTCGCACCACGCAAAAATTGTCGGACCGGCACCGGAAATGGAACAGCCGAGTGCGCCCGCAGCCTTGGCGCCGCCCTTCACTGCCTTGAAGCCCGGGATCAGCACCTGCCGGTGCGGCTCGATGATCACGTCTTCGAGGGACTCGCGGATCAGGTTCACATCGCCGGTGAAGCACCCGGTGAGAAACCCTGCAAGATTCGCTTGCTGCCAGATGACGTCAGACAGCTCGACAGTGCGCTTCAGGATCTGGCGTGCTTCACGCGTCGACAGCACCATGTGCGGATGAACCAGCACACAGCGAATGCTGGGCGGCACTGGAATCTGTTTCACGTGGGGATTGTCGATGCCGACGGTGAGCACGAGACCGCCGAACAGTGACGGCGCAATGTTGTCGACGTGCACGGAGCCGCTCGCGACGGCTTCGCCGTGCATGGCGAACTTCAACAATTCGAGCTTTGTCAGCGACCGCTCGAGCAGTCCACCCGCAGCCACCACCGCGGCAACGGCCGATGCTGCAGAACCGCCCAAACCCGATCCGAGCGGAATGCCCTTCTCGATCGTGAGCTCGATACCGAACGGCAGCTTGAGCTCCTCCACCATGCTGATCACGGCCTTGCCGGCGGTGTTGCGCTCGGGCTCGAGCGGCAGGTCTTCGACCACACCTTTGATTGCGGCAATGGTGACGCCCGGCGTGTTCGTACGGCGCGCCTGCACGCGATCGCCGATCGCTTGAAAGCTATGCCCGAGCACGTCGAAGCCGACGGCGACGTTGCCGACACTGGCGGGAGCAAAGGCAATGGCAGAGTCGCGCATGGTCGGCCTGGTCGCTGGACAGTGGTTAGAGTTGCGCGCCCAGATAAGCACAGATGCGCAGCAGGTCGGCGAACACCCCGCCTGCGGTCACTTCCGGTCCGGCACCTGGCCCTTGTACGACCAGGGGGTTCTGGTTGTAGCGGCTGGTCACGAAGCGCACGACGTTGTCGGTGAGATTGATGTTCGCGAACGTGTGCGAGCGGTCCAGCTCGACGAGTCCGACGGATGCCTTGCGCGTGGCTGCATCCAGGGCACCGACGTAACGCAGCACATGATGGCGCTGCCGTGCGCGGTCCAGGCGATCACGCATTTCGCTGTCGAACTGCGGCAGCCGGTCGAGGAACTCCTGGATACTGCAAGACGTCAGCGCCTGCGGCACCAGGCCTT
>JBEVDW010000588.1:0-10028 GCA_040513115.1 Steroidobacteraceae bacterium | reverse complement strand
GCGGAGCTGTTGCGCATCGCGGAGCGAGGTATTTCCGGACGTGATCTCATCCTGATCGGCGGCGGCCTGTTCCTCCTGGCGAAGAGCACGCTCGAGATCCACACCAATCTGGAAGGCGAAGAGCACGGCCGTGACATGGGCAAGGGTCGAGCCAGCTTCCTGAGCATCATCATCCAGATTGCGATCATCGACATCGTGTTCTCGCTCGATTCCGTCATCACGGCGGTCGGTCTGGTCGATCACGTGGAAGTGATGATTGCGGCCGTGATCGTGGCCGTGATCGTGATGATGTTTCTCGCGGGTCCCATCAGCAACTTCGTCGACCGCCATCCCACGATCAAGATTCTCGCGCTGTCGTTCCTGATCCTGATCGGCATGGCCCTCGTCGGCGAAGGCTTAGGCTTCCACATTCCGAAGGGCTACATCTACTTCGCGATGGCGTTCTCGGTGGTCGTGGAAATGCTCAACATCAGAGCCCGCAAAGCCGCCCACAAGGTGGCACACGAGAGTGAGGCTGAGCCGGTGAAGCTGAGGAAGCGAATGGAGGAGTGAACGAGCGGGCGGGCTGCTCACGCAGCGCCGTTGACGGCTCGAATCGCGTGGCGCAATGTTTGCGCGTGATCAGTCCAGAAGGTCTCATCGGCTTCAAGTTGCAGGGTCTGGTCAACGATTCGCGACGAACCCAAGATCTGGAGGATATCCGAGCATTGCTGCGCGCCAACCGCGATAAGCTCGACCTAACGGAAGTACGCCAATACTTCGTGCTCTTCGGAATAGAACAGTTACTCGATGAACTCCTCCAACAACTCGCCTGATTACCCCTTCGTTGCGGAGGGGGGCTTCAAAGGGAAGATATGTCTGCCGATGCAGACCCCTATAAGTCGCTCGATGTCCTCATGAGCGTCGTCGAGACGCTGTGCAGCGAGTGGCCGGCGAGGGAGCCGTTCGTTACCTCGGGGAAGATGCTGCTTTGATTATCCTGGGATCCAGCAATTAGCGCAGCCTTCGCCGCGCCTTCCGGTCCAGATACAAGTTGTAGAACGTCACGAACGCAGGAAACAGATTCGAGAGCACCCCTACCGAGTCGTTCTTGCCGAAGATGAAATAGCACAGCAGCAGGACGCTGCCCGCGGCACTCATGTACCAGAACAGCGGCGGCATGACGGGTTTGCCGGATGCCTTCGAGGCGATAAGTTGCACGACCCAGCGACCGGCGAAGAGCAGCACGCCGACGTAGCCGATGAGTTTCCAGGGGGTGACGACGACGCCCGCTACGTTCGCTATCACATCGTTCATCGAATCACCTCGAGCATCAGGAGCGCCATGGGCGCGGGCGAATAGACGGAACCTCGCCGCGGGATCAGTCGGTCAGTGGGATGCGTGGCCCGTCTCCAGTTCGCCCAGGTACGCTTCCTTGACCTTCGGATTGGCGGCGACCTCGCTCGACGAACCAGAGAGCGTCACGGTTCCAGTTTCCAGCACATACGCACGATGACTGTGTTGGAGTGCCGCGTTCGCGTTTTGTTCGACCAACAGCACCGACGTGCCTTGCTGATTCACTGCCTCGATGGCTTTAAAGATCGTATGTACGACGAGTGGTGCGAGCCCGAGAGAAGGCTCGTCCAGTAGCAGCACGGCGGGGCGGATCATCAAGGCGCGCGCGATCGCGAGCATCTGTTGTTCGCCGCCGGAGAGCGTGCCGGCGTTCTGGTCGATGCGTTCCTTCAAGCGCGGAAAGATGCCGAACGCCTTGTCGAGGTCGGCGGCTATGTCGCCGTCGCGGCGCGTGTAGGCGCCGAGCGCGAGATTCTCGCGCACGCTCAAGTTCGCGAAGATCGCGCGACCTTCAGGTACGAGGCTCATGCCACTGCGCACGATCATGAATGTCGGCCGCTTCACGATCGATTCGCCTTTGTAGCGGATCTCACCGGAGGTCGCGGGTACCAGTCCCATGATCGTGCGCAGCGTGGTCGACTTGCCCGCACCGTTCGCGCCGATCAGCGTAACGATCTCCCCTTGTTCCAACGTCAGCGAGATGCCCTTCAGCGCCACGATGGCGCCGTAGTTCACCTTGAGGTCGCGCACTTCGAGAATCACGCGCCACCCAGATACGCTTCGATGACACGCGGGTCCGCCCTGATTTCGGCCGGCGTGCCATTCGCAATGGTGGAGCCGTAGTCCAGCACGTGCACGCGCTCACACACGCCCATCACGACTTTCATATTGTGCTCGACGAGCAGGATGGCCATGCCGAAGTGATCGCGGATCCAGCGGATGAGTTGCATGAGATCGTGCGCCTCGTGTGGATTCATGCCGGCGGCGGGCTCGTCCAGGCACAGCAGCTGCGGCTGCGTCGCCATGGCTCGCGCAATCTCCAGCCTCCGTTGTAATCCGTAGGCGAGGCGCTGAGCGCGATCTTCCGCCAGCGCATCGAGCTTGAAGATCTTCAACAGCTCGCGGGCTTCGTGATCGATGCGAGCCTCTTCTTCGCGATGCCGCTTCGTGTGCACCATGCCGTCGAACACACCCGCGCGCTGCTTGCGATCGAACGCAACCTTGACGTTTTCGAGCACGGTCATGTTCTGAAACAGGCGAATGTTCTGAAACGTGCGTGCGATGCCGAGCCCGTTGATGTCGCACGGTCTGCGACCGGCAATGTCTCTGCCTTGCAAGAGGACCTTGCCGTCGGTGGGCTCGTAGACGCCGGTGATCACATTGAACAGCGTGGTCTTGCCGGCCCCGTTGGGACCGATGAGCCCGTAGAGATTGCCTGTGTCGATGGTGAGGGAGACCGCATTGACCGCAACCAGGCCGCCGAAGCGCATCGTCACTGCCTGCAGATCGAGTAGCGCCGGCACGTTCAATCCTTGAGCGCCGAGGATGCGCCGCTCTCGATGCGCGACGAGCTTCCCTTCACCTTACGGCGGACGAAGTCGATGCTGCCGAAGAGGCCCTGCGGCCTGAAGATCATGATGAGGATCAACAGCAGCGAGAAAGCGACCATCCGATATTGCGCCGACACGCGCAGCACCTCGATCAGCACGGTATAGACGAGCGCGCCGATGACGGCGCCGAGGCTGGAGCCGAGACCGCCGATCACGACCATGATGATGAACTCGATCGATTTGATGAACGTGAACGAGTTCGTATGCAGATACATGTTGTAGTAGGCGAAAAGACCGCCCGCGACGCCTGCCAGCGTGGAGGAGATCACGAACGAAAAGACCTTTGCCCGCGTTGTGTCGACTCCCATGGCTTCTGCGGCGATCTCGTCTTCGCGCACGGCAATGAGCGTGCGCCCAAATGATGAACCGACGAGTCGATGCACGACGATGACCGTGGCGATCGCCATGAAACACACCCAGCCGAAGCCGGCGAGATTCGGAATGCCGGAGTAGCCGCGCGCGCCGCCGATCGCATCGATGTTAAGGATCAGCACGCGGATGATCTCGCCGAAGCCGAGCGTGACGATGGCTAGGTAATCGCCTCGCAGTCGCAGCGAGGGTACGCCGACCAGAAATCCGCCGATGGCGGCGAGCAAGCCACCAAACGCAAGGCCCACGACCACGACGGCGCCTTCCTGCACATCGCGCGGCAGGAACGCCAACGCCTCTTGAATGCCCGGCCCGAACGTGACCGCCATCCACCCCGCGCCATAGGCGCCGATCGCCATGAAGCCAGCGTGACCCAGAGAGAACTGTCCGGTAAAGCCGCTGATGAGGTTCAAGGACACGGCCAGCATCACATTGATGCCGGCGAGCGTGAGGATGCGCAGCGGATACGGCGGGATGCCAATGGCCGCGAACAAGGTGCCGCTGACCAGGGCGCTCAGGAAGCCCACGATCACGGCGAGCGCCAACAGCACGAAGACTTTGCGCAGCATCGTCAGACCTTCTCGCGCGTGGGACGGCCGAGCAGGCCTTGCGGCCGAAACAGCAGCAGTGCGATCAGGATCGCGAACGCGATCGCATCGCGGAACGTGGGCGAGACGTAGGCGACGACGAACGTTTCGGCGAGGCCGATCAACAAGCCGCCTAGCAGTGCTCCCGGAATGTTGCCAATGCCGCCGAGCACAGCGGCGACGAACGCCTTGAGGCCGTACATGATGCCCATCAGCGGATCGATCTTCGGGATCGCCATGCCGATGAGCACGCCGGCCACCGCCGCGAACGCCGAGCCCAGTGCGAACGTGATGACGATGATTCGATCGGTGGAAACGCCCATGAGCTTCGCGGCGTCGAGATTGAACGACACCGCGCGCATGGCAATGCCGGTCTTGGTCTTCATCACAATCACGTATAGGCCGGCCGCGACCAGCAGCGCGACCACGAACACCGTGAGCTGTTCCGAGGTGAGATGCACACCGCCGACGATGAATTCATGATGCGGAGCGAGTGAAGGAAAGAATTTCGGATCGGCACCGAAAACAAGCTGGCCCAGATTCTCCAGCAGCAGCGACACGCCGATCGCGGTGATGAGCGAGGTGAGCTTGGGCGCGCCGCGAATCGGGCGATACGCCAAGCGCTCGATGAGAATGCCGAGCGCAGCACACACGAGCATCGCGCCGAGCATGACGACGGCGGCCTTTGCGAACGAAGGCTCGCCGCCGCGCAGTGCCGTAGACAAGTAGAAGCCCGTGTAGGCACCGATCATGTACACATCGCCGTGCGCGAAATTGATCAGGCGCAGGATGCCGTACACCATCGTGTACCCGAGCGCGATCAAGCCATAGATAGAACCGAGCGAGAGTCCGTTGATCAGCTGCTGCAGGAACGTTTCCATGAAGGAGGTGCCTGCAGTCTGCTACGGCGCGATCGTCTCGACGTATTCGAACTTGCCGCCGGCCACTTTCAAGATGACCGCAGGCTTCACGGCATTGCGGTCCTTGTCGATGTTGATCGTGCCGGTCACGCCGACGAAGTTGGTGGTCGCGGCGATGGCATCGCGGACCTTGGCGCTGTCCGTGCTGCCTGCGCGCTTCATGGCATCGGCGAGCACGTAGGCTGCGTCATACCCCAATGCAGCCAACGCGTCGGGCACGGCGCCGTACTTGGTCTTGTAGGCGGTGACGAACTTCTGGATCGCAGGGCTCGGATCATCCACGGAATAGTGATTCGACAAATACGACCCCTCGATCGCCTGGCCGCCGATCTCGGTGAGCTTGGGCGAGTCCCAGCCGTCGCCACCCATCAGTGGCACGGTCATGCCAAGCTCGCGGGCCTGACGCGCGATCGTGCCCACTTCCGTGTAGTAACCCGGAACGTAGATCGCTTCCGGCCCCAGGCTCTTGAGCTGTGTCAGCTGCGCGCGAAAGTCGGAGTCGCCTTCGCTGTAGGACTGCTCGCCGACGATCTGGCCGCCCAATTCCTTGAACGTTTCGCTGAAGAAGTTGCGCAGGCCGACGGAATAGTCGTTGCGCACGTCGTAGAGAATGGCGACCTTCTTGAGCTTGAGACTGTTGCCGGCAAATTTCGCCATCACCGCGCCCTGGAAAGGGTCGATGAAGCAGACACGGAAGATGTAGTCCCCGACCTGGGTGACGCGTGGATTGGTCGACGCGGGCGAGATGAGTGGCACCTTGCTCGCCTGGGCGATCGGTGCAGCGGCCAGCGTGCGCGATGAAGCGACCTCGCCGATCACGGCAACGACGCGGTCCTGGCTGATCAATTTGGTAACAGCCGTGGCCGCCTCCTCGGGCTTGCTCTGGTCGTCCTCGACCAGCACCTTGAGCTTCTTGCCGAGCACGCCGCCCGCGGCGTTGATCTCTTCGAACGCCATCGTCACGCCATTGTGCGTCGACTGGCCGAAGGTCGCCGTGCCGCCCGTGAGCGAGCCGAATTCGCCTACCACGATTTCGTTGCCGCCCGCGCCCGATCCACCCTTGCACGCGGCGAGGGCGAACACCAACACACTCGCCAACGCGGCAACGCGACGCAGATTCATGCGGGATCCTCTATGCGAATCAAGGCAGTTGGACAGGCGCGCTGGATTATTTCCAGCGGCATCTGCCGTGTCAAAGCAAGCCATCGCGCAACCCGGCGATCATGTGGAGGTCGAGCCTGCACGCAAATCGGGCGGTACGTGCGGGGCCAACAACTCCAGCAACGCAGCGTAGACCTTCGGCGTGCCCGCGACGACATCGCCGCCGCCCTTGTATTCGGCGCCCGTCAGCGTGCCGATATGTCCGCCGGCTTCGGTAATCAACAGCGATCCGGCCGCCGTGTCCCACGTGGACAAGCCCAGCTCCCAAAAACCATCGAGCCGTCCGGCGGCGACGTAGGCCAAGTCGAGTGCAGCCGAGCCCGGTCGGCGCACGCCCGCAGTCCGTTCGATGACGGCACGCATCATCTGCAGATAGTTGTCGAGCCAGCGCGTGTTGTCGCGATAGGGGAAGCCCGTGCCGATCAAGGCACCTTCCAACACGATCTGCTTGCTGACGCGGATGCGCTTGCCATCCACTTGCGCGCCATCGCCGCGCGACGCCGTGAACAGCTCCTGCCGCAAGGGATCGTAGACCACGGCATGCTCCATGCGGCCGCGACGTTGAAAGCCGAGTGAGACGCAGAATTGCGGGAAGCCGTGCAGGAAGTTGGTGGTGCCGTCGAGCGGATCGATGATCCACAGGTTTTCGTCATTGCCGCTGCGGCCGCTTTCTTCACCCAGGAAGCCGTGATCGGGATAGCTCTTGCGGATGGTGGCAATGATGTCCTGTTCGGCGTGCGTATCCACCTCGCTCACGAAGTCGTTGTGTCCCTTGGTGCGCACATCGAGCATGTGCAGCCGATTCATGCTGCGGACGATGATTTCGCCGGCACGGCGCGCGGCGCGCACTCCGATATTGAGTACTGGTTGCATGCAAACCTCGTGAGTCTGGCAAAGAGCGTGGCCGCAGCGATCGTGCTGGGCAGAGTGGGTAGAATCATACCGTGCCAGCCAACATCCGCATCGTTTTGATCGACACCACTCATCCGGGGAACATCGGCGCCACCGCCCGCGCGATGAAGAACATGGGCCTGTCGGAGTTGGCACTCGTGCGGCCCAAGGCATTCCCTGACGCAGAGGCGACTGCACGTGCGTCGGGTGCCGACGATGTGCTTGCGCGGGCGCAGGTGTATTCGCGCCTGGAGGACGCCATTGCGGGCTGCGGCCTCGTCGTCGGCACCAGCGCCCGGCAGCGGCACATGCACTGGGAGCAACGCGAGCCCCGTGAGTGTGCACAGGCGCTCGTCAGCACCGCTCGTACGCAACCTGCCGCCATCCTGTTCGGTTCCGAGCGGTTTGGGCTCAGTAATGCGGAGCTATTGCACTGTCGCTGGCTCGTGAGCATTCCCACGCACGAAGCCTATAGCTCGCTGAACGTCGCGATGGCCGTTCAGATCCTCGCGTACGAGATCTGGCTCGCCGCTCGTGACAGCGCCCCGGCAGAACCCGAACGCGAGGCACCGCTTGCGACAGGGAAAGAGATGGACCACTTCTACGTCCATCTGCAACAGGTGATGGATGAAGTGGAATTTCGCGATCGCACGCCCAGTGGCCAGCTCATGACGCGCTTGAAACTGTTGTTCAATCGAGTGGGGCTGGATCAGAACGAGATGAATATCCTGCGCGGGATAATGACGGCGGTGCAGGCGCGGAGGAGGAAGGCGGGGAGTCGCGGCGAGTAGATTGAACGCGAGTGACCCTGCCCCCAACCCTGCCCCGCTGCGCAGGGAGGGGATCGAGATTACTTCTTCGTGTAGTCGTAGAAGCCACGGCCGGTCTTCCGACCGAGTTGCCCCGCTGTCACCATCTCGCGCAACAACTGCGGCGCGCGGTACTTCGGATCGCCGAAATCGCGATAGAACACATCGGCGATCAACAGCAGTGTGTCGAGACCGATCATGTCCGCGAGCGCGAGCGGACCGATCGGATGATTGCAGCCGAGCTTCATGCCTTGATCGATGTCCTCAGCCGTCGCGATGCCTTCCTGCAGCGCGAAGATGGCCTCGTTGATCATCGGGCAGAGAATGCGGTTTACAGCGAAGCCAGGGCTGTTCTTCACGGTGATCACAGTCTTGCCGATCGCTTCGCCAAAGGCCGCCGCAGCCGCATGCGTCGCATCTGAAGTGAGGAAGCCGCGGATGACTTCCAACAGCGCCATCAGCGGCACAGGATTGAAGAAGTGGGTGCCCAGGAAGCGATCGGGACGTGAAATCGCCGCTGCGAGCTGCGTGATCGAGATGGACGAGGTATTGGTCGCGAGTATTGCCTCGGCATTCATGACCTCATCGGCCTGCTTGAGAATGCGGCGCTTCACTTCCGGATTTTCGGTAGCAGCTTCGATCACCAACTGACACGAGGCGAGATCGCTGTACTGAACCGTCGTTTTGATACGCGCCACAGCGGCGCTCGCATCGGCGGCTGTGAGCTTTTCCTTCTTCACCAGCCGGTTGAGGCTGTCGTTCAGGCTCGCCATGCCCTTCGCCAGAATGGCATCGGAGATGTCGACCATCGTCACGTTCAAACCGGCGACCGCACAGGTCTGCGCGATGCCGTTCCCCATGATTCCGGCGCCGATGACGCCGACGTGTTGTATTTTCAAAGCGGCTCTCCTCAGACGCGTTCGAAGATCGCGGCAATACCTTGGCCGCCGCCAATGCACATCGTGACGAGCGCGTAGCGGCCACCCGTGCGATGCAGCTCGTAGATTGCCTTCGTGGTGATGATCGCGCCGGTGGCGCCCACGGGATGACCGAGCGAAATGCCGGAGCCGTTGGGATTCACCTTCGCCGGATCGAAGTCCAGCTCACGCGATACCGCGCACGCCTGGGCTGCGAAGGCTTCGTTCGCCTCGATCACATCGAGCTGCTTCACGGTCATGCCGAGCTTTTTCAGCAATGTGCGCGTGGCCGGCACCGGACCGATGCCCATGTAAGCGGGTTCGACGCCGGCGTGTGCGTAGCCCACCAGCCGTGCGAGCGGTTTGAGGTTGAGTGCTTTGACGCGTTCGCCGGAAGCAAGGATCACAGCCGCGGCGCCGTCGTTGAGGCCGGATGCGTTGCCCGCAGTGACCTTGCCCCCGTCTTTCTTGAACACGGGCTTGAGCTTCGCGAGCGCTTCCAGCGTCGTATCGCCGCGCACGTGCTCATCCGTATCGAACACGACCGGCCCTTTGCGGCTCGGAATCTCGACGGGCACGATTTGCGACTTGAAACGACCTTCGGCGATCGCGCGGGCGGCACGCTGCTGACTTTCAACCGCAAGCTCATCTTGCATCTGGCGCGTGATGCCGTGTCGCTCGGCGACGTTCTCCGCCGTGATACCCATGTGGATCGGTTGGAACGGGTCGGTAAGGATGCCGATGGTGTAGTCGAGCAATTGCGTGTCACCCATGCGGGCGCCCCAACGAGCCGCTTGCATGATGTAGGGACCACGGCTCATGGATTCTGCGCCCGCGCCGATGGCGACCTCTGCATCCTGCAACAGAATCGTCTGCGCGGCGGACACGATCGCCTGCAGTCCCGAGCCGCAGAGTCGGTTCACGTTCATCGCGGGCGTTTCCTTCGGGATGCCCGCGTTGATGGCGGCCACGCGGCTCAGGTACGCATCGCGCGGCTCGGTGGGAATGACGTTGCCTATCACGACATGACCGACTTCGGAAGGCGCCACACCGGAACGCTCCAGGACGCCCTTCACGGCAGTGGTGGCCAGCTGCGACAGCGGCGTCTCTTTCAACGTGCCGCCGAAGGTACCGATCGCCGTGCGGACTGCGCCGACGACGAAGACATCTCGTTGCGTCATGACTGTTCCCGTTGCTGAAAGTGGATACGGTGCCTGGTGGCGTCGAAGCGGGGAGCCGCGCCGATCACTCAACAAACACGCCCGAATTAAAGGTTCGCAGAGGCGGCAGTGCGATGTGCGCTCGCACATTCTATATGCATCATAACAGTCCGCGCGCCGCATCGGACTGGTGCGCTGGCCGACCTGACAGGTCGCCGTCACATGCTGCGCAGCAGGTGCCAGCACGCAACGATCAGCACTTGGCTGTC
>JBEVDW010000587.1:0-10339 GCA_040513115.1 Steroidobacteraceae bacterium | reverse complement strand
CACCACGCTGCTGGCAGTACTGGTCGATGTACTGCTGCATCGTTGGAATCCCCAACGCGTCGAGGTCCTGTCCACGCAGCGTCGTGGCCGCGCCGTTCGCATCCGGTAGATCCCACCACGCGCGCAGGTGATGGGCGAGATCGACCAACGGGTCGCCGATCGTTGCCATCTCCCAATCGAGCACGGCCATCACGTCCGCGCGCGTGGGATGCACGATGAGGTTGTACAAGCCATAGTCGCCGTGGATCAGTGTCGATGTTTCCGTGCTCGGCATGGCGCGCGGCAACTGTTCGCGCAGCCAGTCCATCTCGGGAATGTCGACGAGCTTCGATTGCTCGTAGATCTTCGACCAGCGGGCGAAGTTGCGCGCGCAATACTCACCGCTGCGACCTAGATCATCGAGACCAACGGCTGCAACGTCCAGCGAGTGCAAGCGCGCGAGCACGGCGTTCATGTTCGAGTAGATGGCGGAGCGTTCCTCGGCAGCGTCCACGCCTGGCAGCTCCGCGTCCCAGAAGACGCGTCCTTCGACATACTCCGCCACATAGAACTGGGAGCCGATGATGGATTCGTCGGCGCAGTACACGAAGGGCTGCGGCACCGGCACGCCGGAGCTCTTCAACCCTTCGAGCACGCGAAACTCGCGATCGATCGCATGAGCCGATTCCAGGAGCTTGCCCGGCGGACGTCGTCGCAACACGAATCGTCGTGCACCGCTGGAAATCAGATACGTGGGATTCGATTGACCGCCTTTGAACTTCGCTGCCTGCAGCGGTTCGCGCACGCCCGGCACACGGTCAGCGAGATACGTGTGCAGTGCCTGCAGATCGAGCGCGAGCTGCGGTGGCGGTTGCTCGGTGCCCGTGAAGATGGCGCCCCGATTCGTCATGGCTTCGCATCCTTCTTCGGCCGGTACCGATCCAGCTCGAAGCGTGCGATGGAGCGGTTGTGCACTTCATCGGGACCATCGCCGATGCTCAGCATGCGCATGCGAGTGAATGCAAACGCGAGACCCTCGTCGTCCGACAGTCCCGCCGCCCCGAATGCCTGAATCGCCATGTTTGCGACCATCTGGCCCGTATGGGTGGCGGCCACCTTGATCTGCGAGATCTCGCTACGCGCCGCCTTGTTCCCGACGGTGTCCATCAAGTACGCCGCGTGCTGCGTCAGGAGGCGACACATATTGATCTGCGTCCGCGCTTGCGCCACGCGCTCCTGCCACACCGACTGGTCCGCGAGTGCCTTGCCGAATGCCTGACGTGAAACCAGTCGACGGCACATCACTTCGAGCAAGCGTTCGGAGTGACCGATGATGCGCATGCAATGATGGATGCGGCCGGGACCCAGGCGTCCCTGCGAGATCTCGAAGCCGCGGCCTTCGCCGAGGATCAGGTTCTCTGCCGGCACCCGCACGCCGTCGAAAACGAGCTCGCCGTAGCCCTTCGGCGCATCGAGATAGTTGAACACGCGGACGGGCCGTACTTTGCGGATTCCCGGCGCGCTCGGATCGACCAGGATCTGCGACTGTTGCAGATGCAGTGGCGCGCTCGGATCCGTCTTGCCCATCACGATGTACACGCCGTTGTTCGGGTGGTACGCGTTCGAGATGAACCACTTGTGACCGGTGATCACGTAGTGATCGCGGTCGCGCTCGATGCGAGTCTGCACGTTGGTGGCGTCGGATGAGGCAACCTCCGGCTCCGTCATGCAATAAGAGGAGCGAATGCGTCCTTCGAGCAGCGGCGTGAGATATTTCTGTTTCTGTTCGGGGGTGCCGTAGCGATCGAGCACTTCCATATTGCCGGTGTCCGGCGCCGAACAGTTGAATACTTCGGCCGCCCAGATCACGCGCCCCATGAGCTCCGCCATCGGCGCGTACTGCAAATTCGTCAGACCGGCCCCGTTCTTCGAATCGGGCAGAAATAAATTCCACAATCCCTGCGCACGCGCCTGCGACTTCAACTCCTCCATCAAGGGCGGCACGCGAAACTCGCCTTCGGGTATCGCGCGCAGCTCGCTGTCATAGCGCTTCTCATTGGGATAGATCTGTTCTTCCATGAAGACGCGCAGCCGCTCGAGCAACGGATGGGCTTTGCTGTTGAACATCGATTCAATGCTCACAACACACCTGCCCCGCGCAGTTCGGCGATCTCACTCTTCGAAACACCCAGCTCCGACAAGATGGCGTCGGTATGCTCCCCGGTCAGCGGCGGTCGCATGCGGATCGTGCCCGGTGTCGCTGACAAGCTCACGGCCGTGTTCATCATGGTGACCGGCGCATCGAGACCCGGGTAATCCACTTGCTCAAACGCGCCGACCGCTTTCACATGCTCGTGATCGAGCACTTCTTGCGGCGCCAACAGGGGTCCCGCGGGCACGCCTGTCTTCTCCAGCGCTGCCAATGCTTCTGCAGTGGTTCGCTCGGCGCACCACTGCCCCATGCGCTCGTTGATGACCGCGCTATTGCGCACGCGCGCATCGTCATCTTTGAAACGCTCGTCGGTGAGCCAGTACGGTTCACCCATCAAGCGCGCCCATCGTTTGAACAATGCGTTGCTCACGACCTGCGCGATGATCCAGCCATCGCGTGTGCGATACATGTCGGCGGGCGCACCGGTCTGACTGCGGTTGCCGCTCGGCTGTCGATTGATGCCGGTGAATGCTTGCTCGGTCAGCAAGCCGGAGGCCGGCACCATCGCGGCCATCAACAGTGAGCCTTCGACGTGCTGACCTTGTCCCGTCTGCTTGCGATACATCAACGCGGCCAGCGTACCGAGCGCTGCGAGCTGGCCTGCCGAGAAATCCGCCCACGGACCATAAAGCTTCGTTGGTTGTCCCGGTTGCCCTGACATGTAACACAGGCCCGACATGACCTGGGCGATGCCATCGAATCCCAGGCGCTCACTCCACGGACCGCCTGAACCGAATGCATTGAGCGACGTGAGAATGATGTCCGGCTTGAGCGCACGCAGCGTGTCGTAATCAAGACCCATCGCCTTCAGTCCTTGCGGCGGCAGATTCGCGCACACGACATCCGCCGTGCGGATCAGCTTCTCGACGATCGCACGTCCCTGCGGCGTGTTCGGCTCGATCGCAACACTCTTCTTATTGCGATTGAGCGGCAGGAACATCGCGCCGGCTTCCTGACCGCCGAGCGGCAACACGAATCGATCTTCACCGCCGCCGACACGTTCGACGCGAATGACTTCCGCGCCGAGATCGCCGAGCAGGCACGTGCAGTAAGGTCCGGCAATGTAGCGCCCGAAGTCCAGGACTCGAACGCCTTCCAAAGCGCCACGCATCGGCTTCCCCCGGTAGATCGAAGCCGCACCGAGAAACGCGACCGTGCGAATGACGACGCTCGATACGGCACTAGTAGTTACATACTAGCTTGAATGTATATTTTGTCCATGCGACGATCAAATCGCCGTTTCGCTCGCACTGCGGCTGCGGCACAGCGAACGCTCAGCACAATCAGCGCCAACCGTTCAGTGAGATGCGCTCGCGAGCGACACTGACGATCCGCAATTTCAGCATCCGATCGGGGGAGCACTACCGTGAAAGTACTCGTGGTGTATTACTCACTCACCGGTCAGGCGGTGACCGCCTCTTCGCTTGCGGCTGAAGCGATCCGCGAATCCGGCTCGGACGTCACGATGTGCCGCGTGGATTTCGCGGATCCTGCCATTCGCCCGAAGCGGCCCTTCACGATGGGCGATGTGAAGCGCTGGTCGGACTGTGCTGCGAACGGCGAGCTCTTTCCGATCTCTTACGACCCCCAGAGCGCGCTCTCGCAACGCTACGACCTCATCATTCTCTTTTCCAACACATGGCAGCACTGCCCGTCGCCGCCCATCCGCTCGCTGTTGGCGCTGCCTGAGTTCAAGAACGTATTGCGGGGCACGCCGTTTGCGATTTACGTCGTCAGTCGGCGTTTGTGGGAAAAGAACGCCGGCATCGTCAAACAAGAGGGCGAAGCAGCAGGCGGGCGCTGCATTGCGGTCCATCACTTCGGCCATCACGGTGGTGCGATCAGCAGTCTCTTCACGACGGTCACGTACATGCTGCGCTCGGGCGACAGCGTGCCGTGGCCATTGCCCAAATTCGGTTTGTCGAATGACGCCGTTTCCCGCGTGAAGCCCGCCACGCGTGAAGTGCTTGCCAAAGTGAGCACCTCGGTCGCGAACGTCGCCTAGATTTCACAGGACCCCAGCATGTTCACAGCACTAGCCCTGTCGACAGATGGACCGATCGCCACGCTCGAGTTGCGTCGGCCCGATGCAAGAAATGCATTCGATGAGAACCTGCATCGCGAGTTCGCTGCGGCGATGTTGCAGCTGCGGCATAACACCGACATCCGCTGCGTGCTCCTACATGCGCAGGGAACCGTGTTCAGTGCGGGCGGCGGCTTCGACTACATCGAGAAGCTCAATGCGGATGCCGAGCTGCGCCGGCGCACGCACAAAGAGGCTTTCGACATCTTCACCTATCTCACGGAGATGCCCGTGCCCATCGTCGTCGCAGTACAGGGCCATGCGGCTGGATTCGGTGCCACCATCGTGAGCGCGTGCGACGTCAGCGTCGTCTGGAAGGGGGCGAAGATCAGCGATCCGCACGTACAGGTCGGTCTCGTAGCGGGTGATGGCGGCGTGCTCAGCTGGACCGCGGCCGTTGGTTACAACCGCGCGCGGCGCATGCTGCTGACGGGAGATCCGTTGACTGCCGAACAGGCCTACAACTTTGGCCTCATTACGGATCTCGTCGATACGCCTGAAGCCGCATTGCCCGAAGCCCGGCGTATCGCGGAGCGAATCGCATCGCTGCCGCCCGTGGCTGTGCAGGGTACGAAGAAGACGTTCAATGCCTTGGCGCGCTTGAGCATGGGCAACGTGCTCGACGTGTCGCTGCTGACGGAGATTGCCTCCGCCGCCAGCGAGGACATCAAGGAAGCATTGCATGCCGTGAAAGAGAAGCGAACGGGTCGCTATCGCAACCTCTGATGTGTCTCGAGCCCTGGGCGGCGCCATCTTGAAGGTGAGCGCAACGAGCCCAATCCCCTGGACGATGAACTGACGCGGCGCCTGATGCGTCAGAGTATTCAGAATCGATTGTGAGGGATTGACCATGGCGACCGGGTGGGCTGGAGACGGCGCAGTTCAGGATCAGATCGACGCGACGGTGAAGGACGGTGTGAACCGCGCTCAGAGCCGGATGCCGCGCGGCCCGAGTCTGACTCACTGCGAGGAGTGCAACGCAGCGATTCCTGCGGCACGTCAGCAAGCGATCCCTGGCGTGCGTCTGTGCGTGCAATGCCAGGAAGTTCACGACCGCGAGGAAGCGCAGTTCAGCGGCTACAACCGCCGCGGCAGCAAGGACAGTCAGCTGCGCTGAGCTCGAATGACCCGGTAGGGTGCGTTTCGTCGCTGGCGCCGTCAGCCTCCCACTAATCTACGTTGACGGTCCACATCGGTCGCCGAGGGCTCGACCTCTGGTCGTGCGATCGCGTAAAACGCAACGCGCAACTGCAAGAACAATCAGGAACCCATGAATGCGCGCGCCAGTGAACAGTCGGTTGCGCATCCTCGCTGCACTTGGCGCGATCACGCTCTGCGTACGTTCTCCGTTTGCGCTCGCTGACGCCCAGCCGCCGCCAGCGGGTACACAGGATGACGCGCCGAGTCTCGAGTTCGGCCGACCCTGCCCGAACCCGCTGCCAGGAATCGACCCGAAGAATCCCGTCGAGAAGTTGAATCGACGGGCACCCCGCTCCGACCCCGCGCATCCGATCGGAGAAGTCCCGTATCCGCACAATGCCCGCGAAATTGGTCAGGAAGGCACGGCCGTCGTGGCGTTGCTGGTCAACGAGAAGGGCGAGGTGAGCCAGGCGCAGATCAAGCGCTCGACGGGCTATCCACTGCTCGACAACGCCGCACTGGAAGATGCGCGCAACTGGCACCTGCTGCCAGGCACGGAGGGTGGTAAACCGAAGTGCATGTGGGGCCAGATCGCTGTGTCCTTTCGCTTGGTGGAGTACACCGACGCGGAGTTGACGAACGTCAGCGTGAGTCCCGAGGCCCAGAGTCTCGCGGCGACGATGTTGGGTTTCGATGAGTTCGACTCCGGCCTCGGCAAGAGTGTCGATCTCACTTCCACCGAGCGTGTGCTTGCCGCGACGGTGAAGCACGCGTTTCTCGCCGATGCCGTGTGGTTGCAGTCGCAGCGCCGCATCGCCGCGATCCTGTCGATCGAATTCACCGTACCTGAGATCAAGGAGATCACCGAGTTTCAGGCGAAACCTGTGGCGCGCAAGCTGCGCGGATTGCGCAATAAGTTCGACGATTCAATCGGTGCAGAGGTGCGCGCAGCGGGGCAAACCTTCGCGTGTGTCACCGGTTCGCTCAACGAGGCCCTCAAGAGTCGCAGCGCAGCCGACGTCTTCGAAGGCGAGCAGCTGAAGCAGGAGCTCGCGCTGCGGGTGCCTAAGTTCCTGTCGCAGGCCGCAGGCCATTGCTCTTGCCTCGTGCAGCGCATGGAGCAGGAGGCGAGAGGCTTCATCGTTGCGCCTGCTTCCGCTTGTGGACAAGCACCAGTACTCGAGTAGTCGGTGCCGTTCTGCGCCCGAGCCAGGAACCCAGCCCCCGAGCGCGCATTCCGGTTCGTTCGCTACTGATCGCGGAGATCGTGCATGAACGTTGGATTCATCGGCGTCGGCAACATGGGCGCCGGCATGGCGGCCAACTTGATAAAGGCCGGTCATCAAGTCGTCGTCTACAACCGCACGCCGGAAAAGATGCAGGCGCTGGTCGCGGCTGGTGCGACGCCTGCGTCGCAGATTGCGGATGCGTGCACGGGTGATGCGGTGTTCACAATGCTCGCCGATGATCGTGCCGTCGAGGGGGTGTCGTTCGGCGAGTCAGGCATCGTTCGACACTTGAGCGTCGGCGCAGTGCACATCTCATCCAGCACGATCAGTGTGGCCCTCTCGGAACGACTGGCTGCTGCTCATGCGCAATCGGGGCAACAGTATGTCGCCGCGCCCGTATTCGGCAGACCTGATGCAGCGGCGACGGCGCAGTTGTTCGTCGTGGCCGCAGGTGCGCCGCAGGCTGCGACGCGCGCGCAGCCGCTGTTGGATGCGATCGGCCAACGTACCTTCATCGTCGCAGAGCAGCCCGAGCTTGCGAACCTCATCAAGATCAGCGGCAACTTCCTGATCGCCGCCGTGATCGAGTCGCTCGGCGAAACCATGGCGCTCGTCGGCAAAGCCGGCGTGGATCGCAGTAAGTACCTCGAGGTGCTCACATCCACGCTGTTCAATGCACCGGTCTACAAGAATTACGGCGCATTGATCGCGGAGCGGAAGTACGAGCCCGCGGGATTCGCTGCCGTGCTAGGTCTCAAGGACGTTGGCCTTGCCCTGACGGCGGCTGAAAACCTGCGCGTGCCGATGCCGCTTGCGAGTCTGCTGCGAGACCGTTTCCTCACATTGATCGCCAACGGCGGCGAGCGTTTGGACTGGTCCGCGATCGGCGAGCTTGCTGCGCGCGATGCCGGCATCGCGAAGTGAGCGAGCCTGGAACTCCACGCCGCGGCTGCGGATTGCAGCCCCATGAAGATCACCGTGTGCGAATTACCCGATGGCGGGGAAGCGTTCAGCACTGACTGGATTCGCCTGGCCGAGCATGTGCGCGGTGAAGCGAGCGAGCTGATCTTGCTGCCCGACATGCCATTCGCCAGCTGGTTCGCGGCCTCGCGCCAGTTCGACGTGGCGGTGTGGAACGCCGCCGTGCGTGCCCACGATGAGTGGGAGCACCGCCTGCCTGAGCTCGGTTCCGGCTACGTGCTGAGCTCCCGGCCGATCGATTTCGGCAACGAGCGCTGGGACGAAGGTTACGTTTGGGACGCGGAGCACGGCGTGAGATCCGTGCATGCGAAATCGCAGTTCCGCAACGAGAAGGGCGCATGGGAGACCATGTGGTGTCGCAGCTCGTTCCCGGAGTTCGTGCCGCTCGACCTCGACGGCAATCTCGTCGTCGGCTTCCTCATGGGCGCAGAGTTTTGCGGCGCGGAGGAAATACGCCGCTACGGTGAGGAGCACATCGATGTGATCGCCGTGCCGCGTGGCGCGAACGTGATGCCGTTCGATCGCTGGCGGGAGCGCGCGCGCGAGCTGGCGCAACTTGCGAACGCGTACGTGCTTGCGTCGACGCGCTCCGGCACCTTCGGCGGTCAGGCATGCATCGTCGCACCCAATGGGGAAGTGCTGGGTACGACGTCAGCCACGCAGCCCTTCCTCACGATGGATATTCAGCTGGCCAGCAAAGCCGTGTGCCATGTGCCGTTGAATACGGACGAACTGGTTGGATTGACCGATCCGCTAGACACGGGTGTGCCGCCCTACTAGGCGTGACCGCCCCGGAAACTCGCGTAGGGGATGAAGTCGCGACTGCGTCTGTTCGCCAAGGACAGCCAAGAGGTCGCGCATGTCGCGTTCGTTTGCTCTGTTGCAGGCAAGTGTCTGCAGCATTTCGCTCGCACTCGCAGTGCCGCTGACCAGCTTCGCAGCAAAGATCGATGGCTTCCATCTCGAAGAAGCAACGATCGATGACATCCAGCAGGCGTTGCTCGCCAAGAAGCTCGATACGGTGCAGCTCGTCGAGCTCTACCTCAAACGCATCAAGGCCTATAACGGCACGTGCGTGCAGCAACCCAAGGGGATACTCGGGCCGATCACTCCGATTGCGAATGCCGGACAGCTCAACGCGTTGCAAACGCTGAACCTGCGGCCTGCAACGCGCAAGCAGTGGGGCTTCGACGATCGCAAGGCGCGCAGCCTGACCGACAAGGTCGACAATGATCCCGCGATGCCGGATGCACTCGAAGTCGCTGCCGCTCAAGACGAGGCACTGGCCGAAACGGGCAAGCTGGTCGGCCCCCTGCATGGCGTCGTGCTGGCGTTCAAAGATCAGTACGACACGTTCGACATGCGCACGACCAGCGGCGCCGATGTGCCCTACGCCAACGATCGCCCACCCGAGGATGCGACCTTCATCAAACGGTTGCGCGAAGCTGGAGCCATTATCCTGGCGAAGGCGAATCTCGTGGAGTACGCCGGCGGCACGAGCCCGCGCAGCTCGTTCGGCGGTGTGTTCTGCAATGCCTACGACACGACACGCAGTCCGAGCGGTTCCAGCTCAGGGTCCGGTTCGTCCGTTGCCGCCAATCTCGTGACGTGCGCGATTGCCGAAGAAACAGGCTCATCCGTGCGTGGCCCGGCGCGCGCCGCGAACTCAGTGGGTATCTCTCCCACTCAGGAGCTCGTCAGCCGCGACGGCATGATCGGCTTGGGCATCAACACGCGCGTGGGACCGATCTGTCGCACGGTGGAGGACGCCGCAAAGATTCTCGACGCGTACGCGGGCTACGATCCGAAAGACCCGCTCACGGTCTTCAGCATCGGCCGCAAGCCGACGCAGCCTTATGCGAGCTTCGCAAAGGACAAGTCACTCAATGGCGTGCGCATCGGTGTCGTGCGCGAGTACATGGACAAGTCCAAGTTCACGAAGACGGATGAGCAGACGATCGACCTCGTCGAGCGCGCCGCGAAAGATCTGGGCAAGCTCGGTGCAACGGTGATCGATCCAGGACCGGGCGGCGCCTTGTTCACAGGCTGCTTGCAGAAGTACGTGCCGCAGCTCGACAACAAACTGTTCACGAAGCGCTACCCCGAGCTGTTCCCGGTCGACGCGCAAGGCAAGCCGACGAGCGATCACATTGCGAAGCTCGTCGACATGACGCTCGATCCCAAGTCGGTGCCGGAGATCACGTTGCGTGATCTGGGCGGCGTGCAGGCAGCGGGGGAGAGCAAGTTCCAGATGAACCTGTATCTGCGGCGTCGTGGTGATCCGAACATCCAGAGCAACACCGACCTGATGAACAAGTCCACGTTCTACGACGATGCACATTTCACCGATCGGCGTGCACAGCGCGCGAACATGGAGAAGCCGGTGGAAGTGAACATGGCGGAGCGCACGCAGCGACGCTTCGTCGTGCAACAGATGGTCTTGCAGTGCATGGCCGAGCAGAACCTGGATGCTCTCGTGTATCCGACGACGAACTTGCCGCCGGCGGTGCTCGGACAACCCGACGAGCCGCCGACCAACGGGCGCGGTGGCGCCTGGAGCTTCCTGGGTCAGCAGGGCTTTCCCGCGATCACCGTGCCTGCCGGCTTCACGACTGAAGTGTACGACCGCGTGCGTGATCCGAACGCCCCAAAACCCGATCCGATTCCGGAAGGCCTGTTCGCGGAAGGCGGTCGTGAGCCGACGCGACTCATCGG
>JBEVDW010000586.1:0-3436 GCA_040513115.1 Steroidobacteraceae bacterium | reverse complement strand
TCACAGAGTCCCCCAGCACTATCACTCGCTCTCACTCGAACAGGCTCACGATGCTCTGGTACTTTTTTGATGTGCCACCGGTTCTCGTTGTTGTATCTCGGGATCGCCGCCGGACGGACATCCGTGCCTTCCGCTTTCCAGACACAAGTACAAGTCACCGAAGCTCCTGCGAGCTGCACTCCCGCGGGGGCAGAAGGACACGGGCGAGCTCTGGCCAGGCCCGCCCCTGCGGCTCGCGTAGCTCACAAAGTCGAGCAAGAGACGTCCGTCACGAAAGCTATTCGTCTGTCTCGGCGTGACCCCGCCGCCAGCTCGTCAGGTTTGCTCGATGATTCCTCGGACGTGATCTCGGCGCGCCGGCTGAGAGCGCTGCGTTCAGCGGCTCGACTTGGCGGCTTCTGCCTGGGCAATCTTTTCGTTCACGGATGCCAGGCCGGCATAGGCGTACTTGAAACCAAGCTGGCACAAGCCTGGATCGGCCTCCGTGTGCTGCGCAAACATGCGCAGCGCATTCTCGCAAGTCAGCACGTACTTGAGACGATAGACCACGTCGAAATAACGCAGCCGATACTCGTCGATGCGGCGACCGCCTAGCTTCTCGTAGCGCGCCAGTATTTCCTCACGCGACATCATGGCCGCCATGTGAAAGAAGAAGGGAACGAGGTCTTCCGCTGGATCGCCGAAGACGAGGTATTCCCAATCCAGAATGCAGGTGACGCGATCGCCGGTGACGAGCATGTTGTGCAGGCCGAAATCACCGTGCACAGGCACAGGCCGTTCATCGCAGACCGGCACGTTGTCGCGCAGCCATTCGATGATGCGTATCGTCAGTGGCGAGGGCCTTACCTGCCGTTGCCGCAAATGCTCGATCCAATACTCGATGCGTGCGGCCACGCTTTCGGTCAGCGTCTTGTGATGCGCCCACCGATCGAGATAAGTGTGCTGCACGCACGGATCGTTCGGATCCACCCGCGTATCGTGCAGGCGCACCAGCCACTGGATCACGTCGTCGACGAGCTCCTGCGATGCGCCGCCACGCAGTCCTAGATGGTTGCCGACGTTCTCACCCACGCCTTTCTCGGAAACCAGGAAGCGAAATCCAATATGTCGCTTGTCGGTTTCGAGCCAGAGCGGCTTCGCGATCGGCATGCCCTTTTCGAGCATCAGCTGGAGAATGGGAAACTCGTTGTCGATCTGGTCGCCTTCCCAGAATCTGAACTGCGAGGGCAACTCCACGCGCATGACGATGGACCGCGTGCCATGCACGTCATCACGAAGGTCGACCATGACGGTGCGTTTCGAGAAGCCACCGACCAGCACGCGAATACCCGTGACTTCGAGATTCGTCCACTCCGGAAACTTGCCGCGGAAGTAGCGTTGCAAGTTCTCGGACGTATAGGGGTCGGGCGCTTCCACGGCCGCGGATGGCGAGGCATGATGCCGTGCGTAGAAACGGTTCTCCCAATCGACCACTTGCTGCAGGTAAGGCGAAATGCTGTCGCGAGCTGCGCGCTCGCGAGGTCCGAGCACGCGCACTATTTCTTCCAGACATCGCCGCAGGGATTCGATGTGCTGCCACATCGTCTCGGTAGCGAGCGCGGGATCCAATGCGGGTGGCAAGGTGCCAGCCATCGTTGGCAGTCCGGCATAGGCGGCTCCGGTTTCAGCCAAGCGCAGTCCTTCACTGAAGTGCCGGACGTAAAACGCCGTGTCGGCCCTCAGTTGCAGCTCGCTCAATAGGGTATCGAGCACATCCAGCTTGCCCTGAAAGGTGGCCGGACCCGCACCAGACATCTCGCGCACCAAGTCGCGCGCGCCGGTCAGCAGTCGGCTCTCATCGGGAAGCATTACAGGGCTACCTTCTTGATCCGTTACTGTCGGTCGGCCGTTCAGGACGCTGCACATTGTATCTGCGCTGGCGCAATCGAGCTCAGGCCATCTCCAGCAACATTTTCCATCGCGGCGCGAGCTCGTCCATTCGTGCATCCACTGGTGAGCGGTCAATGCAACGACGAAAGGAGGCTTGAAGAAGCTCGCGTGGCGATGATCGCCTCGCATCGTCATGCGGGACTCGCATGCAGATGCAATCGCGAGGAACCGACATCCTTGTCTCCGGTTCGATCACTCGGTCCGTGATCAACGACAGGGGCCACGCGGCCGAGGCCTGAGCAGGGATCCCTGCTCAGGCCAGGCTCAGGCAGGTTAGAAGTGGACGCCCAGAGTCACACCGTATGTACGGGGCGCAGCGAACTGCAACGAATCGCCGTTTCCATTCGGAACGCCCGTGATCAGGTAGGCTTTGTCCGTCAGGTTGTCTCCCCACAGCTTGACGTCGAGCTTGTCGTCAATCGAATGCCATGTAACGGAGGCGCCATAGATCGTATAAGCGGGAGAGTCCAGACGGTTGTCCACGTCCCAGTAGAACTTGCTGCTGTGGAACGCGCTCGTGGCTAGATCAAATGTTCCGACAGCGCTCGGCAGTGAATAGTTGATGCTGACGTTGCCGGTGAACTTGGGTGAACGGACCATGTCCTGTCCATCCGCATTCGCGAGCGTGACCGGCGGGTCGAATGGCGAAGGCGGAAAGATCGTCGGATTGGGGTAATCGCCGTATTCGCCTTCCATGAGGTTTGCGCCGGCATAAATTCGCAATTGGCTCGTCACCGCAAATTCCAGCTCGGCTTCGAGGCCTTTCACCTCCGCGCTGGCGGCATTGTTCGTGACGATGGTGCCTTGCGGATTGGAGCTGACCTGAATGTCCTGGTAGTCGTAGTAGTACGCGGCAAGATTCAAACGAATCCGTTGATCCAGCAACTCGGACTTCATGCCAATTTCATAGGCGTCCAGGATCTCCGGCTTGTACGGAGGCGCTCCGGGCCCCAACAGGTCGAAGCCGCCGCTCTTGATGCCGCGGTTGTACGAGACATATCCGCGCACGTGGTCCGTGAAAGACTGGTTCACGGCGAGTCGCCACGTCAGCTTGTTGAACTTGTTGCTGTCTCCAGGGATCGGCGCCATGCCACCCGGCGGACCGACCGCTTGCGTCAGATCCTGCTTCTCGTCCGTGTAGCGCAAGCCGACGGTGACCGCGGTCGACTCCAGTACTTTCATGGTCGCCTGACCGTACAGCGATGCCGACTTGGTGTGCTGCTTACCGAAGATGTCGAGCTCGCCGCCGAACGGTGCGCCGATCAGACGCGCCGGGTCGTAGGCGGCCTTGTTGTCGAAGTAGAACGCTCCGAGCGTCCAGTCCACCGTCGAGTCCGTGGGAGCAAGCAGCTGCAGCTCCTGCGTCCACGTCTTGACATCCTGCGGGGTGTTGAAATGCACGATCGTCAGCGGCGTGTTGTCGCTGTCGAAGCGATTCAGTCCCTTGGCAATGCGGCGCGACGTCAAGCTCACCAACTGCGCGAAGCCGAAGTCGTGATTGATCGTG
>JBEVDW010000585.1:0-5770 GCA_040513115.1 Steroidobacteraceae bacterium | reverse complement strand
TCGCACAGCTACGACGATGTCAAGGCCGTGGCGATGCAGCATCGGATGTTCTCGTCGTCTTCGGGTATTTCCTTTCCCGAGTTGGACTTCTCCACGCCGCTCATACCCGCAGAGGTCGATCCGCCAGCTCATGGCGCATATCGACCGCTGCTGATGAAATTCCTGACTCGCGAGCGTGTGGACTCGGCTGCAACCCTCCGTTCGCGCGCTGCTCGCGCAGCTTCTCTATCGCATGGGCGTTGGCGATCTGGCCGTCTATGAGTTCGTCCGATTCTCATCGCCCGCGTCGTACTTGAAACGGCTCGTCGCGGAGCCGCCAAGCGCTGCTCAGGCAACTGTGCGATCTGGTGTCGACTTATCTGAGGTCCCGCCTGTGCTCCTCCACATAAGGTCGGGATATTGCGGCTGCAGCGACCGCAGCGCATATTGGCGGCGGACCTCTCATCGCAGCACAGCACCGAGTTGACGGAGGATGTCGTGAGTGACGGTTGCGTCTATTTGAATCCGGTCGCCAAACCCACCAAGCCACAGCGTCCCTATCTGCCGCGCTTGCGGATTGGTGCAGCCGTGCGAATCGCACAGTATCCAAATCTGTTCACGGACTCGGCTGCCTTTCTCGCCGACCTCGTTGAGGCGTTGAAGCCTGCGGTCCCCACGGCCACGTTTCCGTACTTCGACAAGCAGTTCGGCCGCTACATGTCGACACCCGCATCGCCGGAGCTGCGAGCCCGGATGCTCGCCGAGTCGGATGCCGTCGTACTGGCGTATGGACATTGCGGCAGCTGCACGTCGGGAGTCGTTCACGATGGCGTGCTGCTGGCGCATGTTGGTATGCCCGTTGCGGTCCTCGTCACCGAACGTTTTCGCGATGAAGCCGAGTTCCTGGCGCGCGCGTTGGGGCTGCCCGGCTTGCCGTTCGTGTTTCTGCCGCATCCCGTCGCTGGGCAGGATGCCGCTTACCACAGGGCGCTGGCGCAAGCCATCGCGCCGCTGGTGCTGTCCGCGCTGACGCAAGGTCAGAGCTCGGATGCCACTCGCATCTTGCAGGACAACCGCGTCGCTGCGGCATGATCGATACGGAAGAATTTCTCCGCGCAGCGAACGAAGCTGCTGCCGCGGAGGCTCTGCACAAGGCGCGTTGCACGGATGGTCTGCCGATCATCGTGCCGACTCCGGAGCGTGTCGAACGCATGTTGTTGCACAGTCCCGGCTTGCCACGTGAAGCAAGCCTCGGACAACTGCTGCCACTGGGCGGTGATCTCACGGTCGAGAAGGCTGCCATCAATGCCGTCATGGCCGGTTGTGCCCCTGAAGTGTTTCCCGTTGTGATCGCAGCGTGCGAAGCCCTCGCCGACCCCGATTTCGATGCTGGCCCCATGCAGAACACCACACACGCGGTGACTCCGCTCATCGTGGTGAATGGCCCGGCGCGAGAGTTGTTTGGCATCAGCTTCGGTATCGGCGCCATGGGGCCTGGCTGGGCGGCGAACCTGACAATCGGCCGCGCAATCCGACTCGTGATGATCAACGTTGGTGGGGGCGTGCCCGGCATTGGCGACATGGCCACGCTCGGCTCACCGGCGAAGCTGGCACTGTGTCTCGCGGAAGCGGAAGAAGCCAGCCCATTCGAACCGCTTCACGTATCGCTTGGTTATGCGGCGGGTGACAGCACGGTGACGCTGCTGCAGGTGGAAGGACCGCATTCGATGATGTTCTCGTTGACGGACATCGGCGATCAGGCCGAGCTGTTCTGCCGCACGCTCGCAGCGGGCTTCGCAAACCCCGCAAGCAACAACATCTACACCGGCGTGGGCGCAGTCGCTGCCGCATTGAACCCGATTCACGCACGCCTGCTTCACAAGCACGGTTGGACCCGACGCCACGTGCAGCAGCGTCTATTCGATCTTGCGCAAGCGACTCGGACGACTTTGCGGGCCCTCTCCGGCAGTAACACCGACACGATCCCGCACGATCGCGAGATCGCGCGTGTGGTCGAGCGTCCCGAGGACTTCTTGCTGTTCGTCTCAGGTGAAGACGGTGGTGCTTACTCGGCGTACTTCCCCACTTGGGGCGGCGGTAAGCGAGGGAGCGTGCCGGTCACGAAGAGAATTCGCGTCGATGAAGGTTGTGAGATTCCGGCGAGCCGCCGCTCGGTGACTTAGCCTGCCACCTCAGCTCATTCGCTCGAGCAGCAACGCTGCGGGAAGCCAACGCCGGTACCTTCGCAGGCCATAGGCCAAGGTCACAAACCAACGTATCGGAGAAGTAGCTTGAAGAACATCAAGTACGGCGCATACGCCCCGCTCGTTGACTACAGGCTCGCACGCCAGGCCGCTATCGCGGCGGAGCAGGCCGGTTTCGACTTCCTGTGCTTCGGCGACTCGATCAACATGTGGTTTCCGCGTGGCTTGTGGACTACGGACTTCTCTCCACTCGCCGCACTGGCGGACGTCGACCAAGTCATGGACCCGTGGCTCATGATGGCCGACTGCGCCACTCATACCAACAAGATTGTGATGGGCCCGTCCGTCTGCGACGCCATCCGCCGCAACCCGACAAACTATGCGCAGATGCTACTGACACTCGATCACATGTCGCAGGGACGCTGTTTTCTGGGCTTGGCGACAGGCGAGATCCGGCACTTCACCGCTTACGGCATTGCTCGCGACAAACCGCTGACGCGATTGGAAGAGTCGGTGAAGATCATCAAGCTGCTGCGCGACAACAACGACCCCGTGAGCTACGACGGTCCACTCTGGAAGCTCGATCGCGCGATCCTGGCCATACCTCCGTACAACTCCGCCAGCCCGCCTCCGATATTCGTGGCAGGCGGTGCACCGCGTGCGCTGAGGATTGCGGGAGAACACGCCGATGGCTGGATCGGGCTCGCGCCTATCGGAGGCGATGTCGATGAGTTGGCAAGCTGTGTCCGAACGATCAAACAGCATGCGACTGCTGCGAAACGCGATCCGACGCAGCTGACTTTCATGCTTCAGGTCATGTGCCTCATCGCGGAGAACGAAGATGAAGTGGAGAAGATGACGCACTCCCCCCTGCTGCGATGGGATTCGACCGCCTTGATGATTCATGGCGACGATTTCGAGAAATGGGGCTTCGGTCCGCATCCGATCAAACCGGACTACAACTATTCACGCGATTTCACATCCATGCACTGGAGCACTGACGATGCATGGAAAGTCATCGACAGGACTCCACCGGCGATCGTCCGCAAGACCAAGATTGCAGGAACCCCCAAAGAAGTGGCGCGCCAGGTTCAGCCCTTTATCGAAGCCGGGATGAATTGGGTCAACTTGTGCAATTGGGCGATGTTCGTGCGCGACCCGGCAGCGGGCGGTGATCTCGTCGGAGAGACGTGCAACGAACTGCGCAGGCTCAACGGTCAACCAACGCAGTGAAGTCGCTATTGCGTTGTGGCGGGCAGCGACCCGATCTCCTCTCCAGCCCGCCGAGACGTCACGCCCTCCGGCACGCGTACCGTGCCTGACTCTTCTTCCTCTTGCCTGATGGCTCGGAGCAAAGCGATGGTCATGACGACGAACCACGCGAAGAAGACGGTGGCAGCCAGCCAGAACGGAAACAGGCCATTCCATGCGAATGCCCCGTACTTGAAGAAGGGCAGCGCAGAGGCCGGCAAGAACCCGATCGCCACCCAGAAATTCACATAGGCGACCCACCGCGGAAACAAAGGCTGCGGTCGCTTGTCGCTCAGGATGGCCGTACCGATGACGACGTTCTGCATCAGCGCCGGGGGGAACGGCAACACCGTCAGGATCCAGCACAGATCATTCAGCATGTACGTCGTCTGGATCGCCCGGTCGGGACGAAATGCAGTGATGATGAACATCACAGGCGGAATGAAGAAAAACAGGCTGCCTGCCGTACCGGCGCTGATCTGAGCGTAGACGAGTGCGCGGGAGACGGTGGGTATCCGCCGCAGCTGAGCGGAAATGACGCCGACGAGCAACGTGATGAACATGCCGCTGAACATCATCAGCAGCATGCCGACGATGATGCCTCGGGAGTGCTCGCGGTAGTGCGCCGCGACTTCTTCAGGCGTCAGCGACGGGGATAGCGGCGGAAGGAAGTCCGCCAGGACGAACGCCAGGAAAAACAGGACGACGCCTACCATCCCGGACCACGCGCACGCTCTCTGTACCGTGAACTGGTTCATCTGTTCCCTCCTGGATAGCCGATTCGTTTACGACTACTGCCGCGGCTCGTACTATCCGAGCCCATTCAATCCTCGACGCGTTCTGACTTGGAATGTGTCGAGTGCTCAAGCTGAATCAGGAGAGGTCGAGCTTGTCACTGCAGGTTCTCCAGTCTCTGGCGTCAGGAAAGAAGAATCCTCTCTTGGCCGGAAGTTGAGCATCTGCAATCCCTCCGGACCTGCACTGAACTTGTAGAACGTTCGCCCGGCGATGTAGATCGAATCACCGGGATGAAGGGTTCGATTGCCTGCGTGCATGAGCCCCGAACGCACAAAGATGATTTCATCCTGTTCGTGAGCATGCAGCTGCACCTCCGCATTCGGTTCGTAATAGACCTCGATGAGTTGCGGGCGCTCCGCAGTGCCCCCTTCGCGAACACGAATCTTTGCCGTCAACTCCCCTTCCGTGTACTTCCCCACGCTTTCCGGCGGAATCTGACTGCCGGGAACCACCCACTCGAGCTTTGCCTCTTCATGGATACGCACGCGTGCCATGCTTCGAACTCCGGTGACTACCTGGGCCAATCGAGGTCCATAGTAACTCGATCGACGATGTGGCAGAGCGAGAGAACGTGATGTCCGGCGCTATACTCTGTCGAACAAGCCAATGGTCGCACTGCACTCGGCACGTTAGCGGTTCGACGTCAGGGGATCTGCACTATGAGCACACTCGAAGTCGCCACTGATCGATCGGTCACCCACCGCACGGTCAACCTGCCGGAACGCGCCGTCCAACTATTCTGCGCCTGGTGCGGGCCGGTGGCGACGATCGGCGCCCTGCTCGGCATGGTCGTGATCGGTGGCTACATCCCCGCTACGGAACCCGCGGCCAGCGGCCGGGAAATCGCAGACTTCTATCTGAGAAATCTCACCGAGATCCGCATCGGCATGATCATCTCGATGATCGCGTTCACATTGTTCGTGCCATTCGGAATTGCGATTGCCATGCAGACGCGGCGTATCGAGCAGGTACCCGTCCTGACGTACGTCCAGGTAGCGTCGGTTGCAATTGCGGCGCTTGAAGGCGTGATGTCCACCGTCATCTGGCTCACGGCGAGCTATCGCCCCGACACGATCGATCCAGACATGACGCGAATGCTGCACGACCTCGGATGGATCTGCTTCCTGGTCGATATTCCCCCATTCTCGCTTTGGATCGGTGCAATCGGAACCGCGATCCTGCGTGACTCTCGCGTCACGCCTCTGTTTGCGCGCTGGCTAGGCTACTTCAACTTCTGGGTCGCCCTACTCATTCTTCCTGCAATGCTGATTCCGTTCTTCAAAACGGGGCCATTTGCGTACAACGGCCTGCTCGCGCTTTACCTGCCTTTCGGCATGTTCTTTCTCTGGATGGTCGTCATGACGCTCGCGGTGCTGAAGGCACTTCGCCGCTAGCACCGCCCAACGCGACCGCCGCTCACATCGGCAGTCGGACCGCCCCCAGATACAGCGCGATCAGCAGGGCGCAGATACCCACCACCCAGCCCTCGGCCACCAGGCGCATCGGCAGCGGCGCTCCGCGCAGCTCCATGAACTCCA
>JBEVDW010000584.1:0-2950 GCA_040513115.1 Steroidobacteraceae bacterium | reverse complement strand
CCTGGAAGAGACCGCGGTGCTCGCGGATGGCACCCGTGAAGGCGCCCTTCACGTGACCGAACAATTCGCTCTCGAGCAGATTCTCTGCCATCGCGCTGCAGTTGATCGCAACGAAGGGGCGATTCCGGCGCGGGCTGGCCTTGTGAATTGCGCGAGCGAGTAACTCTTTGCCGGTGCCGCTTTCACCCGTAATCATTACGCGTGCATCGGTTCCGGCCACCATGTGCGCTTGCGCCAAACGCTCTTCCATCACCGCGCTGCGGGTGATGATTTCGCTGCGCCAATCTTCGGTGGTGTCGGCGAAGCCGGAAACCCTCAAAGCCTTTTGGACCTGATCGAGCAGCTCTTGCTTGTCGACCGGCTTGGTCAGGAACGCGAACGCACCGCTCTGCGTGGCCTGCACGGCATCGGGAATCGTGCCGTGTGCGGTCAGAATGATCACCCGCAATCCAGGGGCCCGGCTCTGCACTTCTTTGAGCAGGCCGATGCCATCCATCTGGTCCATCCGCAGATCGGTAATCACCAGGTCGGGTCGCACGCGCGTCAATGCAGCAAGCGCAGCAGAGGCGCTCTCGACGGCTTCGACGTCGTAGTTTTCCGCGCGCAGACGAATGGTCAACAGGCGTAACAGGCCAGGATCATCGTCAACGACTAGGAGGCGGGCTTTGCGCTTCGTTGGTTGTGTCACGGCTGCCAGGGGGCGAAGGACTGCGTTCAATGGTAATAGACCTCTCGATGTCGGTGATCGCGTCGAGCTTCTGCTTCGCTTCGGCCAGATCTTTCCGCAGGCGAAGATTTTCTTCGGTCTGTGCCTGCAGTTTCCGGTCCGAGTTTGCCTGCGAGCGAACGCGCTCGTCGACTGTCGCTAGCAGCCGACGATTGTCAGCCTCCATCTTCAATAGGGTATCGGCTTCGCGCAGCATCACCGAGGCGAGCTTGCGTTCGAGCGGCAGCATCCTTTCTGGCGACGCGAGCAAGGTCTCCAAGATGCGCTTGCCCTCGGTCGGCTTGCTTGCCGGATGTCCTGGCGTCAGTAAAGCGAGTGCATAGCGAAGTGACGCGGTGGTCGTCGGCGCTCGTGTGTACTCGCGTTCGATGTCATAAAAGATGTCTGCTTGCCGCGCAGCATCACCGGTCGCCAACTCATACATGGTGTCCAGATATTGGCTCACGTCCTCATGGACGGTCGGCTGCGGCGTGCGCGGCTCCTCGATCTTCGGCGGAAATTCACATGCAGCGATGAGCAGCGTCGCGATCACCAGGGACAGCATGCGTCCGCACGAGCGAACGTAGCGGGCCGCTGGGGGCGGAACGGTTGCCGAACTCGATGCCATGGTTGTTGTTCTTGTTGTCCTAGATCTGTTCGGTTTCGAGCGTCGTCAGCGGCATGCGGATCCGAAAGTGCGCGCCGGCGAAAGCGCCATCGACGATCTCGATGCTGCCGCCGTGTGCTTGCACGAACTCCGATACCACCGATAGTCCTATTCCTGTTCCCTTGAGATGACCGGCCTGAGGCGCTTTACCCGAGTAGAAGGCCTGAAAAATTGCCGCTCGTTCTTCTTTGGGTATTCCAGGGCCTGTATCTGCTACGTCCAGGATCAATCGCTCGCGTTCGCTGTTTGCATGAATCGAGATCGTGCCGCCGCGTGGGCTGTACTTCAGCGCGTTCGAGAGCAGGTTGTCCAAGATCAGCTTCAGCTTGGCGCGATCCGCGCGCATTTCCACGTCCTGCACTTTCAGATCCAGATGGACTCGCTGTGCGAGCAGCGTGAGCTGATGGGTTTCAAGTGCCGATTTCACCAACGGCCGCAGCCGGAACTCCGAAATTTCAAGTCCGGTGTGGCGCGCCTGCCAGGCACTGAAGGAGAGCAAGTTCTCGATCAGCTGCTGCAGGCGAATGCCGTTGTCCCGGAGAATCGTGGCGACCTCGCGCTGGTTGCTATCGAGCTCACCAACCGCTCCATCCATCAGCAATTCGGTTCCCTCTCTGATGTTCGCGAGCGGTGTCTTCAGCTCGTGCGACATGTGACGCAGGAACCGATTGCGTTCCTGCGCAATTTCCAAGAGGCGCACGCGCAGCCATTCGAGCTGCCGTCCGAGATCCTTCAAGTCGGCCGGGCCGCGCACGGCGATGGCTTTGGAGAACGTCCCTTTACCCAGCTGACTGATGGCATTGTCGATCTGCCGGATCGGACGCATCAACAGCAGAGTGAACATCGTGATCAAGAGGGCGGTGAGCAGGATTAGGGCGGCCGACTGCCAAAACAGATACTGCTGAGTTGCGGCTGTGCTCATCTGCAAGCGAGACAGGCCGGTTTCGATCTGTGCGCTGGTGTCGGTTGCCAGCTGCACGGCGGTATCCGACATCGGCGTGAACGCGGTAAGCGCCTGGCGCAAGGTCTCGGCATCCGGGGGAACCCCGTCGCTCAGCATGACCACATCGACTTGCGCCAACGCAGCGCGCAGCTCGCGCAGCTGATAGTGGCGCGCAGGCTCCGTCGAGGCCTGTTCCACCCCGGCCAACGCCTGGATGAAACGCGTCCGGGACTCACGGTAGACGTTCTTGAGCTCGCGATCGTTCAGCACCTGATAGAGCCGCGCGCTACGCTCCATCGACGCGATGTATTGGAACAGCTGCTGCGTGTAGTGCGTGGTCTGCACGCCTGAGCGCACGAGTGTAGAACTCGTGTCCGTGAGCGTTCGCACCTTCGCGGCGGCAATAATGACTCCCAGCAACAGCGGTATGGAGACCAGCGCGAAGCCGGTCAACATCAAGCTACCGAGCGATTTGGGGCGGGGCCAACGCATAGCGATGCATTCTAGCAGCGCCGTTTGTAGGAAATGTGCTGAGATCGTGTGAGGGGCAGGGCGTTCAAACCCTTCAACCCACGTGCCGATGTGGACTCGCGAAGCTCAGTTCTTCTGCAGCGCCGGCTCTTGCAACAACCGC
>JBEVDW010000583.1:0-8415 GCA_040513115.1 Steroidobacteraceae bacterium | reverse complement strand
AGTGGGTTTCATCGCGCTGCATTCCTCCGAATGGCCCGATGACGTGAAGAATCGGTCCTATTTCACCAACGGCATCTGTGGACCGGAAGTCGACCTCGCCTGCCCCGGACCGAACACGCCCATCGCCCGACCCGGCGCGCCCCGACCAGACTATTCCGGTCGCTTCCCGCAGTAAGCCAGTGTCATGAGCGAGTCCTGGGATTACATCGTCATCGGTGCGGGGCACAACGGCTTGACTGCCGCTTGCACGCTGGCCAAGGCGGGCAAGTCGGTACTGGTCGTCGAACAGAGACCTGTCACCGGGGGGCTGTCGGTCAGTCACCCTTTCGTTGCCGCGGCTCCCGACCATCGCCTGAGCATCGGCGCGATGGACGATGCGTTGATGGCTCACAGTCCGATGGTCGAGTTCCTCGACTTGCGCAGGTATGGCTACGACGCAATCCCGCTAGCAGCGCCGTACGGCTGGATGGGTGAAGACGGCGAAACGCTGCTGCTGCACAAGAGCTTCGAGCGGACGATCGAAGAGATCAAATACTTCTCTCCCAAGGATGCGCAGACCTACATCGACATACGCAGCACAGTCGACTTCGTGATGGGGGGCCTCGAAGCCATCATGCCGCACCAACCATCGCGGCTGCCTAAAAGCCTGGTGTTCAAGATGCTGCTCAAGGCCGCGACGGACCGCAAGATACGCAAGGTGCTCGGCCGCATGCTGACGGTCACCGCGTTCGAGATGTTCTCGGAGACATTCGAGTCAGAAGCGATGCGGGGACTCTGGGCGTTCTGGGCTTGCATGTTCGCACCCGCAACAGCTCAAGCGAGCGGTGTCTATCTGGCGGCCTTCGGCAGCGTGCATCGCGCCGGCATCTTCCGCCCGGTGGGCGGCATGAGCGGCATGATCCGCGCGATGGAGCAGAGCCTGGCCGCGCAGGGGGGTCAGATCCGCTGCAACCACAGAGTCGAGCAGCTGCTCCTCGACGGCAAGCATGTTAAAGGCGTGCGCATCGCAGACGGCCAGGAGCTATTCGCCCGCCGCGGTGTGCTTGCCAACTGCGCTCCGCAAGTCGCACTCGGCCAGCTATTGCCGGAATCGGCGACGGATCGCGAGTTTCGTAACAAGGTGCAATTCATTCCCGCCAATTCAGTATCGGTCGCGCCGTTCAAGATCGATTTCGCAGTCGGTGGCCCGATCAGTTATCCCAAGGCACAGGCGAAACGCGCCAAGCGCGATGACATGGATGTGCGCAAAACCACGTTCATGACCGGCACACTCGAGCAGCACATTGCCCAACATCAAGCCTGCCTGCGCGGCGAACCGGTGAGTTTTCGGCCCCCGCTGTATTTCGCGATCATGTCGGCCAACGACCCCAGCATCGCGCCCAAGGGGCAGGACGTGTTCTATCTGTACGTCAACACGCCCATCAAACCCCTGGGCGGTTGGGATGCCTGCAAGGCGACGTACAGCGAACAGATCCGCTCGTCAGTGCGACACTACGTGGATGGACTCGATCTCGAAATCGGACGCGTCGAACACTGCCCCAAGGATTTCGAAGACCGTTTCAGCGCGCCCAACGGAGCGTACTTCCACGTGGACATGATCGTGTCGCGCATGCTGATGAACCGGCCTGCTCCCGGTCTCGGTGGTTACACGACACCGTTCAACGGTCTGTATCTCGCAAGCGCAGGCTCCCATCCTTCTGGCGGTGTCTGCGGCTGGCCTGGTCGCTTGGCAGCGGAACGAGCGCTGGAAGATGAGAAGTAAACCCCAAGGGTGCGTGTCACGGAGAGACCTCTTAGCCTGTGAGTGCCCCCCAACTCCAGGTAGTCGATGTTGAGTAGATCGGCCACGGTGAACATTTTTCGATTACTTTAGAAGCGTTGCACATCTGTCATAGAGGGGTACGGGACATGACTCTCGGGAGAGCTTCGATGCGGGTTCTAGTAGCGCTCTGTGCCGCCTCATTACTGTTTTCGTTTGCGCGGGCGCGCGCCGCTGCCCCTGCCACTGCCGTTACGAATCCAAACTTGCGGCAAGCCTGGGAGAACTATCACAAGGCACTGGACGAAATCCGCGCACAGATGGAGGCCACGCCGCGCTACGCGAAATACCCGGAAGACCGCGCCAAGGCGTATCACACGCTGATGGAGGTGCAGGCCATGGCGTACAACTTCGTGGTGGCACCCCGGATGACGCACCCGCGGATCTACAAGAATCTGAGCTGGCAAACCAACATCTACACGCTTGGCCAGAACGGGCCGGATTGGGATTACCGGAACCTGTTCGTAGACGGTAAGCAAACCTATCGGCTGACTGGGCGAACGAACGGTAGCAAACTGAGCCTGATCCAGGTCTTCAACGGAGTCTTCGGCGATCCCGAAGTCAAGACTGTTGGCAATTACAACCTCGCAGACATGCGTGTCGAAAAAGACGGCTCCTTCGAGATCATTCTCGGCGGCCCAAAGCGCGCAGACAACTGGATTCCGCTCGACGCCAACATTGACTATCAGTATGTCTTCTTCCGCTTCGCGATGGCGGACTGGAACGACGAGCCTGCAGATGTCAGCGTGGAACGGATCAGCTCCATCGAGCCTGGCCATTACGCCGTCGACGAATTCGACGAGGCGGCCATCGCGAAGCGCATCCGCCGCGCGGAGAATTTCATCCGGTACGTAACGCGCGTCTTCAACATCGCACTGCTGGATGCGTACACCGCAGGAACGAACGGTCCGAACAAGCTGTCGCATCGTCCAGGGACGACGGATGGGGAGGTGGGGAGTCCCTCCTCTGATTATGCGCTGGGCACTTACGATCTGGCCGACGACGAGGCCCTTGTGCTCACGATGCCAAAGGCGCCGGATGGAGTGTATTGGTCATTCCAGCTCGGGGACGTCTGGTCGCGGTCGCTGGATTTCGGAGAGCGGCATAGTTCGCTCAACATGGCGCAGGCCAAGCTCGACACTGACGGCGCCCTACGCATCGTGGTGGCGCTGCGCGATCCTGGTGTCGCCAACTGGCTGGACCCAGTCGGTCGGCACCAAGGGACGATCGTGTTTCGCAACTATGTCGCGAAAACACCGGTCGTCCCCACGACGCAACTGGTGAAGTTGGCCGATCTGCCGCGCATCCTTCCCAAAGGAACAGCAATGGTTTCACCAGCGGAACGCGAAGCGGCGCTCGCGCGGCGACGCTCAGGTATCGCCAAGAGCTTCGAGTGAATCGATGTCCAGGGCGTTCACAGCCACCACGCTCTCAAGCGCGGCGATGTCATCGGGCTGCTGTTGCTGCTAGATCGCGGGCGGCGGCTGCGGTCCCCGGACGAGCCGTCCCGGCAAGGACGCGGTCGGTTTTCCGTCGCGCTCGATGGCGACACCGTTGACCAACGTTGCCACATATCCTTCGACTCTTTGCACGAGGCGCCTGCCGTTCGAGGGAAGATCGCGCACCGCCGAGGGTGGATGCAGATGCAGCCGCTGGTGATCGATGATGTTGATGTCAGCCTTGTAGCCGGGCGCCAGTACGCCTCTGTCCAGCAATCCAATGGCTTCCGCCGGTCGTTGCGTCAACCCGTGCACGACGTCCTCGACAGATAGGCGCTTTCCCTGCGTCCTATCGCGCGCCCAATGCGTGAGCAGGTACGTACTGTAACTGCCGTCGCAGACCATGCCGTAATGAGCGCCGCCATCTCCGAGCCCCCACAGACTGGCGGAATCCGTGAGCATTTCCCCGACCGCATCCAGATTGCCGTCGACGTAATTCGCTGCTGCCAGGAAAAGAATCGACTGCCCGTCGTTCTCGAGCAGCACGTCATAGGCCAGTGCTGCCGGAGAGACGCCACGCCGCGCAGCACGCGCGGCGATGCTGTCGTCCGCATCGGGCTCGTAGTTGGCCGGATCACCGAGCGCGAACATCCGGTCGAACATCGTCACGTAGTGCAGGTGCGCGATGCCCTCCGCGGTTGGAGGCTCCGAAAGAATGCGTGCACGCCGCGCAGGATCACGCATCGCCTCAACCTTCTGCGGTAAGGGCAAGTCGGCGATCTCGCGATAACTTGCCTGGCGTGAGAACGGGTTGTATGAAAGGTCGAGACCGAGAAGCAGGCCGCTGGGGCGGCACAAGGTCTGTGCCTTGATGTTCACGCCGGCAGCGTTGAGCTCGTGTGTGAGATCAAGCGCGCTGCGCCATCCATCGCTGGACCCGGGCATCTGGACGAGGGTGTAGCTCGCGCGACAGGACGCGCGCCGCGCCACGCGGCCCAGCATGCGAAGCTCGCTCAGCGAATCCTCCTCGTGGAGAAGCTCGATGATTGCCTGCATGACTCCGTGACCGGCAGCCCGCATGCCGTCCGCGATCGCATTGAGCTCGTCTTCATGCGCGGTTTTCGTAGGGACCTGCGTGCCATCGCTGCTCTTGTGAAACAAGGTGCGCGAGGTCCCGAACCCCAACGCCCCGGCGCGCATCGCGCTCTCGGTGAGGCGCTTCATCGCTTCGAGATCCTCCGGCCGAGCGGCCTCGCCGCGCAGCCCCCGCTCCCCCATCACATAGACGCGCAGGCAGCTGTGAGGCAACTGACTGGCAACATCGATATCGCGCGACTTGGTGCTGATGACATCGAGATACTCGGGGTAGGTTTCCCATGTCCAGGGTATGCCTTCCGCCATCACGATCTCGGGAATATCCTCGATGCCCTCCATGAGATGAACAAGGCGCTCTCGGTCGCCGGGGCGACACGGCGCAAATCCGACTCCGCAATTGCCCATGAGGACGGTAGTAACCCCATGGCCCACCGATGGCGACGTGCGATTCTCCCAGGTCACTTGCCCATCGTAGTGCGTGTGCACGTCCACGAATCCTGGACACACCACAAGGCCCGTCGCGTCGACCTCCTCCCTGGCCTTTGCCGTTATCTCACCGACGGCCGACACGCGCCCTTGATCGATGGCCACATCGGCAGTGAAGCCGCGACGCCCCGTACCGTCGTAGACAGTGCCGCCGCGAATGACCGTGTCGTGCATGCCGGTATCCCCTCTTCGCCTCGAGCTATCGCTTGCGCTAGTTTCTCGCTCCGCGCCGTATCAAGCAAACAGAGATCCCCGCGTACATGAACTACACTGGGCTGCCTGAAGCTAGTACCAGCACGCGTGGCAGCGATGAAATCATCGCAGGGGGAGCACATGTCTGATCTGGACCGATTCGAGAGCGTTCTCATCGTGTTTCAGAATCCCATCGAGGGACGACAGGCAAGCTACGACGATTGGTACACGAATATTCACATTCGAGATGCCCTGCGTCTCGATGGCGCGCTCGCAACGCAACGATTCATCGTCTCAGAACATCAGCTGACGATCGACGGGCATCGTGTCGTCCCAGCCCATTGGGCACACACGATCTATGAATGGGAAAGTGCAAGAAAATCCGTGGAGGGTCACGCAGAACGGGCCGGCACGCCAGCGATGGAGATCAGCAAGGACGGTTCTTTCGAACACTTGCGAGACTATTTCTATCGGCCCGTCCACCTGTCGCATGGATGGACACTCGAAGACGGATTCCGACGTGGCGAGGACGTGATGACGGCGATGATCGTGCCGCCGGACGGCGCCGAAGGCGACTTCACTCGTTGGTTCATTGACGCGCATGTGCAAGCAACTCTCGCGCTCGCTGGCTTCGCAAGCGTTGCCCTCTTTCGCATCCATGAACATCAGTCGCTGGCGACTCCATGCCGCTTTCCTCTTGCAGCGGTCTACTCGCTGTCCGATGCGCCGACAGCGCTTCGCAATTGGGAGCGACACATACTCGCCCAGCAAGAGAAGGATCCTGCCGCACATGCACAGGAAATTGAGCTCACCTGTTGGAAGCCGCGTATTCCGAGGTTGCTCGCACGTGATGTCGCATCACCGGTTCCAGATGCAGCGGCCGAGGAACAGCGCGCCCGGAAGCTCTACAAAGATCGCTATTACTCTCGATCCGAGATGCTGGCCCTCATCACCTAGTCGCGACTCCGTTCGACGGGAATGCTTCAGTCAAAGGCATGAAAAGGGAAATTGTGTGCGGGACATACATATACATGTGCACATCTGAACACCGCTTTGCTTGGTACGACCCTGAGAGGTGCCATAACCCTGATATCGTTGCTTATAACAGTAAAATAAGTAATTGATTTATAAAGTTATAATAGAGTCTATTTCATGGACAAGTTGCTGCAGGCTCTCGAGCTGTACGGCTTGGAGATCGTGTTCGTAGGCGTGCTGCTGGATCAGGGCGGTCTGCCACTACCTTCGTTTTCGCTGGTGATCGTTGCCGCCGCTATTGCGACGAATGCCGGCATGCCTGTGTGGCCGATCTTTGCGGTCGCCATCTTGGCAACACTCATCGCAGACCTCTTGTGGTTTGCCGGCGGCAGAAGGTTCGGCGCTGCCATGCTGCGAGCAATCTGTCGCGTCTCGCTATCCCCGGACTCGTGCGTCGGTCGCACGCAGCGAGTGTATGTGCGCTGGGGTGCACCCTCCTTGATCGTCTCGAAGTACGTGCCTGGGCTGGCCGCTGTGGCAACCACCTTGGCCGGCGAGACGAAAACCTCGTTCGCGCGATTTGCTCTCTACGACGGAATCGGGGCCGCGCTATGGGCCGGCGGTGCGGTCGCTCTGGGAGTGATCTTTCATGAAGCCGTTGAGGTTCTGCTGGACGAGCTCGATGTGCTCGGCAACTACGCGCTCGTGTTACTGGCACTTGCGCTGCTGACGTTCGTCGCCGTGAAGTGGTGGCAGCGAGTTCGATTCAAGATGCGCATTCGCACCGCGCGCATCTCACCGGGTGAGCTCGCAGCACTCTTGCAGACCAAGACGGCAGTGCTGCTGCTCGATGCACGAACGAGCGACAGGCGTGCGCGGACGGGTTGGATTCCAGACAGCGTCGCCGTGGACGACATTGAACAGCTGCAGATCGATCCGCTGAGCGAAGTCGTCGTGTATTGCGATTGCCCGAACGACGCCAGCGCTGCGCTCATGGCAAAACGCCTGCATGCAAGAGGCATTGCCAACGCCCGTCCCCTCGCTGGCGGCATCGAGGCCTGGCGCGCGAGTGGTGGTGCGATTGAAGAGCTGACGCGAACTGTTCCCCAAGTGGCCGGTCGCAGTGAGCAATCTGCCGCTTGACTGCAGCGCCCGCGATCGCTGCGCCCCGCATACTCCCGCGCGTCATCCTTGTCACGCTGCAGACGGATATCGATACCGAGGGCTTCCTTATCTTGGATGCAGACGGACGTTCAACGCCTGAGGCCCACGGAAGGTCAGACCGCCGCCGAATCGGATCTCCTCATCGAGCACATCGAAACTCTCGTACCGTTGCAGGAACGCCGGGAAGAATTCGGTCAACTGCATCTTTGCAAACAGATGCCCGATGCAATGATGAGTTCCCGGGCCGAACGTCACGTTCTTCTCCTGATTGCGGTTGAGATCCAGCCGCTCGGGCTCAGCGAACACGCGCGGGTCTCGATTGGCCCCAGCCGTCATGACCGTGACGATCTGACCCTTCTTCAACTCGTGTCCCTTCCAGGTGAAATCCTCGGCCACGATCCGACCCTGGGAGGTCGACATGGCGATGTAGCGCATCAGCTCCATGATCGCATTGAGCACCGTCTCGTGATTTTTCTGACGCATGAGCTCACGAGCACCGCTGTCTTTCGACAAAGCGTTGATGGACAGCGCTATGGTGTTGAGCGTGGTGTCATGACCTGCCAGCAGAATGAGAATGAGCTCCCCCACCAGCTCTTCGTCTGTGAAGCGGTCATCGCCCTCGCCCGCGTGCACCAGCGACGACACAAAGTCTTCACCGGGACTTCTGCGCCGCCTTTCGATCTCCGGAAGGAACGCAGCAGCCATTTCACCGAACGCCACATCGGCTCGTGCCAGGATGTCCTGGTTCGGTCTGCCGCTGCCGGCGGCATTGGCGAGATACGCCCATTCTTTCAACTTGGGCAGATAGAACTCTTCATCCTCGAAACCGATCACGCGCATGATGTTGCGCGCAGTGATCGGCCGCCCTACCTCCTCCACGAATTCCACCTCGCTTCGGCCCTCGATGCTGTCCAGAACCTGCTTCACCACCTCACGGGCGCGCGGTCGATACGCTTCGGCCATCTTCTTTGAAAACGGCTTCATCAGGAGCCTGCGCACCCCGGTGTGCTTCGGGGGATCGAGGTTGATCAGGAAATGGGGAAAGTATCTGATGATGTTCGGAATGAGGCGGCTGCGTTCTGCCTCATCCGGCAGGACGAAGTTGAGCAATTTATACCGGGCCGCGGACAGGGGCAGCGTGCCACTGTAGGCTTCCATGACTTCCGCATGGCCTGTGATCACCCAGGAGTGTTCTGTTTCCACCCAGCAGATGGGTGAAATCTCCCGCATGGCGTTGATCTGGCC
>JBEVDW010000582.1:0-3998 GCA_040513115.1 Steroidobacteraceae bacterium | reverse complement strand
GTCGTACTTGGCATCGATCTGATTCGGTCGCAGCTCGAGCTCACTGATCATGTCGGTGAGCTGTGCGTGCAAGTCCTGCCACTCGCGCATCCGCATGTGTGAGAGAAAGCTTTCGCGGCACCAGCGGCGTAGTTGATTACCGGAGAGCGCCTCCGATTGCGCTTGATAGGCCTTCCACACATTCAACACAGTGACGAAATCGGAACGCGGATCGGCGCACTGCGCGTGTTGTGCGTCCGCCTGCGCCTGCGCATCGGCTGGCCGATCGCGAGGATCTTGAATCGCCAGGAATGCCGCGATGAGCAGCATCTCTCGCAACGCATTCTGATGTGCCGCGGCAATCAGCATGCGGGCAAGGCGCGGATCGAGCGGTAATGAAGCAATCTGGCGACCGAGCGCAGTGACTTCCCTTTGCTCGTCGACCGCCTTGAGCTCCTGCAACAGGCGGTAACCATCGTTGATCTGGCGCGTGTCCGGCGGATCGACGAACGGAAACTCATCCGGCGTTCCCAGATGCAACGCCGCCATCTGCAGGATCACGCTCGCAAGATTCGTGCGCAGCACTTCGGGTGGCGTGAACGGCGGACGAAGGTTGAACTCATCCTCGCCATACAGACGAATGCAGATACCTTCGCTCTCGCGACCGCAACGTCCTTTGCGCTGATCCGCACTGGCCTGCGAGATGGGTTCGATCGGCAAGCGCTGCACCTTGCCGCGCACGCTGTAGCGGCTGATGCGGGCCTGGCCCGAGTCGATTACGTAGCGAATGCCTGGAACCGTCAGTGAGGTTTCCGCCACGTTCGTTGCAAGGACGATGCGTCGCGCACTGTGCCCTTCGAAAACGCGTTCCTGTTCGCCCGTGGAAAGGCGTGCATAAAGGGGCAACACTTCGGTGTGCTGCAATCCTGCCTTCGTCAGCACATCGGCCGTTTCGCGGATCTGCTTCTCGCCCGGCAGGAACACGAGTATGTCGCCGCGTCCATGCGCGTCTCTATCCAGCTCCCGCACGCCGGCCAACACGCCTTCACTCAATGACAGCTCGCGTTCGTCAGCGTCGCCAAGCAGCGGTCGATAGCGTACTTCCACCGGATAGCTGCGGCCGGATACTTCGATGATGGGTGCCCCGCCAAAGAACGTCGCGAAGCGCTGTGGATCGATCGTGGCCGAGGTCACGATCAAGCGCAGGTCGGGCCGGCGCGGCAACAGGCGTCTCAGAATGCCGAGCAGGAAATCGATATTGAGGCTGCGTTCGTGCGCCTCGTCGAGGATGAGCGTGTCGTAGCGACGCAGATCGGAATCCTGCTCGATCTCGCGCAGCAGGATGCCATCGGTCATCAACTTGACCCGCGTGTCCGGTCCCGTGCGGTCGTTGAAGCGCACTTGATAACCAACCGCAGATCCGACGGTGGTGCCCAGCTCCGTCGACAAGCGCGCGGCCAGCGCGCGCGCAGCAATACGCCGCGGTTGCGTATGACCGATCAGCCCTCGCGCACCGCGACCCGCGTGCAGACAGATCTTGGGCAGCTGAGTCGTCTTGCCGGAGCCGGTTGCACCGCAAACGACGACGACTTGATGTTCCGTCAGGGCGCGCTCGATCTCCTCGCGATGAGCGGTGATCGGCAACTCCGGATCGCTGTCGAGTCGCAACGGCACAGACTTGAGCCGCCGCACGCGCTCGATCGATTGCGTGATGGCTTCGGAGAGTTTTGCGAGCGCGCGTTCATGCTCGGCATCGATGCGCCGATGACGCGCCAAGCGCTCCAGCTCGCGCGTCAGTCGGGGTTGGTCGCTAAGGCGTGCTTCGGCAAGTAAATCGCGAAGCTGCGCCAGCGTCGGCGACGCCATCGTCGGGGCAGAATCCATCGTCGTACTATCCGAGCAAGCGCACGCAAATGCGAGCCCCACCGAGCTCGGATTCGCCAATCTCTATTTTTCCGCCGGTCACTTCCACGAGATCCCGCACGATCGAAAGGCCGATGCCCTGTCCGCTGACACGCTCATCGAGACGTGCACCCCGTTCCAAGACGTGCGCTCGTTCCTGTAGCGGTATGCCGGGCCCGTCATCTTCGACGATGAGATTCAATCCACGTCGCCGCGTGTCCGACAATTCAACATGGGTGGCTGTGATGCGGATCCGGTGCCGACACCACTTGAAGGCATTGTCCAGCAGATTGCCGGCGAGCTCGGTGAAGTCCTCGCGATCGCCAACGAACTGCGCATCTGCCACGATGTCCAGCTCGCAACTGATATCGCGGTCTGCGTATACCTTCAACAGCGCCGCTCGCAGCGGTGTCAACAATTCACTGACCGCGATGGGAGCGCTGCCGAGCCCCGTCGCACCGGATGCAGCTGCGCGCTTCAACTGATAGCGCACGATGCCGTCCATGCGCTCGACTTGCTCGTCCAGTTGCTCGGACACGGTGTGGCCCTTCAACTCAGGACCCTGCAGGAGATTGCGCATGACCGCGAGCGGCGTTTTCAGGCTGTGCGCGAGATTGCCCAGCGTGTTGCGATAGCGTGCCATGCGCTCGCGCTCGCTGCGCAGGAGTGCATTCATGTTACTGGTCACGCCACGCAGCTCGCGCGGATAGCCATCGCCCAGCTCGGCAAGCTCACCGACTTCGATCGCGCCAATCTCGCTTTCGATGCGACGCAAGGGCGACAACAGCGATCGAAACAGGAAGGCCAGAGCACCGAGCAGCAAGATCAACAGCACAGCGAACCAGCCGAACATCTGCACGCGCAGTTGATTGAGCTGTGCGTAGTACGGCTCGAGATTCTCCGCAGCGCTGAACACGAAATCGCCCACACGGCGGTCATCGAATTCCCAGCGCACGCCGATACTGAGCGCAAGCACTGGAGAACCATTCGCCAGTTTCAGCTGGCCGAACCGGCGTTTCCCCGGCGAAATGTCGTCCGGAAACCAAAGCTCGGTTCCCGCCAGGGAAGCAGAGCGCCACGCCGGAGCGCCGTTGCGCCGCCGAACCTCACCATAGAGTCCGGAGCCCGGATTGGCGAAGCGCGAGGACTCAGCCAACTGCTGCGCGGGAAGCAGATCGTGAGCAGCGGTTTCCTCAGACGCCGAAATCATCGCGAGCACCTGTACTTCGAGGCGGTCGCGAATGGCGCGCTCGCTCAGATCGCGGAAGACGAAATCGAGCGCGAGGATCGTGAGTCCGAAGAACAGGATCAGCAGCAGCGTGACGGAGCTCAGCAGGCGTGTACTGAGCGAAGCGACTCGCATGCGCAGCGACTATTGCGCGCCGTCGCGCGTCAACGCGAAGCGATAGCCGCGCCCACGCAGGGTTTCGATGGGCTTGATCGTGTTGTCCGGATCGAGCTTGCGCCGCAAACGGCCGATGAACACTTCGATGGTGTTGCTGTCGCGATCAAAGTCCTGCGCGTAGAGGCGCTCGGTCAACTCCGTCTTGGAGATGACCTCGCCGGCGCGATGGATCAGATATTCAAGAATGCGGAACTCGAAGCTCGTGAGGTCCACCTTCTCATTGTTTACGGAGACTTCCTGCGTGCGGGTGTCGAGCGCCACGGGGCCACAGCGCAGTACCGGCTGAGCCCAGCCACCTGAGCGGCGCAAGAGCGCCTGCACGCGCGCCATCAATTCTTCGAAGTGGAACGGCTTCGCAAGGTAATCGTCCGCGCCGGCCTGCAGGCCCTCGACCTTGTCCTGCCAGCGGTCACGCGCCGTCAGAATCAGAATCGGAAAGCTACGGCCCGCTGCCCGTACGCGCTTGATCACTTCCAGGCCAGGCATCTTCGGCAGACCCAAGTCGATGATGGCAACGTCGAGCGGATATTCAGTCGCGCAGTACAAGCCCTCCTCGCCATCGGGCGCCGCATCGACATTGAAGCCGGACGCCTTCAGTTGGCTGACCAGCGAATCACGCAGAGCTTGATCGTCTTCGACGAGGAGCACACGCATAGGAAAGGCTCTAGGTGTTTGGGCGTTGGGAAACGAGGTTGTGAAAATTATCTGGGCT
>JBEVDW010000581.1:0-13737 GCA_040513115.1 Steroidobacteraceae bacterium | reverse complement strand
CTGAACTTGCGACACTGTGCCGGCCGGTACTTTCGAGGGGACGGCCAGCGGTCAGGGCCAACCGACATGTACGCGAAGACATCCTGCTCGCGGCTGAGGAATGCTTCGCCGCGAAAAATCCGTCAGACGTTTCGGCAAAGGAAATCGCCGCGCACGCCGGCACGCGGTCGGCGATGATCTACTACTACTTCGGCAGCAAGGAAGGTCTGCTGGGAGAAATCATCCGGCGCAACGTCGAGGAAATCCAGCGGGACTTCCTCGTCATGCAGGGTGCAATTGACCGCAACGAGCTACGCAATCCGACCCGCGAGATGATTGCTTTTCTGACTGCCGTTTTTCACCGGCATCCGACGCTGTGCCGCATCCTCGGCTGCGAGCTGGTACGCGAAGAGTCGCCCCTGACGCAACTCTACTTGCGTCAATGGAACTCGCATGCACGTAAGATGATGACGCAGGCGATGAGAAAGCTGGCAGATCACGGCTACTACCGCCAGGACATCGACGTCGAGCGGATTTTCGCCATGATTCGTTCGGTCGTCTTCTTCCCGATCGCCTCGCACATGCACCTGGCCCAGACCGGCGAGCCCATGCAACGGTACCGGGATGACGAATGGATCGATTTCGTCAGCACGGTGTTCGACGCTTACCTGCGTCCGCGCTGACCGCGTCGTGCACCCCAATCGCTGATTTCGTGAGCGTCGCAGTGATGCGCATTGGGTGCAAAGCATCCGGTCTGCCGGATGCTTTGCCAACGACCCGACCTAGAATCTCCACTGAACTTCCGCTCCATACGTGCGCGGCGCACCCGGAGCCGATGAAAAGGCGGAGCCCGAGGCCTGAGCGTAGTAGTTGATGTTCCATTCTTCGTCCGTGACATTCTTCATCCACAAGCGCAGCGTGAGACTATCGAGCTGAGTCGGGGTCAGCGAAACGGACGCATCCATCAGGAACCGCGACGGCTCCTCGATGACGTTATCGGCATCCCAGTTGAATTTGCTGCTGTAGTTGCCAGCCAGATCAAACGTCATCTCCCCCAGGCCAGCCAGCTGTGTTTCATAGGAGATGCCTGAGGTCACCTTCCACTTCGAGGCATACGGCATGTAGTTGCCCTTTGCATCGACGACGATGGTGTTCAGATTTCCTGCCGCGAGCGGCAGGCCGGGCGTGAGAGCCTGGCAGGTGACCGCATCGACCTCTGGGCTAGGACAGTAGGATGGTGCATCCGGAAATTCACGGAACTTGGCATCGAGGTAAGTGGCACCGAGTCGAACGGTAACTCCAGGCGTCGCCAACGCAGTAACGTCGAGCTCGACTCCTTTCGTTCGAGCTTTCCCAGCATTCTTGAGGAACACCAGTCCATTGCGCTGGGCCTGCACTTGCGGATCCTTGATGTCGTTCCAGAACACAGCGCCATTGAGACGTACCCTGCCATCGGCCAGGTCCGACTTGAATCCGAGCTCATACGCATCGATCACTTCCGGATCCAATGCGGCTGAATCGAGCGGCAGCGTGTTGAACGTTCCGGCCTTGTAGCCACGACTGTAGTTCACGTAGCCCATGACGCCGTCAGCAAACTCATGATCGACGGCCAACTTCCACGTTACCTTCTCGAACGAAGGCGACGCGTCCGAGTTGTTGCCATCGACGATGGCGATTCCCTCGGGTCCGCCGAAATTGTTGTTCGAGTCGAACTGTTGCACCCTGAGAGTGTCGGTGGGCAAACCGATCAGCGCGCCGATGCCAGGGAAGAAACGCACGTCGGTATATCCGCGGCCTTTCACCTTGTCTTTGGTGTAGCGGATGCCTGCGGTGACATTGGTCGCGTCCGTGACGGGGTAGGTCATCTGTCCGAAACCGGCGTACGACTTGGCGTCTTGTTTGCCAACGATGTCGATGCCATCGATACCATTGCCAGCCTGTCCTGGCCCATGAATGATCGTTGGATCGAAACCACCCTTCGCATCCAGGTAATAAGCACCGACGATCCAGCTGAATGGGGCGTCGGCCTTGGACTTGAGCTGAAACTCCTGGCTGAACTGGCTGTCGCGGATATTCAGATCGTAGACCAGCCAATCGTAGGGAGAGTAATTGCCGGCCGCACTGAAGAGCTCGTCCTGTGTGCGATAAGCAGAAATGCTCACGAACTCCGCAAAGCTCAACTCTTGATCGAGCCGCGCAGATGTACCCCAGCCGTCGGCATCATCGTACTGGGCATGTCCCAGCGAAACGTCATAGAAGCCCAGCTTTGGTAAGACCTGTGCTGGAACCGGCATGACTGACGGATCAACGAAGGCGCCGTTGTTGTGCGCGGAGTCCGGTGTGCCACCAACCGTCCCGGAAAAGGGCCGCCCATAGAAACCGATAGTGCTGCGACTGTCCTGGTAGTAGCCAATCAGCATGATAGAAGTCGATTCCGACGGCTGCCACAGGATCTTGCCGCGCACGCTCGTGCTGTCGCCATTCCAATAGTCATCGCCACCGGGCGCGTACCCTTGCGAAGTATCCAGGGGATTGGCCAGCTCACGATTCTTGCCCCAGCCATCATTTTGATCGTGGTAGCTGATCGCCAGATTGGCCGCGACGGTGGATCCCAGCGGTACGCTGAAATAACCCTTCGCATCGCGGGTGTCGTAGTTGGCATATCCCAACCGCACATCCGCTTCAGCCTCCTCCAGGTTCGGATCCTTGGTGTAGATCGAGATCACGCCACCGGATGCATTGCGTCCAAACAGCGTCCCCTGCGGCCCTTTCAATATCTCGACGCGCTCCACGCTCGCCAGATCGAAGAAGGTCGTCGAAGCGCGCACGAAGTACACATCGTCAATGTAAACGGGAACGCTGGCTTCGTTGCCGGCGGTCGTCACAGGATTGCCGATGCCTCGGATGAAGGTCGTGACCGTTCCGGTTGCCTGACCGATTTGCAACGCCGGATCGACGCGATTGAGCTCCTGCACCGTGGTCACGCCGATCTTCTCTAGCGCATCACCGGTGACGGCCGTGATGCTAAGAGGTGTTTCCTGCACGTTCTGTTCGCGCTTTTGCGCGGTAACGACAATTTCCTCCAACTGATTTCGATCTGCATCGCCCGTCGATGTGTCGGCCGAATACGCGGGCGCGGCTGCTAAAGCAGTTGTGATCCAGGACAATGCGAGCGTTAGACGTAGACGATGAGTATCGTGTATGGCCATGCTCATGTTGAAGCCCCCTTAACTAGCTGATGTCGTTTTTTTCTGCGTCGGATCATACGCCAAGAGTTTTTGGCGACAGCCGCGCACTGCAGTCAAAGTTGCGCCAATAATTGGATCACCGACCAATTAGCCATCAGGAATCAGTGCCAAGCACTGCTAGATGTCGGACACGATAGCGACCCTCTCTGCGTGTTAGTGATCGAATTCGCTGGCGTTCAGCCATCGACGCGCACGTGGATTGCGCGTGCTGACATGGTCGACTCGAATCAGTACCGACCGGATAGGAGCGACTAGCGGGATCGCCGGGGAGCTGGAGTTGTAAGTTCCGACAGGATCGAAGCGAACTGCGCTCGCTGACGCGTTGCCGGCCAGTCCGCCGGATCGAACGCGGCCTCGATTGCCGTGCCCATCAGTAACGTGAGCAACTGACGCGCGATCCGCTCGACATGGCGCTTGCGCCGTGTGGGCAGTCGCGGGTTGTTCCCGAGCCACGTCGCGAACGTCTTGCGCGCCTTCTTGACTTCCATCCGCTGGTGCTTCGAAAACTCCGGATCGGCAATTGCCATGCCCCAGAACGCAAACCAAACGAGCCAGTCCCGGCGCGCGTCTGCACGGATGGGCAACAGGGCCGCGAGAACGGCCTCCAGATTCGAGTCATCCACGGCCATTGCCGCCTGTACGCGAGCAGTCGCCCGCGCGGCCGTGGCTCGATAGCAATGCAACAACAACTCGCGTTTGCTGGCGAAATAGTGACTTACGACTGCAGTGCTGACACCGGCTTCCTGAGCTACTGCCCGTACCGTGACGGACTCGATCCCCGCTCTTGCGATCAGCGTGGCGACGATCTCGGCTACTTCCTGGCGTTGGAGGTCGTGGTCGACGTACTTGGGCATTAGGCTGTCAGAGGATTTTGAGGAAGGGTCAGATTCTATGGAATGGCCGCGATTAGCGCACTCAATCCAGACTGCCAATCCGGCCCTTCATGCACCCCGCCTAGGCCCGGTTGGATTGGAGTGCGCTTTTTTTTGTGACGCGTGTTATATCCTCGATACCCGATCGTTCCAGCACCATGCATGCGGGGATTCATGAGTCAGTACTTCGGCAAAGCTGTGCAAACCGCCTATGTTGTTCCAGACATGGAGGTTGCCATCCAGCGCTGGACCGCTGTGGGCGTGGGTCCTTTCTTCGTAATGCGCGAGATGCTCATCCCTGCTCGTTATTGCGGTACGCGCCACGACATCGTGCTATCGGCCGCCTTTGGCTATTCTGGATCCATGATGTATGAGCTTGTGCAGCAGCACAATGATGCTCCCTCGGCGTATCGCGACTTCCTTGCACAGCGGCCGGAAGGCGGTTTTCACCACCTCGGCTACTACTGCGACAGCTTCGATGCGGTGTTCGAGCGTGCCAGGGCGCGTGGCAGGCAGTTCAATGTGACGCAGGAATTCATCACGCCCGACGGGCACGCATTCGAGATCTACTGCGAAGCGGCCAACAGCAAGAGCCCGATCGTCGTGCAGCTCATGCTCAATGGGACGTACGGCACGGCCTTCGAGCAAATGGAAGCCGCTGCCGTCAATTGGGACGGCGCGCAACCGATCCGCTCGGCGCTCGAACTGTTCCCCCAGCGCGTGCGGCCGGCCGGCTGATCTGCTCATGCAGAAAGATATTCGCTTCGACTTCTCGGGCTCGTCCGTGTTGGTAACAGGCGGCACTGGCGGGCTCGGCGCCGCCGTCGCTGCTGCCTTTCGAGAGGCTGGTGCGACCGTTGCTGTCACCGGCACACGCCCTACCCTCGCCGAGTACGAGGGTGACTTCCCCGGCTACACCTATTATCAGCTCGATGTCGAGAACCGCGAGGAGATCGACCGCGTCGCCGCCGACATTGCCAAGCTGGACGTCCTGGTGAACTGCGCTGGCCTGACCTTTCTTTCGCTGGGACTCGATGAGTATCAGCCTGAGATTTTCGAGCGTGCCATCAACATGCATCTGTCGAGCGTGCACCGAATCGCGATGCGCCTCGCGCCTCGTCTCAGCGCAAGCCGGCTGACTTCCGGTGGGTCGATCATCAACATCGCATCGATGAGCTCGTTCTTCGGCATCGACCCGGTACCGGGATACGGTGCCGGTAAGACAGGCCTGCTTGGACTCACGCGCGTGCTCGCCGTGCACTGGGCCAAGCAGAACATTCGTGTCAACGCACTCGCCGTCGGATTGACTCGCAGCCGGATGACGGCGGGTGTGATCGAAGATCCGGACATCAATGCAATGATGTTGGCGCGCGTTCCGCTGGGCCGTCACGGCGAGCCAGGCGACATCGCTGGCGCTGCATTATTCCTGAGTAGCTCGGCTGCCTCGTGGATTACCGGCCAGACGCTGGCCATCGATGGCGGCTTTTCAATCGCGGGCTGATCCGCAAGGCGGCAAGCATGGCGAACGTGCGTGACAAGATCGTGATCGTGCTCGGCGTGGGCAAAGGCAACATGGGCGAGGGTCTGGCGCGCCGTTTCGCGCAAGAAGGCGCAAAGATCGTCATTGCCGGCCGACGGGAGGACGTGCTGGCCCCGCTCGCGCGAGAGATCCAGGGTGACTACCAGCTCTGCGATATCACCCGCCGCGAGCAGATCGATTCGCTCATCGCATTCACAAGACAACGGCACGAACGAATCGACGTGGGCATCAACGCGACAGGATGGGGCCTGTTGCGACCGTTCGAGGAGACCACGGAGGAGGAACTGCTCCGGATGATGGATCTGCAGTTCAAAGGTCCATTCCAGTTCATGCAGGCACTCGTCAAAGCCATGGACCGCGGCGGCTCGATCATCATGCTTTCCTCCGCGACCGCAACGATCATGTTGGAGCAGCATGCGGCCTACATGGGCACGAAGGCGGGGATCGATCACGTCGTCCGCTGCGTCGCCAACGAGTTCGGGCACAAGCAGATTCGAGCGAACTCCATCTCGCCCGGAGTCACACGGACTCCCATGGCCGGGGATTCGCTGAACATCCCTGAGGTGCTGCAGGCCTTCGAAACGGGCTATCCGCTGGGGCGCATCGGCACGATCGAGGATGTTTGCGAGGCTGCGCTCTGGCTTGCAAGCGACGCCTGCTTCATGACCGGCCAGAACCTGCAGGTCAACGGCGGCTTGACGTTACGGCGCAATCCGACGTTGGCCGAGATGGGCGCAGCCTTCGCCAAGGCCACCGAGCACCTCAGAGCTTGAGCTGCGCTGTCTTTCCTCCCCCTTGCGAAGCGGAGGCCGCTCCGCAAGGGTCGGAGGCGCGTTACTTCACTGCCGGAGTTGCATCATCGATTCCGCGCAGGAAGCTCAACAGGTTCTGCACGTCCTGAGCAGAGAGCGTCTGGGCGATCGTGCTCGCAGGTTGACCCTGCGCTGCTGGCAGCTGATGCCGGAACATCACATCTTCCAACGTCAGTGCAGAGCCATCATGGAAGTACGGTGCCGACAGCGACAGACCCAGCAATGACGGCGTGTTGAAGCCCGCTGCGCCGAACGCAGCGAATCCTTGTGTGCTCTGGCCCGCAACGGCCGCTGCGCCGCGGATCTCAATGGGGTTCGCCGGATCGAATGTACCGACGTTGTCGAGCAACTTCAGCACGCCACTGCCGAGTGCAAGCGAGACGATCTGCGGTCCTGCCACTGTCAAGCGCGTGTCGATCGGCTTCACACCAACAAAGAAGTTCACACCGATCGGGTCCTCGGGGAACGTCGGGTTGTTGACGTAGAGCGCAACAGAGCTCTTGGTCCACTTGTCGCCACCATGGCACGCAGCGCAGTTGGCCGTGAACACAGTGCGACCGGCCGCTTCAACGCTGAGCTCTGGCTCCGGCACGATCGGTGCGCGCACCGAAGCTTCCACCCACTCCTGCAGCGCATCGAGCGAGTCGCTCACGCCACGCCTTGGACCATGGTTGAACACGAGCTTCGAACGATCCTCGCCATGCACATTGGTGGCAAAGCCCTTGCCGCCCTGGATGCCGCGCGCATTGTTGTTGAAGTCCGTGTTCGAGCCGCGCACGCCGCTCCAGTTCAGGATGCGCTGATCATCCGGATTGTTGTTGGCCACCGTGCCCTCGAGCGGAATGGTCTGACGCGGGCCGGTTTCGAAGATCCAAGTGACATTGTCGGAATGACCGTCGTCATGGCAGGACGCACAGCTCGACCAGCCATTGTCGGACGCCTTGCTGCGATGCTGGAGCGGGTCGATGTCGCGCAAGGCAATGTCGAACGTGCCGTCGCCATCATCATCGAGCACATCCGGCACACCCAGTGCAGTGAAGAAGGCAAGCTTGCCTGCCAGCCGACGGTGCTCCACGGTACCGGGCGCGGGCGGCGTGCTTGATTCGATGTCACGTGCGAGCACGGCATTGCTCTCGAGATCGAGCGCACTGATCGAGGTGTTGAGCTCGTTGTTCGTATACGCACGCTTGCCGTCGTTGCTGATGACCACACCGCTCGGCAGGTTTCCGGTTTGCAGACGAGTGACTTTGTTTGTGCTGTCGAGAATGTTGATCTTGCCGTCCTTCAGCGCCCCCTTAAGCACGTAGTTCGCGCCGCGGCTCAAGAAGAGGAAGTTGCGACCGCGCCGATCCGCATCCACGGCCACGAGGTCGTTCAGGAAGACGCGATCGAGCACCTTGGTCTCGTTGGCGACATCGGGCTGCGTTTCCTTCGCGACTTGTGCATTGAGGTTCAGCGAACGATCCGTTTCGATGCCGCGAATGCGATTCAGCACACCCACGAGTCCCTGCACGTTTACGTTGAAGCGCACCGGTGGCTCGGGTTGGGCACCCACGTTCGGCACGTACAGCAGCGGTCCGCGCACGAGCGCGCTGAACAGCATGTTCGGATACACCTTCTGTGGTTGTTTGCCGATCGGTCCCGTGGCCGATGCATCCATCGAGCTCACATCCGGACAGAACGTCGTCTGCGCCAGTTGCGACGCGCCGTCTTTTGAGCCATCCGCGCCGCTGTTGAAGAACTTCACCGTGCCTGCGTCCTGCAGCGCCTTGCGCGTATTGACGCAGAATGGCCTGCGATCGGCGGCGAACCCTGAATCCATCGGATGCAGCACGAGTTGGTTCACTTGAGCTGTCCCGGCGACGGCGTCGCCGACGCGGAACGTATCGACGATGCCCTGCTTCGCATCATCGAAACCATCCGGGCGCTTCGGATCGATCACTTCACTGAAGAGACGCGTCACGAACACGCGCTCGTCGAGATCATTGCGATCGCCGTCGTTCGTGATTGCAATGGCGTACGGATTGCCGCCGGTCTTGATCGAGTGGACGACTTCCAGGGTTGACAATCTCACGACAGTCACTTCACCCACCGTGTGGTTGGCGATGAAGGCGTAGGTTCCGTTCGGTGTAATCGCGATGCCACGAGGTTCCGCACCGACCGGAACGGGTGCACCGATCGCAGCGGGTATGGATGCAGTCAGATCGATCACCGACAACGTGCCGTCAACAGCGTTGGTGACGAACGCGCGTTGATCGTCCGGGCTCAGCGCGACGAACCGCGGCTCCTTGCCGACCGGAATCTCTGCGATGAGCTCGCTCGCGTCCTGGCCGTTGTCGGCGCGCACACGAATGACGGACACCGAGCTCTTCTGCCGGTTCACGACCACGGCACGGCGATCATCGCGGGTCAGCGCAATCGAGCTCGAGCGGCCTTGGCGGAACAACGTGGTGAACCGCGCCAGCGCCTCTTCGATATCCAGTATCAGATCGCCCAAGCTGCTAATGACAGGATCTGCTTTGAAGCTCTCAGCCGGCTGCGAGAGATTCACCGTCCTGCCGCCATTCACAGCAGCGGCTGCTTTCGCATGCGCCGCTGCATCGATCCGGATGCCATCGCTCACATCCGCGTCGTCATCCAGAGCCGAGAGCAGAGCCATCAAGTTGCCGAGATACTCGTCGTTGTCGCCCTGTGCTTCCGCAAAATCATGAAAGCTGATGGACGCGGGTCCGGCGGCGGATGCGCTGAGCGTGGCATGCCCCAGCACGAGCCGATTCGCGCCCTCGCCCACGAAGAACTCGACGGGCTGTCCGACCGTGAAGGTCAAAATGCCGTTTGCATCGGTCTTGCCCTCGATGGTCCCCGAGCGAAAGCCCAGCCCCTCCACCGTGACGTCAGCGAACTGCGCCGGCGCGGTTCGCGCCGTCGGTGGTGCGGGCGCGTCATCGCCGCCACCTCCCCCGCCGCAACCAGCGAAGAACAACAAGGCGGGGATATTGAGGCAGCTCCAATGCAGCCAATGCGGATGCCGTGGCCCGCGCGGTAACAGTCCGTAGTTCACGATGCGTCTCCCGGAAAATGGAGCGTGCATTGTGAAAATTGGCCGACATAACACCATGTGACTGCTGTCCCGAGTGATACCAAAGGGCATGGGACCGTTGACCCGAGGTGGAGTTGGCCAGTTACATCGGGTCACTGATCTGCGCGTTGCCGTGCGTAAAATTTTCGAGGCGGCACAGCCGAGCTCGAACTTCATGGCCTTAGAGGATCGGAACTCGCCGTAAACAGCCGGCATTGATGCGAGTACGTGCACCCGCTCGGTTGATGATGAGGTGGACGCACTCAAAATCATGACATTGGAAGGAGATAACGAATGGCAAAAGACACATCCGGCAAGAAGCGTGGCTCGGAGTCGGGCTCAGACGCCGTAACGCTCCTGAAGCAAGACCATCGCCAGGTCGCAGAGCTCATCGATCAAGTGGAGGAGGCGGAAGACGAGAAGCTGGAGGGCATCGCGGCGCGTATCTGTGAACTGCTGACCGTCCACGCGCAGATCGAAGAGGAGCTGGTGTATCCGGCCGCACGCGAGGCACTCGAGGATACCGATCTGGTCGCTGAAGCGATCGTGGAGCATGCCTCCGTCAAGGAACTCATTACGAAGATTGAAGCGATGTCCTCCGATGACGAGGAATACAAGGCGACCGTCACGGTGCTGGGCGAATACGTGAAGCACCACGTGAAGGAAGAGGAAAGCGAGATGTTTCCTCAGCTCAAGGAGACCGACCTGGATCTGCAAGTGCTCGGGCAGAATCTCGCCGCGCGCAAGGCGGAGCTGATGGAAGAGCTCGGAATCGGCGAAGAGGGTATCCCTACGCAGCTCAGCGCCTCGGCTAGTGCCCGCGCGAAGAGCAAGCGCTCGAGCGGTAGTCGCGCAAGCCGCTGATGCCGTGTTGAATCAGCCGGCTGCGGTGTCGAGCTTATGACGGCGACGCCCGACAGCAGAATCCGACAGGACGTCACCTCTCGCCCTCATACCTCAGGACGAACGGCAAGCATGGGTTAGCCCAGCCCGCTCGCGGCCGGCCGTGTTAACGCTGCAAGTTGGCGCGGCTGTCTTCGTCTATTACAGAGGCGCCTTACACTGTGCCAAGGAGGTGTGATGCGCCTTTCCGAGTTTATTGTTCGGAACAAACAAGCGATCCTGGTTCAGTGGGAGGCATTTGCTGGCACTCATTTGCCGGCCGCCGCCAACATGACTTCCACTGCTCTGCGAGACCACGGAGAGGAAATACTAAACGCGATCGTTGCCGACCTGTTGCAGACCCAAACCCTAGAGGCCCAGGCCACAAAAGCCCACGGACTCGCACCGATGGCAACGAACCCCACACAAACCGCGGCCCACACGCACGGGATCCTCAGGGCCCAAAGCGGTTTTGACATCAAGCAACTCGCGAGCGAGTACCGGGCGTTGCGGGCTAGCGTTCTCAGACTGTGGATGGATGACTGCCATCCTGAGGCACCTCATGCGGACGACATCATTCGGTTCAATGAGGCAATAGATCAGGCGCTAGCAGAATCGATCAGTCGTTTCGATCATCAGTTAGAGGAAGCGCGAAACCTTTTCTTCGGCATGCTTGGACACGACATGCGCACGCCATTGCAAGCGATTCAAATGACGGCTCTATATCTCAGGGCCTTGAACAGCGGAAACGAGGTGTCCGAGGCCGCCTCGCGATTGATCAACAGCGGCTCTCGCATGAAGAGATTGCTAAGCGACTTAGTCGAATTCAACGCACAAGACTCGGCTTCGGGATTGCGATTGCGCCAGCGCGTGTGAATTTGGCGGATGCGTTCAGCGACGAGATCGACGAACTGCGCAAAGCGCATCCAGGCCGCCGGATAGAGTTCAGTACCGCAGGTCTGATGGAAGGCTTTTGGGACGCTGCGGCATTACAGCGCGTCCTCGGCAATCTGGTGGAAAACAGTCTCAAGTACGGGCAGCCGGACCACCCCGTCTGGGTACTGGTGAAGGGTGAGGACGAGGCTATTTCGTTTGCGGTCAGGAATACCGGACCTGCCATCGAGCCGCAGGCGATGGCGCTACTTTTCGAGCCCCTGAAGCGAGGACCGCGTCCTTCAGAAAATTCCGAGGGCAGCACCGGATTGGGGCTATACATCGCAAAAAGAATCGCCGAAGCGCATGGTGGCGATATCACTGGAGCATCGAGCGATGGAGAGGTGGTGTTCACCGTGAAGATTCCTTGGGACGCGAGTCGAGGCAGCGGCGATACGGCCTGCTCTTGATAAAAGGGTAGCACTCGATCATAGAGCAGCTCCGCCGCGGCGATCGGCGTCTTCACTGCTCACGCTTTCGTTCCAGCGCCGCGATCTGCTTCTCCGTCAACAACAAGCCGTCCTCGGCGGTCGTCTTCTCGAGACGCTGCCAGTTGCAGACGGCAAGACAGCAAGCTGTGGCGTAGCCATACCGAGCGAAACCCAGTCGGACCTGACAATGATGTTCTGCTTGCTCGAGTTTCAGCTCTCTTCCGCGTCCTGGCAGACCACCTAACCGAGCGCAATTTCCTGTGCAGATTTGTGGGACCACTTCTCTTCCTCACTAGGGCAGGTATCGCATCTCGTTATAACTGGGAAGCAAGTTACGCATCGCGCACCGACGTGGAACTGCAATGTTATCGACGCGCGGATAACGTTGATTCCGTGGCTAAAGAATCAGTAGCAAAACGACGCCGCGCGGATCTGCTCACATTGGCCGTGGCGGTAGTGATCCTGGGTGGTTATCTGCTGTGGACGCTGTATTTCACGGCATTGCCGCTGTGGCTGGCCGCGCCGCTGGGAAGCATCTTGCTGACGTGGTATGGCTCGCTGCAGCACGAAACCATACATGGGCATCCAACCTCATCGAGACGCATCAATAGGCTGCTGGGTAGCTTACCGCTGTCGTTGTGGGTCCCCTATGCGATCTATCGCGCGACTCATATCCGCCACCATCGGCATTCAGGGCGCCGACTGACGGAAGTCGGACACGACCCTGAATCCTTCTACTTGCCACCTGGCCACCTCTCGAGAGTGGGCCGCATGCAACGCTTGCTGCTGATGGCCAACTGCACTCTTGCCGGCCGAATCGTTCTTGGACCTGCAATCTCGATCGCAACGTTTTGGGCGAGCGAAGCGCGACAGCTCCGCGTGGACAGACGTCATCGGCTCATCTGGTGCCGACACGCGCTGGGTGTTGGTGTCGTGCTTGCGTGGACAGTGGGTGTCTGCAACGTGCCATTGGTCGAATACGTTCTGCTGGTTGTGTACCCAAGCATATCCCTGACGCATCTGCGCTCATTCGCCGAGCATCGCGCCGACGATCACTCGCACTTACGCACGAACGTCGTAGAGGCAAGTCCTCTGTGGGGGCTGATCTTCCTCAACAACAATTTGCACGTTGCACACCACGCCCATCCATACGTCGCCTGGCACGAACTTCCGCGTCTCTGGCGTCGGATGCGAGGCTCTCAGCCTGGGGCAGGGCTGGTGTTCAAGGACGGGTATCGAGAAGTTTTTCGGAAGTACCTGTTTCGCGCGTTCATTACTCCAGAACATCCCTTTTCAGGCGTGGAGGTGAAGTGAACGGCCTCGGCACAGTTAGGGATGTTGTCCCGCGAATCGCGGCGTTGCCGATGTATGACTTTCCAGATCTGATGGAAGCTCACGACGCGCTGTGGACCGCGCTTGCGGAAGCGCTCATTGAAGGCGGACTCGCTCACGTGCCGCTCGGCCTGACGCGCGACCTTGATTACCGTGATGTTTGGTGCCACCCATCGCTGCTCTTTGGGCAGGCATGCGAATATCCAATCGCAAAATCCTTTGGCGAGTACGTGACGCTTGTGGCCACACCTCGGTATTCAGCTCCGGGGTGTGAAGAGTCTTTGTATCGAAGCGTAATCGTCGTCCGCGTTGAGAATTCAGCTGAGTCACTCGCCGAGCTTCGGGGTCGGCGCTGCGTGGCCAGCGAGCCGGATTCGAACAGTGGCATGAACCTCTTGCGCGCAGCCGTAGCGCCGCTGTCCGGTGGTGCTCGTTTTTTTGCGTCGGTGCGATTCAGTGGTTCTCATCGGCGGAGTGTGGAAATCGTTGCGGCCAATGAGGCAGATGTCACGGCGGTTGATTGCGTGACCTTCGCTCATTTGCGGAAGTCTCATCCCGAGCTGATTGAAAAGGTGCGAGTGCTCTGCTGGAGTCCTCCCAGTCCCAGCCTGCCTTTCGTCACGGCGCGT
>JBEVDW010000580.1:0-7200 GCA_040513115.1 Steroidobacteraceae bacterium | reverse complement strand
TCAGTATCCAGATGAAAAAGACCGTGAAGGGTGCGTAGATTGCAAACAACCCGTTCCACGCAAAAGGGCCAGCCTTGAAGAAATACAGGAGCTGCGCTGGACAATTCGCGACGAAAACAAAAATGGAGCCATAACCGAACCATCGCATCGTCCGATGAAGCAACAGCACCCGGTTGGCGATTTCCTTAAACGAGAAGTTTAGTCTCCGGGTTTGCCTGGCATTTCAGGAAATGCTTGCCGATTCGGCCAAGCAAGATGTCGTGAGCCGTCACGGTGGTGTGGGTGGCCCCCGCCACGTCCGTGTGCCACTGTTGCCCAAGACGCGCGGCTATGGACTGTAACGGCGCTCGTATTCCTGCTTGCGCTTCAGGAGCACTTCCTTTCTCTCGGCCGCAGAAATGAACTTCGCGTCGGCCGGAAGCACGTTGCGCAGCTCTGCGAACTTCACGACTTTGGCGCTTTTGACCGCGCCCTTCGCAGACGACCGGGTGGGCGGCAAGACCTGCCAGCGATACAACATGCTGCCCTGATTCAGTCCGCCCGTGTCCAGCCAGTTGTAGAAACCTGGATCCTTCGCCGCAACCACGTAGGTGTATGTTCCGTCCGCGCTCGGCAGTGCCTGCGTTCCGTTGAGACTTCCGGATTTTCCGACATGATCAAGAGAGGCGAGCCACAGATCCATGAGCATGAATCCGACGTATTTCGCATCTAAAGGATCCACGGTTACCACCAGTGCTTCATCGTCCGCCAAATTGAAGTTTGCGGACGCCGCATATCCCCATTTCATACCGCGACCAAAGGGCTCGGAAAAAGTGTTGTCATGCCATTGGCCGAACAAGGATTTGCTTTTCCAATTCAAGCTCAAGCTCGTCAATGCATCCAGAAACTTTGCCGAGCGCTGCGCCAGTTCGTCGTTGCCGGCCGCAGCGGCCGGCGGTCCACCGACGCGTTCGATGGACATCTCCAGGGGAAGCTGACGCGACCAGTCGCCCAGCGTATTGCGGATCAACAACTGCTTTGCATTCGGTGGGCTCTGAATGTGATTGGGTCGACCGTTGGTCGGCTTCGGATCGATGGTCAACGTGAAGGAGCCGTCACTATTCCAAACTACCTCGGTGTCCTTCAGTCCGGCGATGGGCTTATCAACCTCATCCTGATGGCCATCTTCAGTGACGAAGTGCGAGTAAACCAGGAAGCTGAACTGCAACGGTCCTTCGCCATGCCGGCGCACATACAGCTTGTAGTCTGACACCCCATCGATCGGCGCAATCCTGTAGACGTTGTCGGGATTGTCGATCCCCCAGCGCGAACCGGGCATGGTGCGTCCGCGCCAAGTTCTGGGTGCGTTGTATACCCAAGCGATCTTCGGCTGGGACGATTCAGTGTTGACGCCCACGAGCACAGCCGCCCAGGCGAGTTCCTTGACCGCGTTATCGAGCGTGACCTTGCCGCCTGGAAGGACAGCCATCGGATCAGCGGCATAAATCCGCCGCGTCTCGATAATCTGCTGCTGCACGGGGGCCGATTGAAGAATCGTAAGCCCTCTAACTTCGACGTTGTCCTGATCGGCCGTAGCCAGAATCCCGGCCGCGATGAGCAACAAACTTTTCATCATGTCCCCTGCTTACAACGACGTGAAGCCGCCATCGACCACAAGCGCGTGACCTACGAGATAACTTGCCTGATCACTGCATAGCCAGACGACTGCTTGTGCGATTTCTTCAGGCGTTCCGATTCGACCGATAGGCAGTAGACCTGCTATGGCACTTGCATCTGCCGATCTTTCCGCAGCTGCCGTGGCAAACATTGGTGTTTCCGTCATGCCCGGGCATACCGCATTGATACGAATGCCGCGCGCGGCATAATCGATGGCGGCGGATTTGCTTAGCCCGATGACGCCGAACTTACTGGCGACGTAGCCTGCGGCAGCGGGAAGCGCGACAAGCCCGTTCATCGACGCCGTATTTACGATGGCGCCTCCGCCGCTCTTCAACATCAGGGGAATCTCATGCTTCATGCAAAGCCAGGGACCCTTGAGGTTGATGTCCATCAGGCGATCCCATTCTTCCTCGCTAAGGTCAACGAGATCCGCTTTCCTGGGCATGATCGCCGCGTTGTTGAAAGCCCAATCCAGGCGTCCATAGCGGTTGTCGATGACGCGGACCATTTCGCGCACGCTCGAGGCGACCGAAACGTCAACCGCCACTGAAATGGCTTGCCGCGATTTCCCCACTATCGCCTCGACCGTTGCATCCGCGGCCGACTTGTTGCAGTCCGCGACAACTACTGTCGCCCCGACGTCAGCAAATGCATGCGCGGTCGCGCGGCCTATGCCGGAACCGCCACCTGTTACCAATGCAATTTTTTTCACCGGGCCAGCTCCTCGATATGCGTTATGAAATTGATCCTTGCCCTGCGGCAATAGCGACGCAGGCTACGAAAGCCTCGCGCTCTAACTCATCATTCGATTGTTACGCCGCGCCATGGCGGCGCGCATAGTCCGCCACACATTGTTGCAACAGCTGGCGGCGCTCGTTTGGTGCCCTACTCAGGTTCCGCTTAACGGTAAATCGCCGTCATTGATCCAAGGTCCGGATAAAAAGCGGGATGTGCCTTTCCGCTCGGATAGCGTTCGAAGACGTTGCTCCTCTCACCAAGCGGATTGAGATGCTCGAGTTCGCAGGGCCGGCTGCAGCACGCGCTCATATTGCGTATCGCGTCATGGAACAGCTTGGACTCGCGCAATCTGTTGAGAATTGCTTCGTCCTTCCAGACCTCGAGCACAACGAATTGCCCGTCGCGATTCAGTGTGGGTTGCATCAACGTAATGCCCGCAGCGATTTCCGGCGGAAAGCCGGCGCCGAGCTGGGCGATGACGCCTAGGAAATCCTCGAGCTTCTCGGGCCGGGGATACCAACGGGCTATGAAGGCCATGGTCATGATCGTTCTCCTCAAACGCTTGCCGCGCCGCTAGCCGCGCCCGGCATCGCTGCTTGCTGTTCTTCCATCGAAGGCATCTCGTCGAAGCGCGGCAGGCGCGTCATAAAGTTGCCACCGTCGATCGGTGTGAAGACGCCGGTGATGTAGTTCGCTCGATCCGACGAGAGGAAGGTGATGTACTCGGCGAGATCGATCGCTTTACCAAGGCGACCCAGCGGAATCTCGCGCTCGAACACTTTACGCAAGGCTGGATTGCCAGTGGCGCCGGCGACCATCGGCGTATCGGTCAGGCCTGGGAACACGCAATTGACGCGAATGCCATGAGGCGCAAATTCCTTGGCCGCGTAGCGTGTCAGGTTCTGCAGCGCGCCCTTGGCGCAGGAGTAGGAGACAACACCATCCTGGGTGTTGGTGGAAGTGATGGATGAGATCAGGGTGATTGCGCCGTCGTGGTCAATCGCACGGCGCATCTCCTGCACGAAGAAGAAGCCGCCGAAGAAATGCAGTTCCATTGCCTCGCGCAACGACGCCTCTTCAGTAGTTTGCAGCGTTGAGAACCAGACGCCGCTTGGCGAATACAACGCGGCGTCGGCCTTACCGAACTGCTGCTTCACTTTGTCGGCCAGCGCGATGAGGTCGGCGCGTTTCGTCGCGTCGCATTTGACGGCGAGGCCGCCAATCTTCTTCGCCAACTTCTCCAGTTTGTCGAGGCTGCGCGCGGCAACCACGACCTTGGCGCCTTCGCGCGCCATTGTTTCCGCCGTGGCCCAGCCGATACCGCCCTCGGCACTGGCGCCGAGAATAACCGCCACCTTGCCCTGCATCAGATTCGTTGCCATGTCTCATAGCCTCCAGGTTGTTGTCGCTGCGCCCCGACGAAATTCGAGACGCAGATAGTAGTGCGCGAATGCAGCAGGCACGTTCTCACGTGTGATGCTGCATTCCTCGGCCCTGTATTCGAACTTGCCGTGGTCGTACTGCGCGTTGTCACGCCCCCCGTCGCGCATCTTCCGCTCGGCATCGGCGTCCCGCGTTTCGCCGGGCGCGCAATAGATTTTCCGCGCTACGCTAGATAACTGCCCACTGTTTGCTTAGTCCACTTCTTGAATGCGCGTCTGAACGCATTCACGTCACGGTAACCGGCGCTAGCGGCGATTTCTTTAGTGGCTCCGCGCGCGCCACCCACACCGATCAAGGAACGTTCCAGACGGACCTCATCGACCAGGGTTCTGTAGCAAGTGCCGTTAGCTTTGAGAAGCCGTGATAACGTGCGGACGCTCAGCCCGAGCTCGTTCGCCAGTTCATCCCTGGAGGGAAGTTCAGCACTTCCGGACAGCAGTAACTCTTCTTTCACCCGATCAGCCATTGGACAGATGCTCTGGAGCCGGTGATCAATCTGCAGCAGTCGGTGCCGGTAGTAGAAGAACCTTGCCTCATTTTGCGTCTTCAATGGACGCTCAAGCCAACTCCGGTTCACAACGACTTGCGCCCGTGGAGCATTGAAACTGACTGGACATCTGAACACTTCCTCATACCGTTTGTGGTAGTCGGGCGCTGCAAACGGAAAGAAGATGTGCCGGAACACTGGGCCATCTTCGGTACCGGAGGTGTAGTTGCCATGCATTGCGATGCGGCAAAGGTTTGATTCGACGATGAGCCGGCGAGCCGCAGTACTCAAGAATGGCAAGGAGATTTCAATCGTCGCGAGCTCTGACCCCGCATCGGCAATCCGGATACTACTGAGCATGCCGCACCTGCGTCCGTAGCGGTTCCAAAGCTCCTCAATTGCATGTCGCAACGACTTGGAAGCCAAGGTCGCATGGCTAAGGATTCCGGCATCCAGCGCTCTACTGCGCAATCCAATCTCGAGGCCGAGCGCAGGCAAACTCCCAAATCGATCGATGTTATTGAACAGCCGTAAATACCGATCGAAGCTGATGTAGTAATTCGGATCATCCATGGCTTCCGGCGTAATGCCCGTGTCCGCCAGAACTTCCTGCTGCGAAAACCCGAGCGAGCTCATGATTCCCAGATACTGCCAAAAAAAGATCGGACGCAGCATTTGCAGCCTCTTCTAGATGTACCGATGTTCGACCCGTTCAGTACGCAGTGCCCAGACTGCTGCACTCCAGAGAAGCGACTGAACTTACCCAACATGCGGCGCCGGCTCACGCCCTCGGGTCAAGGATCGTTTGCAATCATCCCAGATCCATCAGGATCGCATTAGGGCTTATGCTCTCGTTCGTAGAGCGTTTCACCCGCACCCTCCCACGCGTTACCGCCGCCCGGAAGTTCGTTCATGAACGGGAAGCGCGTGAGTTGATTTCCGCCGCAGATGGGAATGCTGGCACCGGTGATGTACGAGGGGCCTGCTAACCAGACGGCGGCGTCGGCGAAATCCTTCGGATACCCAAGCCGACCCATCGGGATTTCCTTGAGGAATACCTTCGCCACTTCAGGATTGTCGAGGAAGCCCTTGGCCATATCGGAGACGATGGGACCAGGCAATATTGAATTGATCTTGATGTTGCGCGGACCGTATTCAAGCGCTGCGTACCGAACCAGGCAGTCGGTAGCCGATTTCGCCGCAGCGTATGCGAAGTTCGGAAATATGGGATGCGTCGTCGACAGCGAAGACACCAGGACGATGGAACCGCCGTTCTTCATCGCGGCGGCGACGTGCTTGACGAAGTAGACGTGGGCGCAGAAGTTGAGTTGCAGCGCGCCTAGTAATTGCTGGTCATTGAGGTTGGCGATCAACTCCAATGTCGAGGCGCCTGCGGAGTTCACACCGATGTCGATCTTCCCGTACGTCTTCAGGGCAACATCCACCATGCGCTGGATGTCTGCTTCCTTGCACGCATCACATACGACCGCAGTGCCGCCGATCTTCCGGGCGAGCTGCTGCAACGGTCCTTCGCTCCGCGCTGCGACGACAACCTTGGCACCGGCATGGGCCATCGCTTCAGCGATCGCCCATCCGGTTCCCGCTTCGGCGGACGCCCCGAGCACGATGGCGACCTTGTCCTGTAACTGTCCTGATGCGGTTTGGATTGACATGATGGAGCCCCACAGAAGTTCACAGCGTCAGGACAAGAGTGGCATCGAGCCGTTCTGAAGAGTTGACCGGAACATTCGCCGGAGAACTGCCGAGCACCGCTCAAGCCAATTCAATCAGAGTACGAGTCCCAGCGCTGCAGACCTATATGAACCGCTCAGAGGTTCGTGCGTCAGCCAACTGAGAGTATCCCGATGCGAGCTCCTGGCCGCTATGTCCCGTGGTGGCTGTGGAGACTCCCGCTATCGCGCCACTATAGGCCGAATACCGGTCATATTTCACGCCGAAAACTTGCCGAATGGGCCACATCCCGAGTGTCGCTTAAGTCATCGGAGTGAGCGCATTTTCCTGCGAACTGTCTGCGATCGGGACCAAGACACAGGCGGCTTAGAATCAACGGCAACTGGTTTTGGAAGGGAGTCAAGTCCAGGACTTAAATTGTCTTCGGCGACAATTACTAGACCTCCGCACACCGAATCGGTCGCGAGCCAACGCCAACTCGTCGTTAGAATTACCGATGCCAATACCCTATTGGCCAGACGGTGGTGCTGAAAAAGTTGTCCGATTTCTTCTTCTATGAAGCGATCGGTGAGCGCCTTGTCAGAGGAAGCCGTCGACCACAGACCGACAAAGAAGACACGAGGCACAAGTATGCTGGAAACCCGCAATGTCGGACGATCGGGTTTGAGGGTGTCTACCATTGGGCTAGGCTGCAACAACATTGGCTGGACGATTGACGAAGCGGCATCGCGTGCTGTCGTACACAAGGCGCTTGACGCCGGTATCAACTTATTCGACGTCGCCGATTACTACGGGTCTCCGCCGGGAAACTCCGAGACAGTACTAGGCAGTCTGCTGGGCGAGCGGCGCAAGGACGTGGTACTGCTGAGCAAGTTTGGCATTCCGCTCGTAGGCGAGCCCCGCTTCTGCACCTCGCGCCGTTATCTCATGGACGCTGTCGAAGCGAGTCTGAGACGCCTGAAGACCGACTGGATCGACATCTATATGGTGCACTGGCCGGACCCGACTACACCAATGGAGGAAACGCTGCGCGCGTTGGACGATCTCATTCGCTCGGGAAAGATTCATTACATTGCCTGTTCCAATCATGCCGCCTGGAAAGTGGTTGAATCGCACTGGATCGCGCGCGAGCTCGGGCTCAATCACTTCATCGCCGCGCAGAACGAATACAGTCTGCTTGC
>JBEVDW010000579.1:0-3432 GCA_040513115.1 Steroidobacteraceae bacterium | reverse complement strand
AACGGTCACGTGTACAAGGGCTCGAAGCCCGTGCACTGGTGTCTGGACTGCCGTTCGGCGCTTGCGGAGGCGGAGGTCGAGTACGAGCAGCGCACCTCGCCTGCCATCGACGTTCGCTTTGCGGTGTTGGATGCGGTGGAGCTGGCAAAACGCTTCCAGCTGGCCGATGCGTTGACGCTGCCCGCAAGCATCGTCATCTGGACGACCACGCCTTGGACGCTGCCCGCCAATCAGGCCGTCGCACTGAATCCGGAGCTGGAGTACGTGCTACTGCAGGCGGGTACAGAAGCACTCATCGTGGCGGCCGAACTGGCGCCTGCCGTGATTGCACGGGCCAAGTTGGAAGCAACGAAACCGTTGGGGTCGGCCAAGGGCAGTGCGCTCGAGGGCCTGCAGCTCAAGCATCCTTTCTATGATCGGGTCGTGCCCGTCATCCTCGGCGAGCACGTGACTCTCGATACCGGCACGGGCGCCGTGCACACCGCTCCGGGTCACGGTCAGGAAGATTTCGCGGTGGGGTTGAAGTACCGTTTGTCCGTCGATAACCCAGTGGGTAGCGATGGCCGTTTCGTTACGGGCACGCCGCTCTTCGAGGGTCAGCGGGTTTTCGATGCCAATCCGGAAGTCATCAAGGTGCTCGAACAGCACGGAACGTTGTTGCATGCGGAAACACTAGTCCACAGCTATCCGCATTGCTGGCGTCACAAGACGCCCGTGATCTTTCGTGCGACGGCGCAATGGTTCATCAGCATGGAGCAGGCAGGGTTGCGTCAATCGTCGCTGCGGGAGATCGCCAAGACGCAGTGGATTCCCACATGGGGCGAGAGCCGCATCGGCAACATGATTGCAACGCGGCCGGATTGGTGCATTTCGCGCCAACGCTCATGGGGCGTGCCCATCGCGCTGTTCATTCACAAGGAAACGGCGCAGCCGCACCCACGCTCGGTCGAGTTGCTCGCGCGGGTGGCGGATCTGATCGAGGAGAAAGGCATCGACGCCTGGTTCGATCTGGATCCAGCCGAAATGCTCGGCGGCGAGGCGGCGTACTACGAGAAAGTCACCGACATCATGGATGTCTGGTTCGATTCGGGTGTGCTGCATCACTGTGTGGCGAAGATCCGGCCTGAGGTCACTTCGCCCGCAGATCTGTATCTCGAGGGTTCGGATCAACATCGCGGCTGGTTTCACAGCTCGCTGCTGACGTCGGCGGCGATGTACGACCGTGCGCCCTATCGCGCCGTGCTCACCCATGGCTTCACCGTGGATGAGCACGGTCGCAAGATGTCGAAGTCGCTCGGCAATGGCATCGAGCCGCAGGAGATCTTCAACACGTTGGGTGCGGACGTCTTGCGGCTGTGGATCTCCGCCACCGACTACGCCAACGAAATGAGTCTCTCGAACGAGATCCTGAAGCGCATCTCGGACTCGTACCGCCGCATTCGCAACACCACACGCTTCCTGCTCGGCAATCTCGCCGGCTTCGATCCGGATCAGGACAGGGTGCCGCTTGCCGACATGGTTGCGCTCGATCGCTGGGCTGTGTGGCGTACGCAGCAGCTGCAGGAAGAAGTGATTGCCGCGTATCGCAAGTACGAGTTCCACGTGATCTATCAGAAGGTGCACAACTTCTGCAGCGTCGAGCTGGGCGGCTTCTACCTGGATGTGCTCAAGGATCGTCTGTATACGATGCCCACCGCGAGTCGCGCGCGCCGCTCGGCGCAGACGGCGACGGCATGGATCGTCGAAGCGCTGGTACGCTGGATTGCGCCGATCCTGTCGTTCACGGCGGAAGAGATCTGGCGCTCGCTGCGCGGTACTCGGCCTGCCTCGGTGTTCCTCGCGACATGGGTGCAGTTGCCGCAAGGTGCAGGCGAGCGCCCGAGCATCGATTGGACGCGAGTACTCGAGGTTCGCAGTGCCGTGGCACGCGAGTTGGAGAAATTGCGTGCGAGCGGTGCCATCGGGGCGTCTCTCGATGCGGAGGTCGACCTGTACTGCACGCCTGCGTTGCAACAGCTGCTCACCGTATTCGGAGAAGAGTTGCGTTTCGTATTCGTCACGTCGGATGCGCGTCTGCATGCCGCCGCCGAGCGCCCTGCAGTTGCGGCTCCGATCGACGAGAGTGCCGAGCCGGCGGGTTGGGTCGTCGTGCAGCCGAGCGCACACAAGAAATGCATCCGCTGCTGGCACAAACGTGCGGACGTGGGCTCGCATCCAGAGCATCCTGAGATCTGTGGCCGCTGCGTGACGAACGTGGAAGGTCCCGGTGAGTCGCGGCGCTACGCATAACCATCATGAACGCGAAGACACACAAGGTTTGGTTCGCGCCGACGCGCGGCGGCAGCAATTGGCTGTGGCTGTCGGCCTTCGTCATTCTTCTGGATCAGACCACGAAGGCGATCGTCGGCAGCTCCATGGAGTTGTACGACCGCATCGAGCTGCTGCCATTTCTCGAGCTCACGCGCCTGCACAACACCGGTGCTGCGTTCAGCATGCTTGCCGGTGCCTCGGGCTGGCAGCGCTGGTTCTTCATTGGACTCGCGCTGATCGTCAGCGTCGTGCTGATGATCTGGCTGCGACGTGTGCGCACGCCCGAGCACACATTGTTGGCGCTCGGCCTGGCGTTGGTGCTCGGCGGCGCACTCGGCAACGTCATCGATCGTGTCTGGCTCGGGCACGTCATCGACTTCATTCATGTCCACTGGGGTGGCTGGTACTTCCCTGCCTTCAACGTGGCGGACAGTGCGATCAGCGTCGGGGCAGGTTGCCTGATCCTCGATGCGTTCCGCGACGGCGGCACGCCCTCGACCAGCGCCGAGTCGGACCGCGCCGCCGAGAAGCGCTGATCGCTCGCGAGTCACAGCGTGTCGCGCTTGCCTTTTCCAATCGATGTTAGTAGCACTTCGATGCTAGGGATGGTTCATGGCTTCTGACGTATTGATATCCCGCTTCGCTCCGAGTCCATCGGGGCATCTGCACTTGGGCAATGCGCGCACCGCATTTCTCAACTACCTGGCTGCGCGCCATTCCGGCGGCCGCTTCATTCTGCGCATCGAGGACACGGACGAGTCGCGCAGCGATGAAGGGTATATGCGCAGTCAGATGAGCGATCTGCGGTGGCTGGGCCTCGAGTGGGACGAAGGCCCTGACGTCGGCGGTCCGCAACCGAGTTATCGCCAGCGACATCGCCGCGAGATCTACGAAGAGTGGCTCGTGAAGCTGGATGCATTAGGGCTTACCTATCCCTGTTTCTGCACGCCAGCGGAATTGAACATGGCGCGCAAGCGGCAGCTCTCCCGCGGTCAGCCACCGCGCTATCCGGGGACTTGCCGCAACCTTACCGATGCTCAGCGCGCCGAAAAACTGGTGAGCGGACAGCCTGCGGCATTGCGTTTCCGCGTGCCGGCGGGACGCACCGTGCAGGTCGTCGAC
>JBEVDW010000578.1:0-6908 GCA_040513115.1 Steroidobacteraceae bacterium | reverse complement strand
GCCCATCGCCGCTCACTATCTCGCTGCAGATATCCAGGGCCGCGAGATCGCGCCCAATCTCCCGGCTGCCTGCCCGCAACGTGTCTGCCAGCAAGAACTCAGCGACGACGCCCTGTTCGTCCGCCAATGTGATGAGTGCACCCTCGTCCTGAAGCGGCTGCGATCCGCCGTCTCGATACCATTCGGTGCTGAATGCGTGTGTCCCCAGGCGATACCGCTTGCCCTCGATGGTGCCCTCGACGCCGCCTCCCGGCGTGGTGTGCGTCCTGCTCGCAACGCGCGATGTCCGGCACTGCTCGAACGCCCGCGCGATCGGATGCTCAGAGTCGCGCTCCAGCGCCGCGGCGATGGCGGCACATTCGAGCGCCGACCTGTCGGCTAGCGGCACGATGCGCTCGAGACGAATCTCGCCGCGCGTCAATGTTCCGGTCTTGTCGAAGACCACGTGCTCCATCTTTGCAAGCGCTTCGATGGCGTCGGGTCGTGTGACGAGCACGCCATTCCGGGCGAGCTCTCCAGTCGCCGCGGCGAGCGCCGCCGGCATCGCAATCGCAAAAGCGCATGGACAGGCGACGACGAGCACCGCGAGCGTCGCAGCGAATGCACGCGTCGGATCGACCACCAGCCACAGCGCACACGCGAGAGCTGAGGTAACGAGTACCCCTTGCAGGAACCGGGCTGCCGCCCGATCCGCTGCCTGCGCGAGCGACGGCTTCTGCGCCTGAGCTCGCTGCAGCAGCGCCACGATGCCCGAGAGCAACGTTGCAGCACCCGCTGCAACGACGCGCGCTCGAATGGCGCCGCCGACATTCAGCGAGCCCGCGCTGATGCGCTCACCGACACCGCGGCGCACGGGCAACGATTCGCCCGTGAGCATCGATTCATCCACATTCGCGGCTTCTTCCAGCAGCACCGCGTCAGCCGGCACGATCTCTCCGGCACGAATCAGCACGACGTCATGGACCGACAATTGCGCCGTCGCAACGTCCTCGAGTTGCTCGCCCGCGTAGCGATGTGCCGTTGGCGGAAGATGGCGTGCAAGGGCGTCCGTAACGCTGGACGTACGATGCCGCACGCTCATTTCCACCCAGCGTCCCAGCGTCAGGAAGAAGATGAACATGGTCACGGAGTCGAAGTAGACCACCCCCGTTCCGCGCCACGTGTTGAACACGCTTGCGGCATACGCAAGGACGAGCGCGATGGTGACTGGCACATCCATGCCGATCGTGCGAGCCCGCACACTACGCCAGGCGCCGAGCAGAATCGGCGCACCGGCGTACAGCAGCACAGGCGTCGTCACGAGCAGGCTGACGATGCGGAAGTACCTCCAGATGTCCGCATCCATGACCTCACCGGCCGCATCGGCGGAATACGTCGACACGGCGAACATCATCACTTGCATCATGCCGAAGCCCGCGACCGCCAGGCGCTTCAATGCCTGGCGCGATTCGTCTTGCTTCGTGCGCGCGATAGCCGCATCCGTGAGCGGATGCGGCACATAACCGAGACTCGCGATTGCCCGCAGGATGCGCGACAGATTCGTGTGGGCTGCATCCCATTCCACGTGTGCTCGGCCGACAGCGGCATTCACGCTGACGTCCAACACACCCTCCAGCCGCGAGAGCATCGTGTCGATGAGCCAGCTGCACGCCGTGCAACGCAGTCCTTCGATGAGCAACACCACGGTTGTGCGGCCATCCGCAGTGCGAGTGAACTGCGAGGCGATGTCTTCGCGCTCGTAGACGCTCCAGGGGTCGGAGTCGGAGGCAACGGCGTCGGGGCGCTGCCCCGGTTGTTCGCGATAGCGGTAGTAGTCGCCAAGACCCGAGCCCGCGATGAGCTCTGCGACGGCGAGGCAGCCGGCACAGCACACGGGCTTTGGGTGGTTGTCGATGGTCGCGACCAGCGCAGAGTCGTCGAGCGGTTCGCCGCAGTGGAAGCAGAGCGCCCCCACCGCGTCCCTCCTCTGCTCCGCGACAGAGGGAGTCGGAACGAAGCTCCGAGTTTCATCTGCCTCCCTCGCGGAGCGCGCGAGGGTTGGGATGAGGACGCTCATCTCGCTGGCCCCAGAAACCGCGCCTTCGCTTCCGTATGAATGCCGGATCCGTCCACCGCTCTCGCGACGATCTCGATCTTGCGGCTTCCGGAAACCGTACCCTTCGGCACACGGATCCGGACGGCCGTGCTCGTTACCGAGCCTGCAGCCAGCTGAATGATGTCCGCATCGGCTTCGAGCTCAACCTGCTCCAGATCCTCGACCTCGAATCGAACGGCATGTGCCGCGCCATCCTTGTTCACGAGACGGACGGTGTACACGTTCTCGATACGGTCATCCGCAACCGTGCGATACAGGGCGTTACGATCGCGCATGACATCCATGGTCACGAGCGAACGATGCATGACGACGTACAGGAAGGCACTGATTAACAGCGCCAGCAAGGTGCCGTAGATCACTGTGCGCGGACGTAACAAACGCGTCGGCTCTCCTTCCATCGCCGCCTGCGTCGTGTAGCGCACGAGGCCGCGGGGATAGTCCATGCGGTCCATCACGCTGTCGCAGGCGTCGATACATGCGGCGCAGGCGATGCACTCGAGCTGCAGGCCGTTGCGAATATCGATGCCCGTGGGGCACACCTGCACACACATCGTGCAATCGATACAGTTGCCCAGGCCCAGCGATTGCGGCTGCTTGCCGCGCGCACGTGCGCCACGCGGTTCGCCGCGGGCTTCGTCATAGGTGATGACCAGGGAATGCCGGTCGAACATCGCGCTCTGGAAACGCGCGTACGGGCACATGTACTTGCAGACTTGCTCGCGCATGTGACCGGCGTTGCCATAGGTCGCGAAGCTGTAGAACAGGACCCAGAACGTCTCCCAGGTGCCCAGCGAGGCGTTCGCAACTTCGTACGTCAGTGCCTTGATGGGGGTGACGTAGCCGACGACGGTGAACCCGGTGTACAGCGCAAAGATCACCCACAACAGTTGCTTCGAGCCCTTCCGTGCGAGCTTGGCTGCGTCCCAACGACGTTGGTCGAGCTTTTGACGCTGCATACGGTCGCCTTCCGTGAAGCGCTCGATCCACACGAAGGTCTTCGTCCAGACGCTTTGCGGGCAGGCATAGCCGCACCACAGGCGCCCGCCCACTGCAGTGAAGAAGAACAGCGCGAGTGACGCGATGATGAGCAACCAGCTCAGCAGATAGAAATCCTGCGGAAAGAACGTCAAGCCGAAGAGGTAGAACTTGCGCGCGGGCAGGTCGAAGAGGACCGCTTGCCGGCCGTCCCATCGCACCCAGGGCAGAGCGTAATAGAGCCCCAGCAGCGCGAATACCGCGATGACACGCAGGCGATGGAAGCGGCCGCTGACCGCACGTGCATAGACTTTCTGATGGGCCGCATAGAGCGGCCCATCCTTTGCGTCTTCAACGGCGCTCATGGCTCGTCCCGATGCGTCGGTTTGGTTTCCAGCAGATACGCCGTCAGCAGCGCGGCGACGAGCGCGACGAACCAGAAAAAGAAAAAGCCCAGCGCATAACCCGTCATGCGATCGCGCAGCCACTTCGGCGGATGCAAGTCATCGGCGAGGAGCACGGGATCGAACACGGCGAAGAACAGAAACGTGGCCAGACACGCCGCGAGAAAGGCCGACCATCCCACCGCCGCGATCTCCTGCGCGCGGAGCGACCACGGATGGGGATCCGTGGGCGCGTGTTGGTGGGGGGCGACGTTCATGGTCATGTCGCTGGTCGAGCAGGCGCAGCGGCGTCTTCGACGACAGGCACGCGAGCGAACGCTCTGGGGGGCGCTGTGCCACTACCTAACTTGTCGTCACCCAGGCTCAGCACATAGGCCGCGAGCAGTCGCACGCGCGCTTCACCCAACGTCCCTAGATGCGCCGGCATCTCGTTCTCGCGTCCCTTCGCGATAGTATCCTTGATGGTGTCGAAGTCGCCGCCGTAGAGCCACACGTTGTCGGCGAGATTCGGTGCGCCGAGCAGCGGATTGCCTTTGGCGTCGGCGCCATGACACCCGGCGCAAATCGCCGCAAAGTGCTGCTTGCCCGCAGCGACCCAATCTGCCGGTGCCTGACGCTGGTTCAGACTGAAAATGTACGAAGCCACCTCGTCCACTCCCTGCTCGCCGAGCACCTCGCCCCAGGCCGGCATCACGCCGCGACGGCCTTCTGCAATCGTCGCGTAGACCGTTGCATCGGCACCGCCCCAGAGCCAATCGCCATCGGCAAGATTCGGAAAGCCCTTGGCGCCCCGTGCATCGGATCCGTGACACGTGGAGCAGTTCTGACCGAAGAGGTTCTTCGCCGTGCTCATCGCGGCCGCATCCTGTTTGAGCTCATGCAGGCTCTTGTCCTTCAAGCTTGCGAGCCGCTCCTCGAGTTTGGCGCGCTGGACGCTCATCTGCGCCTCGTAGGCGCGTACCTGCGTCCAGCCGCGCGTGCCGCCGAAGTTTCCAAGACCGGGATACAAAACTAGGTACAGCACACCGAAGACGACGGTGATGATGAACAACCACAACCACCAGCGCGGCAGCGGATTATTGAATTCCTCTAGATCATCGTCCCACACGTGACCGGTTTTCTCGGGCTCCTTGGTCGCCGTCTTCGCAGCAGCGGGCGTGCGACTGCGGGCCGTCCACCACAGGAGCCACAAACACGCAGCAATGTTGATCAGCGTGAAGGTGACGACGAACAGGCTGAGCTGCGAACTCATGATGTCTGCGACCCGCCGGTGGTCTCGATGTCCTGCAACGGCAACTGCGCCGCGGCATCGAACTCCGTTCTACGCTTGCTGCTCCAGGCCCAGATCCACAAAGCGATGAACGAGCAGAACAATGCGAGCGTGATCAGCCCGCGAATCAAACCGATGCTCATGGTTGTCCCTTGGCGGCCGCACTGCCGCCGTTGAACTTGAGTGCTTGCAGATACGCGATGAGCGCGTCCATTTCCGTACGGTCCTGCACAGCGGCCGGCGCAGCAGCGAGCTGCGCTTGCGTGTAGGGCACGCCGATTGCCTGCAGCGCGCGCATCTTTCGCTGCGTGAGTGCGCCGTCGATCTTCTGATCTGCAAGCCATGGGAAGCCCGGCATGTTCGACTCGGGCACGACATCGTGTGGACTGATCAAATGCACTCGATGCCACTCATTCGAATACCGCCCACCCACGCGCGCGAGGTCGGGGCCGGTGCGCTTTGAGCCGAACTGAAACGGATGGTCGTAGACGGCTTCACCGGCCAGCGAGTAGTGACCATAGCGCTCGGTTTCAGCGGGCAAAGGTCGCACCATCTGCGAATGACAGCCGTAGCACCCTTCACGCACGTACACATCGCGCCCTTCGAGCGCGAGCGGTTCATAGGGCTTGACGCCGGGCGCGGGCTCGACGACGGAATGCTGCATGGTCAGCGGCACGATCTCGACGAGCCCGCCGATGCTGATGACTGCAGCGATCAGCACGCCGAAGAGGCCGATCTTCTTTTCCAGAATTTCGTGAGACATGGAATTGATCACCAATGGACGGGGCTTATGCTGGCGCCACCGCCGCCGCGAGCGTCACGGTCTTCGGCATGCGCACCGTCCGCCAGACGTTGTAGCCCATGATCAGCATGCCGGTGAGGAACAGCAGACCGCCGACGAGACGCATGGCGTAGTACGGGTATGTGGCTTGCAGTGCTTCGACGAACGTATAGGTCAGAGTGCCGTCGGCATTGGTGGCGCGCCACATGAGTCCTTGCATCACGCCGGCAATCCACATCGAGACGACGTACAACACGATGCCCACCGTGGCGATCCAGAAGTGCGCGTCCATGAGCTTCGTGCTGTACATCTCGCGCGCGCCGACCAGCTTTGGAATCAGCGCGTAGATGCAGCCCACCGTGATGAAGGCAACCCAGCCAAGCGCCCCGGAATGCACGTGACCGATGGTCCAGTCCGTGTAATGCGAGAGAGCATTCACGGTCTTGATGGACATCATCGGACCTTCGAATGTCGACATGCCGTAAAAGGACAGCGACACGACGAAGAACTTGAGAATGGGATCGGTGCGCAGCTTGTGCCAGGCACCCGAGAGCGTCATGAGTCCATTGATCATGCCGCCCCATGATGGCGCGAGCAGAATCAACGAGAACACCATGCCGAGCGACTGCGCCCAATCCGGCAGGGAGGTGTAGTGCAGGTGGTGCGGGCCTGCCCACATGTAGATCGAGATCAACGCCCAGAAGTGAACGATGGACAGGCGATACGAATAGATCGGCCGGCCCGCTTGCTTGGGCACGAAGTAATACATCATGCCGAGAAAGCCGGCCGTCAAGAAAAAGCCGACCGCATTGTGCCCGTACCACCATTGCACCATCGCATCGACCACACCTGCGTAAATGATGTACGACTTCGTCGGCGAAACCGGAATGGCAATGTTGTTGACGATATGCAGAACGGCGATCGTGATGATGTAGGCGGCGAAGAACCAGTTGGCGACGTAGATGTGTTTCACGGCGCGCTGCGCGAGCGTGCCGAAGAACACCACGGCGTACGCGACCCACACGATCGCGATCAGCAGGTCGATGGGCCATTCGAGCTCAGCGTATTCCTTGCTCTGCGTAATACCGAGCGGCAACGTGATCGCGGCTGCGACGATGACGGCTTGCCAACCCCAGAATGTGAAGGCGGCAAGCCGATCGGAAAAGAGGCGCACGTGGCACGTGCGCTGCACGATGTAGTAGGACGTGGCGAACAACGCGGAACCGCCGAAGGCAAAGATCACTGCATTAGTGTGCAGCGGACGCAGGCGGCTGTACGTGAGATACGGCACATCGAAGTTCAGTGCCGGAAACAGCAACTGGGCCGCGAGCAACACGCCGACAGCCATGCCCACGATGCCCCAGACGACGGTCATGACGGCGA
>JBEVDW010000577.1:0-3595 GCA_040513115.1 Steroidobacteraceae bacterium | reverse complement strand
AAAGAACAAGCCTATCGGCTGTACACCGAGGAAGGACTGCAGTTACGCAGTAAGCGTCCGCGACGGCGCAAGATGGCGGTGAATCGCCGCGAGCGCTATGTCCCGAAACGACCGGATCAAGCGTGGTCAATGGATTTTGTGGCCGATCAACTGGTGGATGGAACACGTTGGCGCGCGCTGAGGGTGATAGATGTGTTTACCCGAGAAGCGCTCAGCATTCACGTGGGTCAGCGTTTGCGTGCTGAGGATGTCGTGCAGGTGTGCAATCGGCTGACAGCGACCCGCGGTGCACCGGTACGTAGCTTCGTGGACAACGGCAGCGAGTTCTCAGGTCGACTACTCGATCTATGGGCGTATCACCATCAGGTGCACATCGACTTCAGTCGTCCTGGCAAACCGACGGACAACTGCTTTGTCGAGACATTCAACGGCTCATTGCGCGATGAGTGCCTGAACGTGCATTGGTTCGAGTCGATCGATGAGGCGCGGGAGAAGATCGAAGCCTGGCGAGTCGATTACAACTACGCTTCATACTACCCCACCTTTCTATGTGCTTGAAAAATCGAGACTGACCTGATTTGAACAGCGTGCGGTGGGGTCGGGTCGGCCGTTTTTGATCCGCTGAACGAGTTCGCGAGCGGCGGAAGTTTGAAGATCACGGCGATTGAATACCCAAGGACCATCAGGTAGTGGATGTTGTGCTTGGATCTCGCCGCGGGAGACGGCGAGACGCAAGGCGCCGGCGCTGATGTCGAGAAACGCTGCAGCCTGTGTCTGGTTCATCCAGCCTTCGATACTCGATCGCTCTTTGTTGAAGCACGCAATCTTGTGATGTGTGCGAAGCGAGGTTATCCGCTCGCGAGACCAGCGGTTGCCACGCCCGGTAGGTAAGGCACTGCGATTTAAGGCACTGGCGATGAGATCATCCGTACAGATATTGGCGAGCAACCGAACGGCATCGAGGACCTGCGGGGATGAATGCGCATTGTTCTGACCGCGACGTCGTCGTGGGAATCGCAGCTCGTTGTGCACGCCGCCTTTCCAGTGAATCACCAACACGACCTCGGCGGTGACATCATCCACGTTCACGATCACTTCCTGAATGAGCGCTCGCACGATGCGCTTGCGCAAGCGCGGATCGGCGTCAGGCCAGAGCGACTCGAGCTGCGTGGCGAGCTGCAGGAACTCATCGCGAGAAGGCACGACTACCTGCTCAGTGTGTCGTAGGTGTTGATCGAGCTGCTCTTGAACGCTCTGCACGTTGTGCAGAGCTTGGTTCCAGCGCCGTTCAAGTTCATCGGTGACCAAGCGGTTCTCGGGATCCGCGGCATCGAACTGCTTCTGAGCACGGCGGGCTGCGTACTGAGCGGCTTCCAGGTCACGCTGGAGTGCCGCGACGACTTGATCGCGCTTTTGAGCCTGATCCTCGCTTGCCAAGACTGCGGCCTCTATCGCTGCCGGCTGCACGACCCGCAGCACCTCGCGGCCGATCGCCTCGTCCGCTGGGATGCCGCCGAAGGCAATGCAGCGTGGCTCCCCATTATCCAGAAATCCACGCCAGCAGGAGTATCGCAGGACATCGTGATGGCTCCCCGTATAGCGGACCGTCAACTTATGGCCGCACCGCCGGCAACGCAAGAGACCCGCTAAAAGAGCCGCTCCGCACCGGGCAGAGCCGAGTTGCTCGCGGCCCAGCAGGTTGTTCTTGATCAGCTGCTGGATCTGCTCGAAGCGTTCCCAGGTGACGTATCCCTCATGTGCGTTCGGAATGAACGATAGCCACTGCTCGCGCGGCTTGCGCCGATAGCCGGGACGCGGCAATCGGCCGTCACAGTGAGCTGCTGGGCCACTCTTGCCATAGGCATACGCTCCACCGTAGATCGGGTTGGTCAGCAGACGATAGAAGCATCCGTAGCTCGGGCGCTTCCACTGCACCTCGCTTCGCGCGGTGTGCGCGGGAAACTCAAGGCCATGCTCCTGGAACCACAACAAGGTCTGTCGCACGCTGCCAATCTCGACCACCTTCTCGAAAAGCAACTCGATGGCTTGTCGAACGCGACGGTCGGGCGTCTTCTCAAACGCCGGCTCTTCGGACTTGATGTACCCGACCGGTGCTGTGACGATGAGTTCACCGCGTTTAGCCATCTCGTGGCGCGCTTCGAGCGACCGCTGTCGCAAAAGATCGAGCTCGTACTCGTTGAGGCTCCCCTTCAATCCCAGCAGCAGCCGATCGTTGCTTTGCCGAGGCGCATACACGGTCTCCTGGTCAATAAGCACCGTGTCCACAACCCGACATACTTCTACCAACTGCTGCCACTCCCGGCTGTTACGCGCAAAGCGCGACACCTCACGAGCGGCGACCGCGCCGACCTGGCCCAAGCATACTTGCGCGACCATGCGTTCAAAGCCCACGCGAGTGGCTGTGCCGGCGGCAGATCGCCCCAGATCCTCATCGATGATCTCGATCTCCTGCCAGCCCAGACGACGCAAGTGCTCCTGCATCGCATACTGCAACTTCTGGCTCTCGAGGTTGTGCAGGACTTGGTAAGCCGAGGACTGGCGGATGTACAGGATGGCTTTGCGTTCGAGGTGATGCGGGCGAATCTTCTCACTCATCGCGCATCTCCCCGTCGAGTTCTCTTGGATCGGCGTGCACGAGAGCGCGCAACAGATCGGCCAGGAGCGCTACGGCCTGACTTCGGACCTCTGGAGGCAAGTTCTCCCACCGAGGTGCCGCGCTCGTCGGTTGAAACAAAGCCAGTTGGCTCGCTCGGTGCGACTTCGCTAGGCTTGGCATCAGATCCTCCGATGTTGGAAAGGCTCTGATGCGCTTGTATCACTCCGATCTCGCTACGGCGCGCTGCTCTCAGCAGCTGGCTGACTTCGCTTAAGGCCTCGCAACTTGCCTGTGGGAACGACCCGAACTGAATGAGGCACACGATCTGCGCATCGAACATCCACTTCGGGATCTCTAGCAGACGTTTGGTCGCTTGCGGTTCCAGCGCACACTGAAAAACCGGCAGCCCGTTGCGTTCCGAGCTTCGCCAAATCCAAACTCGCTGGCCGTGCCACGGGTGCCATCGATACCGAAGCTCACGCGAATCGATGCTATGGGTGTCACGTCGCCGAGTTGTACAACTGGCGACGATCTCATGGCGGACTTTCGGGAAAAACGCCAGCCGATCGAATCGCGATGGCTGGCGAGTTGGTGCCGTTGCGCGAAGAAGTTATTCGCTCGTATGACCCGAGCCGAGAAAGACTTCGATTCTCGAACTGGAAAGTCGATCAAGTCGTTGCTGCATTAAATCAAAAGCCACGGCCTGACGTACTTTTTTAACTAGCAATAACGACCCTGCAGATAAGCGCTGAAATCGTTGAAACGATGTCTATGAATCCCACAGTTCATCCGACCTGATCTTCAGGCGCGCGGACACGCCGAAATTGCTGCGATTTGGGCGAACCGCCCCACGAGCGTGATTACGTGGGCATCTTTGCGCTTCGACATTCTTCACCCGCGTTTCCAACGATGAAGTCGAAGCGGTCACTCCGTTCACTCTCTACAGCGTCAACTGGGAAGGCAGCGGGTTCGCACCCT
>JBEVDW010000576.1:0-5712 GCA_040513115.1 Steroidobacteraceae bacterium | reverse complement strand
CGCGGGAAGAAACGCTGCGAGCAGCGCGCCCACGAATGGAATCAGGACAATCAGCGTCAATTTCATTGCATCGGAGTATCGCATGTGAGCGATTCGTGTGAGCTTTTGCTCACGTGTCTGTACTGTCGTTCTCACCAGGCGCCCAGCGCCAGAACTCCTCGCATGTACCGAAACGTTAGGGGTAGCCTGACGCCAGCGTGCCGGCAGGGAGTGACACCGCACTGAGCGGCGAATCTCGCCCAGGATGGCGCGCACAACGCGACTCAGTAATCAGCGAAGGAATTTGCGCGTTGCATTTCGTTAGATGTGGAATCTTCATGGACTGCGGGGGACAGGCCTGGAGCGTCAAGCAACCTGATCTCTATTAGAAACTCATCCCGCTGTTAGCAGAAAAGCTCGGCGTGAATCCGCAGCCCTCTGGTCGACCGCATTCTCTGATCGAAAATTACTCTGCAAGTTGGCTGCATCTCGTCGGTTCGATCATCGGCATTGAAGTTGAATAGCTCGTGACGATGGGGACGCAGCGGAGTACATCAGCAACTCACTTGACCGTTTCAGCGGGAAATAGCTGCCCATGTCTCGATCGATGTGCGGCAGATCGGAACGATGCCCTTGTTGCACCAAGCTCTGTAACAGCTGAACTCGAACCGTGTTTCGGTGTTCGCCGTGAGTCCAGGCTTAGCACTAACGGACCTAGCGCATCGGCGCTGTTACAGGCCATCATCCCGAGCTTCACGACACCCTTTATTGCGCAAGGTCCAGCGCTACGAAGGCGTTGGCGGCACTGCGCGGCTGACGCTTCTTCCGCCAATCACCCAGGAACAGCAGAATCGGTGCTGCAATGAAGACCGACGAGCTTGCAGCCACCACGATGCCAAACACCATAGGCACGGCAAAACTGGAAACGGCAGATCCACCCCATATCGCCATGGGCAATAGGGCAAGAAATGCGGTCACTGATGTGAAGACGGAACGGCTCAACGTCTCGTTGATGCTGCGGTCGATGAGTTCGCGCAATGGCAGCTGCGGCTGCCGACGCAGGTGCTCACGCATTCGATCGTAGACCACGACCTTGTCATTGACCGAGTAGCCGATCAAGGTCAGCAGCGCCGCGATCGCCGTCAGGTTGAACTCGAGACCCGCAAGCGCGAAGAACCCGACCGTTTTCGTCACGTCGAGCACCAAGGTCGCAATCGCACCGACAGCAAAGTGCCATTCGAAGCGAACCCAGATGTAGGCAAACATCGCGACCGAAGCGAAGAGCACCGCGAGAATGCCGGCGTCTGTCAGCTCGCTGCTGATCTTCGGACCGACGATGTCGACGCGTTCGAAAGTGACCGAAGGGTCAACCGAGAGGATCGAGGCCTTGGCCCGGTCCGCGAGTGCTGTCTGCGCGGCACTATCGATGCCGGGCTGCTGTTGCAGGCGCACGAGGATGGTCGATGCATCGCTTCCAACATGTTGCAGGCTGATCTCCCCAAGGTCGGCGCGTTCAAGGCTTGCGCGCAGGTCCTCGATTCGCATCGGCGTGGCTCCACGCGCCTCGATGATCGTGCCGCCCGTGAAGTCCACGCCGTAGTTGAGTCCCGGCGTCACGAAGAGGAACAGCGATGCGATCGATAGCAGCATCGAAAGGCCCAGGCCGATGAAGCGGGCCCGCATGAACCGAAACGCCGGTGTGGCCTGACGCCAGCGTGCGGGCAGCAGGGAGCCGATAACGAATTGCCGCGGCCGTTGCCGGCGAATCCACACTCCCATGATGGCGCGCACCACGCCGACTGCAGTGAACATGGAAATGCCGATGCTCAGCGCCATCGTGATCGCAAAGCCACGTACTGGTCCCGAACCGAACCAGAACAGCAGGACCGTTGCGATCAGCGCCGTCAGATTCGAGTCGACGATGGTTGCGTACGCGCGATCGAACCCGGCGGAGAGTGCAGCTGCGGCGCTCTTGCCTTTACGGGTCTCCTCGCGGATGCGTTCATTGATCAATACGTTCGCATCGACCGCGAGGCCAATGCCGAGAACGATGCCCGCGATGCCGGGCAGCGTCAGCGTTGCGCCCATGAGCGTCAGCGCTGCCAGTGTGAGCGTGACGTTGATGAGTAATGCAAGGTTCGCGACGACGCCCCAGCCGCGATAGAGGACCGTCATGAACGCGAGCACGAGCAGCAGACCGGCCAGGCCCGTCAGCGCACCCATGCGGATGGCATCGCTTCCGAGATCGGGTCCGACCATCCGCTCTTCGATGATTTGCAGAGGAACAGGAAGCGCGCCCGCGCGCAGCAGCGCCGCCAAGGCGCTCGTCTCTGCGACTGTGAAATTGCCCTCGATCTGTCCCGCGCCACCCGCGATCGGCTCGTTGATGACCGGTGCGCTGATGACCTTGCCGTCGAGCACGATGGCCAGCTGGCGACCGACATTCTCCCGTGTGACTTTCGCGAAGATTCGCGCGCCGGTGTCGTCGAAGCGGAATGAGACGACCGGCAACCCCGTTTGCCCATCGAGAGTGGCATTCGCCTGAACCAGACGTTCGCCCTGTAACAGCGGTGCTCGCTGCAGCAGATAATCGATGGGCTCATCGCTCGCAGGTACGCGAATTTCGTCCAGCGACGGGATTGCTGTGCCACGATCCTGCCAGCCATCGACGCGATGTAAGGTCAGCTTCGCAGTGCTGCCCAGCAGCGTGCGGATCGCAGCTGGGTCCTGCACCCCCGGCAGCTGCACTAGTATGCGGCTCGAGCCCAGGGCTTGAACGGTCGGTTCGGCCACGCCAATCGCATCAATGCGCCGCCTCACAATCTCCACGCTTTGCTGGAGAGCTGATTGGCGACGCTCGCGTGCCGCGGTTTCATTCGGCCCGAGTCGAATGATGGCGCCGTTGACCTCAATATCGAATGAGGCAGCATCTGCATCGCGTCCAGCCGCCCGTAACGCACGTTCAGCGGTAGCCGCACCGTCGTTCGTCGTCGCGCGCAGCACCACCGCGTCCGTTTCGATCGATGTGTGAACGCCACGAACATCGGCCTCGCGCAGCGTCTCCTGGACCTGAGCGAACACAGCTTCCAGTTGCTGCTTGTTCAGCGCGCGTTCGTCCATCTGCAGCACCAGGTGAGCGCCGCCTCGAAGGTCCAGACCCAAAGCGACTTGCTTGTGCGGCAGCCAGCCGGGGAGCGCGGCTACTTGTCCCGGCGTGAGAAAGCTTGGCAACGCGATGAGACTGCCCACGAGAATGACGAGCCCGTACACGACGAGCTTCCATTTAGAAGGAACCACAGACGTTCTCCCGTTCAATGCGGCACGGTGCTCGCTCATTGGCAGCACCACAAGGATCGCGCAGACGCTCAGCTCAGTGGCGCGGTGGGAGGGGCTCGCGGCTGAAAGGGAGAATGCGTGCGCTGTCCGGCAGCGGGGGTGGCGAGCGATGCGACCGACGAGGCTGATTCGACGCACGGCGTGCGCAGTGCACTCGCTGTCGTGAGATGGGGTGAACCGCCGTCACTCGCCAGCCGAACTGGGCTTCGATCCGCTGTTTCCACATAGTTGAAGCGGTCTGACGGGAGCACCTGGTTGCCCGACTCGACCCAGAGCAGTGCACTTTCGAGCAGCTGCGGTCCTGCATTCGCAACGCCGGGCGACACGCTCCACGAGGCAACTGCGACGAGCACGAACCATTGCAGCGCGTTCAAACCTAAGAACGCGCGACACGATGCGAGCGTGTGCAATACCAACCTGGTGGGAACCATTGCTGAAGACTAGGGAAACTCTGAACTATTCGCCGGCTCGCATAGAATCTGGCGAACGCAAGCAGGGGCGAGAAATTGATGAAACCCACGCAACAGAGTCTGGCCACGGCAGGGTTCGAGATCCATCGCAAGCGCACGCGACGCGATGAGTTTCTGACGCAGATGGACCAAGTCGTGCCATGGGCGAAACTGTGCACGCTGATCGAGCCGGTGTATCCGAAGGGTGAAGGTGCAGGCCGCCCGACGGTGGGGCTGGAGCGGATGCTGCGCGTCTACTTCCTGCAGCAGTGGTTCAATCTGTCGGATCCGGCAGTGGAGGAAGCGCTGTACGACTCTGCCTCGATGCGGCAGTTTGTGGGCATCGATCTGGGTCGGGAAGCGGCGCCAGATGAGACCACCGTGTGTAAGTTCCGGCATTTGCTGGAGAAGCATCGACTGGGCAAGGCGATCTTTGCGCAGGTCAACGCGCACCTGAAGAGCCAAGGGATGAAGCTGAGCACCGGCACGATCGTGGATGCCAGCATCATCAATGCACCGTCCTCGACGAAGAACAATGACAAGCAGCGCGACCCTGAGATGCATCAGACGAAGAAGGGAAATCAGTGGTACTTCGGCATGAAAGCGCACATCGGCGTGGACAGCCGCAGCAAGCTGATTCACTCGGTGGTGGCCAGCGCAGCCAACGTCCACGATAGCCAGGCGCTGCCGTACCTGCTGCATGGCAAAGAGCGGCGGGTGTGGGGTGACTCGGCTTATCGCGGCCAGCGCGAAGTGATCCGCAAGTGCGCCCGGCACGCGAAAGACTTCACACAAGAGAAGGCGACGAACCATCATGCGTTGAGCGCTCAGCAACGTAGTCGCAACCGCACTAAATCGAAGGTGCGTGCGAAAGTCGAACATTGCTTCCTCGTGATCAAGCGCCTCTTCGGTTTCAACAAGGTTCGCTACCGCGGCTTGGCGAAGAACCTGCATCGATTGCAGGTGACATGTGCGTTGACGAACTTGTTCAACGCTCGAAATCATCTGCTGCGAGTGACTGCATGAAGATGAGCGAACGCCAGGCGCATAACGCCGCCTGGACGATGGTCGGCGGATCGCCGCCACTGGCCAACACTTCAATCTGAGCACTGCAGCTCGCATGGTCATGCGTGTAAACGGCGATTAATCAGAGTTTCCCTAGATGATGCGTCATGTGGTGCAGGCCGCCCTTGCTGGCGGCGTAGGCAAATGATGCGAGCTTCAAGGGCGCCGGCCCCATCATCCGCTACGACGTGATGGACAACGTAACGTTCGGGCGCTGGCATTACGAGCAGGAAATGTCGATCGATGCCCGCTTCGCGTTTCGCGGCCAGACTTATGAGATGAAAGCGGGGCAGGGCTGGCGAGATCACACCCGCGGGCCACGGCATCTCGCCGATGTGCGAGGACATATCAACTTCCAAGGCAGGCTGTTGCTTCTTCGGACACGACTACGAATCCAATTGCGGGCTCTATGTGCACATCGGGCGCTGGGCACAGGATCCGACGATCTGGCGGGAACAGGTTTACGTTTATCTTCCCGACGGTACGTCTCTCAGCCATCGCAGCCTCGGTCAGGGCGATTGCGGCGCAGGACCGAGCGGCGCCTTGCTGCGATTGAAGTGCCTCGTGCCCGGTCAGCGCTGGGAGTGCGTGTACGCCGGTCCGACCATTCACACCCATCCGAGCATGCTTCTCGACGGGCCGCTGCGTGAGACGATCCTGGAGAAAATGGAACTGAGGATTGCCTTCAGCGCGCTCCGACCGCCGCTCATGTACCACATCCCCGACAACTCGACGATCGGGCGGTGGCACTACGAACAGGAGATCGCGCTCGATGGCAGCGTGCAGTTCCGAGGTCGAGAGCATCCGATCAAGGGACATGGTTGGCGCGTCCCACGCGCGGCCCAAGACATTTGCCTCATCTGCGCGGTCACGTGAATACGTG